>DCQY01000004.1:0-60062 GCA_002323995.1 Akkermansiaceae bacterium UBA1506 | reverse complement strand
AAATGGCTGAAAGCCAACGGTCGTGAAAAGACGCTCTGTGCTGATGGAGAAGCACGACCGGACTTCAAAGTGCTGGAAGATTTGGCCGCCGCTGGGGTTCTTGATGTCCGTTTGGAGGACATCTGCGGGCATGAATTTAACGCTTGGCGGCGTCAGATGCCTAGACTAATCAAAGCAGGAGTTCAGATTTCTCCGCACACCTGGGGCTCAGCACTCAAATCAGTTTACGTTGCGCACTTCGTTGGTGCCTGGGGACATTCCCCTACCATCGAAGGGGTTACGACGGAAGGTGGCAATGTTGATTTTGGAGAGAACCGGATTGTCGGAGGCCAGCTCGTTCCGTCGTCGCAGCCGGGGTTTGGCCTCAAACTTCCAACTTGAGCAGATCAAACTGGCCAAAAAGCAAAACAAGACACGATATCCATCACGCACTCCACGCGCGAGTGCGCTGCGACGTTCAATTAAAAATGAAAACTCAGACAAAAATCGGATTGCTTGCAGGATCACTCTGTCTTGCCATTCCAGTTCTCTCTCGTCTTCCTCGGGGTAGTGATTGGGTAGCTCAGTATTTACCAGACGAAGGCCACTTCATATCCGGCACGCTACTCATCGGAGCGTTTGCGATGATTCCAGCCATCATCGTGTTTTTCACCGCCCTTATCTCGAAATCACCATTCTTTCTTCCGGTAGTCATCAGCACGCTTACTACCATCACTATGTTAGCGTATTGCCACTACAATAACGATCTGGCGGCTGATGCCCAAGCCGCGATTTCGCTGATCATCATACCAATCTATGCAGCTTGTTTCGCGATTGTTGGAGGCGCTGTTGGGTTCGGCCTACAGAGTGCAACTCAGCTTCTACAAAAACGGATCGGACAAGATGTCGATCCTAACGCCTGACCCCCTGCGAGTTGAAAAGCTTAACTACCATTCACCCATCAATCCAGAAGTCGGAGCGCACCTTCGGTCAGGCTAACTTTAACGTAGGCCAAAGAAAATGGAGCTTCTCACAAAACGCATTACATCGCTCAAGATTAGCGCTTTTCGACTTTTGCAGCCAAATACGAAGGAAGGATACGGTCCTATGGTAGACAAATTCGATGTTTATTCGTTATGAAGCTATTTCGAATCTAAAACCAGAGTTCATAAAAGAAAATGGCCCTAACAAGTCACTTCTGAAAACGTCGTTAACACTCCATGCCAGTTCTCTACCTCAAGGGAAAATTACATGAGCAAAAAACCTACCAAGATATTCTACATTGGGCTTTCTCGTTCGGGGACAACTTCTTTGCATCATATTTTATTAGAGCTTGGGTTGGAATCGGTGCACTTTTGTAACTTCCTGTTATCTAACGAGCCTCATTGGGAAAAATGTGATCAATTCGATGCTCTTGGAGATTCTCCTATTCCTCTACTTTTTAAAGAGCTTGATTCGCGATATCCAGATTCAAAATTCATACTCACAATCCGTCAGAAGGAAAAATGGCTCGAATCAATGGAGTGGATGTTCAAGCATGGAAAAGTTATCTGGGATTGGAACGAAAGTATTCATGCATACCATGAGAAGTTCTATGGCTCCCGTTCTTTCAACAAGCGAATACTTAGCAGGCATTATGATGATTATCACAAAAGCGTTTTCGACTATTTTTCTGCCTCGCCCGATAAACTTTTTAGCATAAAATTAGAGGATGGATTCGATGTTAATGATATCTGTGCATTCCTAAACATACCTCCCCGTGAAGTAACCAACGATAAACGTAACTCGCGAGTGAATGCGAGTCATATAGGTCGTATTAAATACAATGTGAGATATTACGCGAAGCGGGCATTAAAACTCACAAAGAGCTTCATCCAACGTCGCTAACGCGTCACGCATGAGCTTGTTCTTCTCCACAAAAGAGATGCCATTAATCGAACTCGAAACGCAAATAAACGCACCCATGGAGCGCGTCTTCGATCTCGCACGGAGCATAGACGCACACATGAAGAGCACCGAAGGTTCAAATGAGAGAGCAGTTGCTGGTCGCACGACAGGGTTGATCGAAGTTGGTGAGACAGTCACATGGGAAGCGACACATTTTGGGGTCAAGCAGAAGCTATCCGTCCGAATCACCGAATTTGAACGACCGCATATGTTCAGCGACGAGATGATCAGTGGCGCATTTTCATCCATGCATCACGTTCACAGGTTTTCCGCATCCGTCGAAGGAACTCTAATGAAGGATGAATTCCATTTTGCTGCCCCCTTTGGTTTCTTGGGCCGTCTTGCCGAAGGCTTGTTTTTGACAGGATACATGAGGAGATTTTTGGCTAAGCGAGCCGCCGAACTTAAGAGGATGGCGGAGTCCGAAGAATGGCGATGCTACCTGACAAGCAAGAGAGAGAAAGGCGGTGATAAACAGGCGCCGACTGGCTCCGATTCGAAATGACCCTCTTTACTACAATCAGCAATGCTGATTTAGAGTTACGTTCTCCGTATGCGCTACCACACCGATCAAATTAGCGATGAGACAATCCTTGTCTTCGCTGACATTCTCAAGCACCAGAGCCGTCTTGAATTGAGACGATAAATAAAGCTCTAGCTGTCGTGACGTTTGCTCCCATCAGCGGAAAAGCCTCGCTTAAATCACGCTCCTTCGATCGAGAGGCCCTCGAAATCTTTTATCCCTTTCGAGTTCAGAAGCCTTCTGCCCCGAGGCGTTTGCCAAGCGGGCACCTGAAGCAGAAAATTAGGGTAGACCGGCTTCTGATCGTAGCTTCGATGAAAGACGGAGGTAGCTGACCCCGAAATCGGTGGCACAATCCAACTCCATTCAGCACTCACGTCGCGCCCCTCCTTCGCTTCATGTTCACAGAATTTTAAGAATTCATCAGATTGGCTGTGGTGGTCCGAAATACGAACGCCCTCATTATCAAAAGACCACAGGACTGCTTCGTTCAGGACGACGAGCGCGTGGTCCTTCCAAAGGCTTCGACGACTCGTCGTATCAAGACCAAGGCGAGTAGCAACTTCAGGCAGCAGATTGTAACGATCCGAATCGGCCAAATTGCGCGCCCCAATTTCCGTTCCAAGATAATGGCCACTAAAAGGCGCACATGAGTGGAGAGCAGAACCCGTCGCGAAGATCATGTCCGACACAACGGGGACCGCATACCACCGCAGGTTCATTTTTTCTAGGAAGGGGTATTTTGGATGGCGAATCAACACCTCACTCACCTCTTCCTTTGGGAGCTCGTAGTAGCTCAACTTTTCTCCCACCTGAATAATGATTGGCAAGAGATCGAATGGACTGGGGTTCGCTGGTGGAGTCCAACCGAGAGACATCGCCAGTTTTGTCAAATCGGCGTTCATCGGATCGCCTAGCTTAGTCCCATCGGATGCCTCATAAAACGCGTATCGCATCAGCTGATGATTCCAAATCCTAATTTCCGGCTCATCGGGCAACCATTCTCGAAATACAGACATCACTGGAATAATTTTCCCGCCATTGGTGGCTTTTTTGAGGTGGGAGAGAAGCACCTCAAATATGTCGTCGGGCTCGCATACATTCCGAGCGTCAATAACATCCAAAACCCTCCAGCGCCGCCTTCCTATGCAGCGGTCAGAGTTTCGCCAGGCGTCTTTAGCGCACTCTTCTAGACTTCCAGCGTCAGAGCCAAGCGTCGGGTAAAGTAAGTTGCCATGCTCAGCGAGATCCCATCGCAAATTATATCCTTCTAAAGATGGCTTCGCCGTCTTTTGCCCTGCTGAAAAGGGACATTGAGAAGGCTGGTCTCGATTCATTACGAAGTATACGTTTATGGATAAAAATGGTCGGGAAAATAACCAAAGGCCGAAAACGAGAGTAGATCAAGGCACGATCCGCGGTTCGATTTCGGTTCGATTAGCAAGGCAGGGCTGTCGGCTACAGATAAAAGCGAACTTCATCGAAAGATCAGCAGTCAGAAAAAAATGGTTTTTCCCAAGCCTTCCGTCTAATTTATCTGCCTATGGACAATTCTCGTCGAAACTTTATCAAGACTTCTGCAGGCGCTGCCGCGGCTCCATTATTACTCCCGCTCGGCCTCTCTGCCCAAGACGCCTCACCCAAGCCTCTTCGCATGGGCTTCATCGGCATGGGTAAGCAGAACCGCGGACTACTTCGAAATTTCATGAGCCACGGCACACATGTTGTTTCCGTCTGTGACGTCGATCAAACCCGCCTCAAGGATGCCAAGGCAGGGGTTGATGAACAGAATGCCAAGAAAGGCCTCAATATCGAATGTGTCGCGACGACGAAATACGAAGACATTATCGCCCGCGACGACATCGATGCCGTCTGCATCGCTACCCCCGACCACTGGCATGCCATCCCGACTGTCGCTGCGCTGCGCTCCGGCAAGGACGTCTATTGTGAAAAGCCGCTGACTCACAACATCTTCGAGGCCGTTACCGTCATCGACGAGGTCAAAAAAAATGGTCGCGTTCTCCAGACCGGTTCGATGCAACGTTCCTCCAAGGAGTTCCGCGTCGCCTGCGAACTAGTTCGCAACGGCGTCATCGGCGAGATCGAACGTGTCGAATGCAGTTTTGGTGATCCCGGCAGACCCTGCGATTTGCCGGAGGAGCAAATGGAGCCAGGCCTCGATTGGGAACGTTGGCTCGGACCAGCGCCGAAACGCCCCTACAATTCCATCTTGAGCCCCCGGGGCCTTCACAACAATTTCCCCCGTTGGAGAAACTACCGCGAATTCGGGGGCGGTATGGTCACCGACTGGGGCGCTCATCACCTCGATATCGCTCAGTGGGGACTTGGCATGGATGGTTCAGGCCCTGTCGAAGTCATTCCTCCGGAAGATCCCGAGGCGAATCGAGGCTGCACGCTGAAATACGCAAACGGTGTCACCGTGACTCACGGCGGCGGGATCGGAGTCGAATTTCACGGATCTAAAGGCGTCGTCCAGGTTTCCCGTGGCAAGTTTGCCCTTACCATCGATGGCGAAGAGAAATACAGAGCGCTCAGCAAAGAAGATAAATCGGTAACCTCCCAATACACTCTCGCCGAACGGGAATTTCTCGAAACCGCCGAGATTAAACTCTACAAAAGCGTTGGACACGTGCCGGACTTCCTTCAGGCAGTCGCCAACCGCACCAAGCCGATCACCGACGAAGTCGTCGGCGGTGGTTCTGCGATCTGCTGTCACCTCATGAACATCGGCTACTACTTCAATGCGAACGTGAAGTGGAATCCGGAGACCAACGAATTTGCCGACGGCACCGGTGATCCGGCATGGCTCACACGCGATTACCGCGCGCCTTACTCGTTTGGATAAGCGGGTTCGGTTTTCAACGAACGGTAGATTGCATTTTCTGTGGCTGTGAAATTGGTGGCAGAACTTGCCTAAACTCCATCTCTTCCCATCCATGCAGATCGATCTCCGCAGTGACACCGTGACTCGTCCCTGCTCCGCCATGCTCGAGGCGATGAACTCGGCGCAGGTGGGTGACGCGGTTTTCGGTGACGATCCCTCGGTCCTGGAGCTGGAGTCTTTCGCGGCCCATCTCTTCGGCATGGAAGGTGCGCTCTTCTGCCCGTCCGGCACGATGAGCAACCAGATTGCGATCAAGTCGCACACGCGTCCGGGCGACCAGATGATCTGCGATGAGACCGCGCACGTCTACGTGTATGAAGGTGGCGGCGCTGCCTTGCACTCAGGAATTTCCTGCAAGCTGATGCACGGCGACGGCGGTCGCTTCTCAGCCAAGGACGTGGCGGCGGCGATCAACCCCGACGATCCACATTACCCGCGCACTCGTCTTGTTTCGATTGAGAACACCTGCAACAAGGGTGGCGGAAAGATCTGGGACTTCGATGAAATCCGACGCATCAGTTCGGTCTGCAACGAACACGATCTCCGCCTCCATCTCGACGGGGCTCGCGTTTTCAACGCGATCGTCGAAACAGGAAAAACGCCTCAAGACTTTGGCGAGGTTTTCGACAGTATTTCCGTCTGCCTCTCAAAGGGACTCGGTGCCCCGGTAGGTTCTCTCCTGCTGGGAGGGGTTGACTTCATCCACGAAGCCAACCGCATGCGCAAAGCTTTTGGCGGCGGCATGCGCCAGGCTGGTTACCTTGCGGCAGCAGGATTGTTTGCCCTGAAGAACAATATCGAGCGGTTGGCCGATGATCATTGCAACGCCAAGCGTCTCAGTGAAGCTCTCGTCGTTTCCTCGCTGTCCGGAAACGCTCTTCCTCCCGAAACCAACCTGGTCATGTTTGATTTTGAAACGCCGAAAGCCCTGGCATCTACCATGGAACGGTTGGCCGGCGAAGACATTCTCACCGTCGCGATGGGTCCCCGTCGGATGCGCCTTGTCACTCACCAGGACATTACAGACGAGATGATGGATCGGGCGTTGGAGATCCTTGGAAACCTCTAACCGCCCTCTAATGACACAGCCGATCGCTTTGAAAGTCCCGCAAGTGTCCCCACAACCACCGTCACGACAAAGCTGATCATGCCGTTGAGAATCGGCCAAAGATCAATCGCTCCTGCCTGCCTCGCAAAATGAAGGGTCAACACGGTCAGGAATCCCACCACCGCCCCGATCAAGGCGGCTGCCCCCGACGCCCTCTTCACAAATACGCCAATAAAAAACATGCCACCCACCGGCCCGAGCGCCATGCCAATGAATGTATTGAACGCATCGAACGCTGACTTGATGCCCGTGGCCGCGATCCAGGAGGCGAGGACAATTCCAACGAGGCCCAGAACAATCACAATTCGTCGCGCTACAGCAAGACGCGATGCATCTGGCGAATGCGGTTTCAAAATCCGACCGTAGTAGTCGGTCACGAAGGCTGTCGCAACCGAGTTCAACGAGCTAGAAATAGTCGATTGGGCCGCCGCAAAAATTCCGGCCACGATCAAACCAGCTACGCCGACTGGCAGATTCTGCAGGATAAAGAATGGAAGAATGCCGTCATTTCGCTCAAGGGTGGGATCAAGCAGTTCGGGCTGAGTTTTGTAGAAAGCATAGAGCGCGGTTCCCAAGCCAAAGAAGAGTAAGGAGCCTAACAAAGCCATCGGAAGATTGAGCCAGAGAGAACGCGCCGCGTCTTTCTCACTCGGAGTCGTCACGTATCGCTGCACCACATCTTGGCCTGCTGTGTAGGATGGCAGCGACGCAAAGAGGAACCCCAGAAAGATCACCCACCCGGAGTTCGTCGAGGAGCTAAAGTCGAGACCGTTCCAGTCAGCGACTAGTCCCTTTCCATCTTCCCCTGCGATACTGACAAGCGTACCCATGCCGCCATCGAGATTGAAAATCACGATCAAAAGACAGAGGAGTGCTCCCCCTAATAGAACCACGGCCTGAATCGCATCTGTCCAGACCACAGCTTCGATGCCGCCCATGACAGTGTAGATGATGCAGAGCAACCCGATGGCAAGGATAGCCGCGTAAATGTTGATATCTGTCGCACTTGAGAGTGCCAGCGCCGGCAGGTAGAGCACGATGGCAACCCGCCCCACGTGGAAGAGCATGAACAAAGCGCTGGCTACCAAACGCGAGGCAAGATTAAAGCGGTTTTCGAGAAACTCGTAGGCCGAAGTGATATTCAGTTTTCGAAAATACGGGAGATAAAAAAGAACCACCAACGGCACGATCAGCACCATGGCCCACTGTCCGATCCAGAAGTTGAAGTTCTCGGAATAGGCTTTCGCCGGGATCGCCATGAAGGTGATGGCCGACAGCATCGTGGCGAAGATTGAAAGACCAGCTACCCACCATGGCACCCGCTGCCCCCCTCGGAAGTAGGCATCGGTCGAAGCGGCAGATGCGCGCCTCATGAATCTGTAGCCGATCGCCACCATGGCAAGCAGATAAACCGCGACCACGATCCAATTGACCACTCCAAAGGAAGCACGGTTGGACTCGACTTGACCACGAATGACCTGTCGTGTTCTCACGCCTGGCTTAATTTCTCCCGACGGAATAAAGAAAGCGTTCGCGTCAGCCATCACCACCGGCACAGTGACCGGCGCTTCGAACTCAGCGGGAATTTCATCCACAGGCGCCCAGGTGTTAGTGACAGTGTGATACCCCCATATCGTCTTTGGGAATCCAGGATGCTCATGCCCCTGCCCATTCAACTCAGGGCGTGCCTTTAACTGTTCCTTCAAAAAATCAACGGTCACGCCACCAAGGAGGAGAAGGTGTGCCTCTCCGGCTGAAACAGCTGGAGACGGGGCCGCAGAGAGGCCGACGGGGAGATCCGCCAAGCGCTCCCATTCACTCGTAGCTGGATCAAAGGAATAACAGTCCCTGAGAAAATCGAGGCCCTCGGGTTCCATGCGATCTTCAGAAAAGGGAATAGAACCTTCAGACATTCGGTCGCGACCCCCGAACCAGTAAAGCTTCCCACCTTGCCTCCCAGCGATGGAATGCATGCGCCCTCTGGCCTCACCGGGCCATGGCAAAGCCTCCCACTGGGGCTTGATAGAATCGAGGTCGATTTTAAAGAGGGTCTGAGATGTTTTTTTGCTGGTTCGTCCCGAAAAAAGGTAAAGCGTGTTGCCAATCGCCTCCCCACTCATTTCAGCAAGAGGAACGGGCAGCGGAGGCAATTCGGTTAGGGTCACGTTTCCTGAAACCAATCGCAGTTCCATCGCGGTAGTGGTGGGAAGGTTCTCCTGGTTACTGCCTCCCAGGACCACCACAGAAGCACGCCCAGGTAGCGTCAGCGACACCCCGTAAGCGAGCGATTGTGGAAGCCGCGTCTCTGAAACTATCCACGAATTCTGCTCAACTGAGTAAACAAAGATGCGATCGTGCCAGACCTTCTTACCGCCTTCCCACGGTGGTGCCTCTGGGAAATTGGCCCCACCGGCAACGACCAGCGAGCCACCGATTTTCCCGGCAAACGGACCAGCGAGCCCGTGAGCGTCAGGAAGTTTTGGGAGTGAATGCCATTGAATTACCCCCACACCGACAGGCACGTCTTCGGCAGTGACGACAACATTGGTCACCAGGAGGATCATCCCGGCCAGCGCAATTCCAACTCGGCCCGTCATTTCGTTTTCATCTTCGGTTTTCGTTTTAAATCACCGACAGGATCAGCCTCAACCATGAAGAGCCACTCCCGGTGTTCTTTCAAAACAGCAACATGCTCCTGAGCGGAAGCCACGTTTGCCCACTCTTCAGGATCAACTTCGTGATCGTAAAGTTCTTCCGTGCCATCGGCGTAGCGAATGTAGCGCCAGCGCTCCGTGCGTACCGCGTGGTTGCCTTTACCGTAGGTCATCAGCGCCGGTATCGGGCGCTTGCGGTCGGGATTCTTCAATTGAGGAACAAGGCTGTTACCATCCGCTCTTTCGTCTTCAGGCAATCCTGCCAATTCCAACAGGGTGGGATACAAGGCAGTCAAATCAACCGGCGCATCACAGACACTTCCCGGGGTGGCGACGCCGGGTGCCACCACTATCATGGGAATGCGATTCGCTTTTTCCCAAAGCGAAAACTTTTCGATGTGATCTTTCTCACCCAGGTGAAAGCCGTGATCCGACCACAAAACGACGATAGTTTCTTTCCCTCGAGGATTGGAATCGAGGGCGTCGAGAACGCGCCCAAACTGAGCATCAGCAAAGGCACAACAGGCCGCATAAGCTTCGATGAATCGCTGGTAGGATCCCGGAGATTTATCTTCCACTCCCATCATTCCAGCCCAGAACCAACGCTTTGAATCCATTAAGTCATTGGCTCCCGAAGGCAGGTCGTCCCAGTCATCCGGATTCCGTGTCGGAAGTTCCATTCCGCGATAAGGCTCGTGGTAGATGGTTGGTGAAAAAAACGGTGAGTGAGGTTTGAAGATCCCACAGGCAAGAAAAAGTGGTGGCTCACTTCGGTCTCCCCGCAACACCTCGATGCAGTAGTCGGCCGTCTTGAAATCGATTGTGTCCGTTTCTGCCGGCGGCCACTCGCCCCAGTCAGTATTGGGGGAGCCATAACCCGGTGCACCATTCAACTTCTCTTCCGGCATGTTCTGCGGTGCCATAGGCTGGAACTCATTGAATGACGCGTCGTCGTGAAACGCCCCGTCGAGGTGGTGATGGAAGATCTTCCCAGCACCCTTCACTTCATAACCCGCAGCCCGAAACTGCTGCATGATTGTCTTTCGCCCCGGCAGCGCCTTGCGCCAATTGCTCTTGTTCCCGTAAACGCCACTGGTCGTCGGACGCAGTCCCGTCAGGGTTGCGACGCGGGATGGATTGCAGGCAGGCGAAGCGCAATAGGCCCTCGTGAAGAGGGTGCCACGTTTGGCGAGACGCTCCAGATTAGGTGTTTGAATCGGTGATTCCGAGTCCAAGAGCGAGATCCAGTCATTCATGTCATCAATCGCCACGAACAGCACGTCGGGTCGCGAATCTGAGAACGACAGAGTTGTCGCGGAACTCAGGCATACGCACAGGCAGAACAAAACGGAGAATCCCACTCGTCGAATTTTTATTTCCATCACGGATTTAAGGGAGCTTTGCCGTCGATCACCCGACCCGTTGACTTTTCAGTCCAGGTGAAGGTTTCAGGGTCGAAATCAAAGCTCTTCTTTGTGGAAGATGACTCCGCCCACTCGAAGGTTGCGAAATGCTCCAGAGCCAATCTTGCCTCAGTGAAGGCATTGTCGTCTACCAGATTCTTCCACTCGTAGGGATCGGTCACGTGGTCATAGAATTCCTCACTACCATCGGCATAGCGAATATAACGAAATCGATCGCTCCGAATCGCGACATTGCCCGGCTTGTATTGGATCATGACCCCAACGCGATCAAACGATGCTTCGGGGTCCTCCAGCAGAGGCACCAGGCTTTCGCCGTCATGAGCGTTATCAAGCCGCAGCCCACACAATTCATTCAAGGTCGGAAAGAGATCCACCAGGCTAACGGGACGGGAACAACGGGCCGGCTCAAACCCCGGAGCCGAAATGATGAACGGAACACGAGTGGCTTCTTCCCACAGCGTGGTCTTGTGCCAGTGCCCTTTCTCCCCGAGATGCCAGCCGTGGTCTGACCAAAGCACCACCACGGTGTTATCAGCCTGACTGCTCTCTTCCAGCGCCTCCAACACCCGTCCCAACTGGGCATCGGCATAAGTGATGCTTGCCAAATAGGCTTGAACCGCCCCCCGGTATTGGTCCGCCTTGAGAATCGCCTCGAGGTCTTTTCCCCGGGCCTTAGCAAATGCCTTCCCGGCGTTGGGCACATCTTCGAGATCATCCTTCCTCACCTTCGGCAAGACGACTTCATCGAGCGGGTAGTGATCAAAATACGGTTGCGGCACATACCAGGGCAGGTGCGGTCGAAACAGACCGCAGGCCAGGAAGAAAGGCCCGTCGCGCTCTTGCTTGAGGAACTCCACCGCGTAGGTCGCCGACTTGGAATCATCGTAGTCAGCCTCCTCGTATCCCAGCGATCCCCAGTCATTCTCATGCCCGAGACCTTTCACACCACTGAAAGGGAAGCCTTTCGGATAGGGCTCGTGATCCGACCATGGGTAGTTCAACTTCACCCCGCGAAACCAGGGATCATCACGAAAGAGTAACTTCTGAAAATCGCCCCACTGGTTGGGAGGATGATTACCGGCAGTGTGATGAAAGACTTTTCCAGCGCCCGCCACTTCGTAACCATGCCGCATGAAGTGCACCGGGATAGTGGTTACGTCAGGATAATTAGCATACCACCAGTGCCCGTTGTCATAGAGCCCTGTGGTCGAGGGCATCAGTCCCGTCATAATCGCTGCCCGTGACGGTGCGCACTTGGGTGAAGGGCAGTGCGCATTGGTGAACAAGGTTCCCCTTGCCGCGAGGCGGTCGATGTTTGGTGTGTGAACTTTGCCTTCGTATCCGCCGAGGCAATTGACCCAGTCTTTCAGGTCATCCACCGCCAGGAAGAGCACATTGGGTCGCTCCGCTTCAGCACGAAGCGATGCCCCCAACAGGCTGACCAGTCCGGTCAGGATGAACACGAATTGCCTCATTGAGCTAGGTCAGCCGGAACATTGCCGTCACCCGTCAACTTCCCTTCGAGCAGCCAACTCAAGTTGAAGCGTGCCACCTTCGAGCCCTTGTCGCTCTCAACGTGGAGATAAACCCATCCCTCGGAAACCGTCCCGGGCCGCCCCACCGACATCGAGGAGTAGGCAAAGGAACCTTCGTAGATGAGACGCTTGATCGGCCAGGTTTTGCCCCCGTCAAAACTGCCCCAGATCGTGCCCTGCTTTCGACCAGTATCGCTATCACAGTTACTGTAAAAAAGAATATCCCGACCTTTCACCGGTAATCTGACCAATCCCCCCATGCAGCCGTAGTCCCTGTCCTGAGCCCCATCAGGAAGCACTTCACAGATACCACCATCCTGCCAGGTTTCACCCCCGTCATCGCTCCAGGCAATCCAACGACGGCGCGAATCAACATTTTCGGGCGCCCAGTGGCGACGGGAATTGTAATAAATACGACCGTCTGACAACTCCACCACAGCGGCCTCACCAGTCCCCATGTGCGGAAATGGATCGCTGGCCTTCCAGTTCTTGCCACCGTCATCACTGTAGATGGCGTTGGTAAAGTGGGTCGGGAACAAACTTTCGGGACGATTCCCTTCACCGTAGTGACGCGATGGCCTCAGCAGACGTCCTTTATGCTTTCCATGGCGCAGGGTGATACCATGTTCATTCATGTGCATTGAGACCTCACGTCCCTCTGAATCTGGATGAATGGTGACGTTATCGACCAGCCAGGTCTTACCATCATCCTGACTGCGATAGACAGTCAATGGTGCCGGTGGATGCTCATCCTCCACAAACACAAGAATATCCCCGGTGTTCTCATCCACCGTCGTTCCTCCCCCGTGAATTCCTGATTCCGCGATCCGTATCGGTTCACCCCACGTCTTGCCACCATCTTCGCTCCGGCAAACGCGCAAGGTCTTTCTGCCAAAAGTGGCGAGAACAGTGCCTTTCGTCGAAACGACCACATTGGGAAATCGTTCGTCCTCAAAGACTGTTTGAATTTCGACAACGGGGTCACCGAGCAACGGATCAAGACTTGCTTCTTGAGCATTTTCCGAGAGACCGGCTTGACCGAACAAGAGAATGAGTCCGGCAAGCGAGATTAATTGACTGATATGAAATGAGGGTTTCATCAAGTGTTGGGGATTTATTGAAGTAGAGAAGGGTTTCGTGAAGCAGAACGGGATTTTTCTAGGCTGAGGCGAAGCAGCGCTTCATGACGCTTGAGAATGGAATGATAGTCAGAGTTCTGCGCCACGTTCGTGTTTTCGTCAGGATCTTTGAGGTGATCGTAAAGCTCCAGAGCCACAGCATTGCCCGTATCAGAGTTTCGCCATTCCACGTAGCGGTAATCGCGTGTTCGAATGGTGTAACCCATAAAATCTCCATGGCGAATGTGGCGATTTCCCTTTTTTGCCCGGGGATACTGGCTCATCGCTGACTCCGCCCATGGCTGATTAGGATTCTTCAGCAAAGGAACGAGGCTCTGTCCTTCAAGCTGACTGCCAATCGGAAGCTCACAAAGATCTAATAAGGTCGGGTAAACATCGACCAACTCGACTAGCGCCTCGGTTTTTCCCGCTTCCTGACCAGGGTCAGCAATCAGAAGCGGCACTCGCGTCGACCACTCGTAGTTATTGGCCTTGGTCCAAAGGCCCTGCTCTCCGAGATGAAACCCATGGTCCCCCCAGAGGCAGATGACCGTATTTCCCATGAGTCCAGACGCTTCCAGCGTTTCCATCAACCTCCCAACCTGAGCGTCAATGTAGCTCACGCAGGCATAGTAGCCATGACGTAGCTCTTTCGCCTGGGCCATGGTTAACGAGCCATTTTTCGCGATATCGCGGTATCCCTCCAACTCCCCCCAGCTGCGAACGGCTAATTCGGGAGCTTTCTTGGGATGGGCCATCGAAGCAGGCAAAGAAATGGCCTCGCGATCATATAGATCCCAATAGCGCTGCGGAGCACAAAACGGTAAGTGCGGCTTCTTGAAGCCTACCGCAAGAAAAAAGGACTCTCCCGATTCCGCATATTCCTTTAGCGCGATGATCGTTTCCTGGCAGATCAGACCGTCGATATAGTAATCATCCTCGACCGAGGCAGCCTCTGAGCTATTTCGCTTCAAACCCGAACCCTTGAGATTCTCAGCTCGGGCATAACGCAGCTCCGGCTCACGGTTGGTATCAAGTATGGGGTCAACCGACCAGGACAGAGGATCCTGAGAAGGCGCTCCGCTTCCGTGAAGAATCTTCCCAATTGATCGAGTCGAATATCCCGCCTCCTTAAACGCTTGCGGTAAAGTCACCGCGTCCGGAAGCGCCTCACGAAAATGCGTTCCTAAATCCCAAACCTTGATTGTATCCGGTCGAAGCCCCGTCAGCAGGGAGTGCCGTGAAGGGGCACAGACGGCCAACTGGCAATAGGCCCGATTGAAAACCACCCCCCGACGGGCAAGCGCATCGATATGGGGCGTCATTGCCACGGGGTCACCGAAACATCTCAGGGCCGGACGCAAATCGTCGATCGCAATGAAGAGCACATTTTTCCTGTTCCCTCTGGGCATGGCAGCGGAGCCAGAGAAAAAGTATTCCGGATAGGTCAGGTTCAACTTCGCCTTGGACGCATCGACACCGTCGAGACATGCATCAATCTCCGCCTTGAGCCGAAGAATATTCTCCGAATCGCGCATTGGATCATTCGTCTCGTCGCGCCAGTCCTCCAGTTCCCCTTGCAATCGGGCGAGCACTTCCGCGTGCTTTTCATTCTCCGCTAGGTTAGTAAATTCGTAAGGATCAGCCTCGAGGTCATAGAGCTCATAGGCCGGAGGTCGCTCCATCAGTTCATAGGCGGACCTTACCGGTTCCGGCGCCGCTGCTACGACCTCGCGTTTTTCCTCAAAGAACTTTCGCCGCGTGAAATCGTATCCCGGATTCACCGTGTCCGGTATCAGGTTCTGGATGAGCTTGTAGCGATCATCCCGAACGGTACGTTGCGGGTAGTAGTTGTGGGCGGAATGGGTGTGATACTCCGTGAAGAGATAGGAACGCCAAGTCACCTCAGAACCGTCGAACATGGGAGCGAGATCGCGTCCCGGCAATCCGTCGACCGGCTTTGCGCCCGCGGCCCCTATGAAGGTCGGCATCAAGTCGAGGGTCGAGACGAGTTCATGACGCACCTGGCCCGGTTTAACCTGCCCTGCCCAGGAAACAATCAACGGAACCCTGACACCGCCCTCATACGAGGTGCGTTTGCCACGCAGCATGTCAGCTCCGTGATCCCCCATGTAAACGATGAGCGTGTCATCAGCCTTTCCAGAGGCTTTCAACACCTGCAGCAATTTCCCTACCTGCACATCGAGGCGGCTCATGCAATTGAGGTAGTCCGCGGTTTGGCGGCGTAACTCAGGCGTATCGAGACCGAAATAGGCCAGTGGCTTCACATCCTTCTCCGTGAGTGGCTCCGCCGGCACTCCGTCGATCTGGGCGATGAAAGGCCGATGCGCGTCCGGATAGTTCACGCTCAGGAAAAACGGTTCATCGGCAGATTCGATAAACTCCTTCGCCTTGACCGCATACTGATCGTGATCTTTGCGGGCAAAGTTCGAAGTGGAGATCGCCCGAAAGTCGAAAGGGAAAGCTTCCTTAGGGTTGATGTGAAGCTTACCGATAATGCCGGTGCGATAGCCCGCCCCTTTGAGCGAACGTACCAAATTGGGCGTGCCTCCGTCGTAGAGACCAAACTTCCATGTCGCCAATCCAATCTGACCGTTCTGATGCGGATAGAGACCTGTCATCAGCGCAGCCCGTGACTGGCTACAGCCGGCTTGCGGCACATAAGCACGTTCGAAACGAATCCCATTGGTGGCCAACTGATCGAGCACGGGAGTCTCCACGTAGGGCTGTCCATAACATCCCAGTTCCGGCCCGTTGTCCTCAGAGACAATCAGGAGAATATTAGGTCGCTCCGAGGCCGTAGCGACGAAACCGATCCCAAGGGAAAGAAGCCAGGCAGCCAACCTCCTCATTCCGCGCCTTCCTTTCCTTCATACTGAGGGTTGGGCCGCATCGGGTCGGCGCCGACTTCTGCTTTCCAATCGGCGAGTTGCTTCAACAACTCAGCCGCCAGTTGCGGCTTCTCTTCGGACATGTCCCGTGATTCCCCGATGTCTTCGCCGAGGTGATAAAGCTCCACCTCCCCCGACTCAAGAAACTCAATCAGCTTCCACGACCCGCGTCGAATGATGGAGACCGGGGCGCTCGAAGGATGCTGATTATAATGGGGATAGTGCCAGTAAATAGGGCGGTCGGGAGAGAACACGATCTCACCAAAACCGTTCACCAATGGGGCCAGGTTCAACCCATCTGACTTCCGCATCGGCGTTTGAGTGATAGCGAGAACAGTCGGATAAAGATCGCAGGATGTGACCGGCAAGTCGACGCCACCGGGTGCATCGAGGCCAATTCCTGCCCCAGCCATGATGAGAGGCACCCGAATGCCACCTTCGTAGTGAGAACCTTTGTTGGCACGCAGCGGCCTATGATTGGTCGCCTTGGCCAGCCCCCCGTTATCCGAAGTGAAAATGACGAGAGTGTTTCCCGTTTCCCCCAGTTCATCAACCACGCCCATGACATGGCCCACCGCATCATCGATCGACTCGACCATGGCGGCATACTTAGGATTGCCCTGCCGCTTCTCTTTCGGGATCGCCGCATAGCGCTCAACTTTGTCCTTCTTGCCCTGCAACGGGCTGTGAACGCCGTAGAACGGGAGATAGAGAAAGAAGGGATCCTCACCCGCGCCACGAATCAGCTTACCGGCCTCTTCCGCCATCAGGTCCGTAAGAAAGTCGCCCTCCTCGCCGCCGCCAAAGGCCTGCTTGGCGACCGCCTCTCTGGTGGTTGGAATCGTCCATTTCCCTTTGAAGGGATAAAAGTAACTGCCTGGGGCGCCATGGTCATCACCGCCGACATTCTCGTCAAAACCATGATGCCTCGGCATCGAAAATGGCTCGCCACCGAGATGCCACTTCCCAACATGAAAAGTTTTGTAACCCTCCTCGCGCAAGGCCTCCGCCAGAGTCACTTTTTCAAGTGGGAGCGAGCGAAGAAATCGCCCTTCTTTCATCTTATTCTTGGTCGCGCTCCAACGCCCTGCCGGCAGCCACTGAGTCAGCATGAGTCTGGCTGGATACTTGCCCGTCAAGACAGCCGCGCGCGTCGGCGAACAAACCGCGCAGGCCGCATAAGCATTCGTGAAGCGGAGACCTGATTCGGCCAACGCATCAATGTTAGGTGTCTGGTAATACTCACTGCCCTGGCAACCCAGGTCCATCCAGCCGAGGTCATCGACGAGAAACAGGATCACATTAGGACGCTCGGAACCCATCGCGGCCGAAAAGCTCAAGGCAGCCCAACACATCAGCAGGCCTGCCGTCTGATTAATTCTCTTCATCGATTTCGATTCTGATCAAAAAAGTTAAGGACCGACTCTCTCCCGAATTTCAGCTGCTCCCGCACCTGCTCCTCGGCCGCATCGGAGTTCCGTTCTTCCAGCATCTGGTAGAGTCTCCGGTGAGAATTGAGCGTGTATTCCACCGTCCCCTTCGAGAGCAGCCTGGGGGAGCCTCGATGCGCGGCAAAACACTGCGAGAGCACGTTCACATCATTGGTAATCTTTGAGAGTATATGATTTCTCGAAGCCTGGATCATGACTTCGTGAAATCGCTTATTCAAGTCTAGCCAGCGATCGAGATCCACCTCCGTCGCACCACGCTTGCGCGCTAGAATCGTTTCCCCGACGGTCTCCCACTCTTTTAACAGTGACTCTAACTCAGAAAGTTCGTGATCCGTCATGAAGCGCGCCGCCTGAGCCGCCGCGTAGGGCTCAAACAACTCACGAACGTCGTAGATCTCGGAAATCTCCTGTCGATCAAACGTGCGCACGAATGCTCCGGCGCCGGCGACCTGCTCTACCAATCCCTCACTGGCCAACCGGCTGATGGCTTCCCGTACCGGGATAAAGCTGGTGCCAATCTCCGTTGCGAGAGTCCGATTCACCAAGCGGTCTCCCGGGGCCAACTCTCCCGCAAAGACTTGACGTCGAATATGATGATACGCTTTCTCGCTGAGCGATACAGTGGACATGATTCGTGAAAACTTGAAAAAAACTTGCGTGTTCGCTTATGTTATAACATTGTCTAACATCGAGAGCAATTGCTGTCATCAAGTTTCTGCATCAATAGGGTCACGTCATTGAGCTAAGCCTGTTTGATCACCCCAAACACAATTCATGAAACTCACCGGACTAATCGCTGCGACTTATACCCCATTTCATCCGGATGGGTCAGTCAACCTTGCCCTGATTCCGCAAATGACCGATCACATGATCGAGCGCGGTGCTTCGGGTTTCTACATTTGCGGTAGCACGGGCGAAGGGGAATCCCTTTCCGTCGACGAACGAAAAAAAGTCGCTGCTTCCTACTTCACCGCTACAAACCAGAGGGTCCCCACCGTGATCCAGGTGGGTCACAACTCAATCGATTCCGCCCGTGAACTTGCCAGCCACGCCGCTGATATCGGAGCCGACGCCATCTCCACGCTACCTCCCACCTACTTCAAACCGCCAACGCTCGACTTGCTGGTCGACTACATTGCCGAGGTTGCTGGAGCTGCTCCGAACCTGCCTTATTACTACTATCACATACCCCGCCTCAGCGGCGTCGCCTTCGATACCGTCGCCCTGCTCAAAGCAGTCAAGGATCGTGTCCCCAATTTTGCAGGCGTAAAGTTCAGCGACTTCTTCCTCGCGGAAATGATGGCCTGCCAGCAATTTGATAGCGGGCGTTACGATATTCTCTTCGGATCCGATGAAATGATTCTTGGTGCTCTCGCCACTGGAGCCAAGGGCGCGGTTGGCAGTTGCTATGGCTTCGCCGCTCCTCTCTGGAAAGAAATCATCAAAGCCTACGAAGCTCGGGATATGGAACTGGCCCAGGCCTTTATGGCGAAGGCCGTTCAACTCGTCAGGCTGATCAACTCCGAACCGGGGCCATTTCAGGCCTGCGTCAAACAAGTCATCTGGCCACTACTCGGATTCCAAACCGGACCTTGCCGCCTCCCTCAACCTTCTATGACCGCTTCGCAAGTTCAGCAAGCGCGCGTAAGGCTTGAGGAAACATCCCTCGCCGAGGAGCTCATCACCGGTAACTTTCAGTTGAGTTAAAAGATCGTGATCCATCAGACTGCGCGAACTTTACCATAATTCATTACTCAGGGGAACGCTGGCCTTCCGGCTTAAGCGTGTCGTCCATCCATTCAGTGGGATCTAACCAATCCTAGCATCATCTCAACCGAAGACCCACTCACCATCGCAATGAATTGGGCCCTGATGCAGGCAATACCTTGGAACAAAGACCAGTTCAGTGTTACGTTCGACACTAACCCAAGAAAATAAACGCACCCGACCCCCAATGAAACTCCCCTCACTAGTCATCGCGATACTGGGCATTTCCAGCATCGCCACGGCTGAGATTCGCCTTCCCAACTTTTTTGCTGATCACATGGTTCTGCAGCAACAGATCAGCAATACGATCTGGGGCTGGGCTGAACCTGGCGAAAAAATAACCGTTACTGCCAGTTGGGGCGCTGAAGAAAACACTACCACCAACGACAAAGGTAAGTGGCGCATCTATCTCGAAACCCCAGAGCACGGCACCGGACATAGCCTTACAATCAAGGGAAACAATACCATCGAGCTCAACGACGTGGCGGTCGGCGAAGTCTGGCTCTGCGCCGGCCAGTCCAACATGGGCTGGTCTGTCGGCAACAGCTTTAAGGCGGAGGGAGAAGCCGATGTCGACCTTCCTAATTTTCGTATCTTCAAGTCCAGCCGCGAGCACTGGCACGAGCCGCTCGAGCAATCACGTGACCGGCTCAGCACTTGGAAGCGATGCAATCCCACGTCGGCTCTTGAGACCTCCGCAGTTTCCTACTACTTCGGCAAGAAACTTCACAAGGAACTTGGCGTTCCCGTCGGCATCATTCAGCAAGCTTTCGCCGGCACTCCCATCGAAGGCTGGATGCCGTGGGAAATTCAAAAAGACGATCCCCGGGCTATCGCCCATAAAAAAGGATACGAAGAGAACGCCAAACGCATGATCACCCGCGGTGATACCCACGAAAAAGCTTTCGCTACCTTCGAAAAAGAACTCGCGGAATACAACGCTCTCATCGATTCCGGCGAGACAATGAAGAATCCTTTCAAACAACTCTCACCACCCATCATCACCAAGCCCGCCACCCTAGGTCACCAGTATCCCGGCCACCAATTCAACGCGATGATTTACCCCATTCGACCCTTCGGCATTCGCGGCATAATCTGGTATCAGGGAGAACGCAACGCGAAGAACGCGCCACAGGCGGAGCACTACCGCAACCAACTCGCCACCCTGATCGGTTACTACCGAGAGTCCTGGCACGAGCACTCTAATGGCGCGGTCTCTGACACCTTCCCTTTCCAGTTCACCCAACTGCCAAGTTGGAACCCCGAGCAAACCGAACCGGTCGAAGGCATCGAAGCCTCTTGGGCCGTCAGCCGGGAGGCAATGCGCCTTGCCACCCACGACATTCCCAATACCGGCATGGCGGTGACGATCGATACTGGCAACCCCATTGATCTGCATCCCAAGAATAAGAAGCCAATCGGTATTCGCCACGCCTACCACGCTCTAGCCAATACCTATGGGAAAGACATCGTCGGAGACGGGCCTGAATACAACGGTCACACCGTTCGTGAACGTCGCTTCATCCTCTCCTTTGACTCGATCGGCAGTGGACTGATGGCGGCCAAGGAAGGACCAATCAACTCATTTGCCATCGCAGGAGATGATCAGGTGTGGCACTGGGCCAATGCGCACATCAAGGACGACACCGTTGTTGTCTCCTCACCCGAAGTTGAGAATCCCGTCGCCGTTCGCTATGCCTGGGCCATGAATCCTTCCCAGCGCAATTTGATTTACAATAAAGAGGGGCTCCCCGCATCTCCCTTCCGAACCGACGATTGGCCGCTTTACGATCCCGAGGCTAATCCCGTCGAGGTAAACAAGCCGGCCAAGCCCGAGGGTCACACTTCCAAAGATTGGGAACGGCCGGCCATGATACAGTGACGACATTCGCCTTTGAGAGAACCATCACTCACCAATCGACTGCTCTTTTCCCGCCTCCCAAATCCGGTAGCGGATCTTGAAGCCCGGCGGTGTATAGATGACCACCGGAAGGCGGCTATTGTAGCGGATCATAAGGGGCTTTCCTGCGACAAACTTTTCCACCATTGGCGTTCCGGGCGGAACTCCAATGAGAGTGCTCATCGCGTTATCTTTTCCTGTGAGGTCATAAAACGTGTATCCCCACCCTTTTACCGAGCGAGACTCCAACGCCACTCCGAGGTATATCCGATTCACCCCGTCCGTTTCCATCACCTTACCGGGAATTAATTCGACTTTGAAGTCGACTTCCTCCTGGCGAGTTTTTTCAGGAAGGACAAAGACGTGTCGAACTTGACCCTCTTTGGCTTCCGGAAAGGCCTTAAGTTCCGGGTGCTCAGGAGAGCCGTTAGATACTGCTACAGAAATGGAAAGGGCCAAAACGAAGAGAGACTTTTTCATAACTCAATTTACGATCATTCCTGCCAATTCCCCAATCGGGAAGTTGTCAAAAAAGTGTCAGGCTTCCAAAAACGAAAATGCCTGGATACGTGCAAAGCTAGACTTCCAAGCGATTTTCTCCTCCGTTCTCGTCCATGTGAATAGTGACCGGCCAACCTGGGTGCTGGTTCTCGGGGTTTCCATCAGTGGCATCGACGCGGAACCTAAAGCTCTCACAGTGGTAGGTCTTCGCCACCGTATTGATGGTCACCAATCCAAAACCGCTCGCCTTCTGGTGAGCCAGGTCATAGCGATGCTTCTCAGTGCCGACCTCTGGATTCCCAACGGCGTAGACATAAAGTTGATTACCGAAACCGTCGAGGTATTCACCCGTATTGTCGCGACCATGGGAGGGCCGTTTCCGATGGCTCATGCCTGCGATTTCATCTGGACGCCACCAGCGAGGGTATCCCGCGGCGATCGCCGGTGTGCAAAAGGACCAGTTTGCGTCGCGCTGCTTTGCCGATCCATACTGTGTCATCGTCGTAAGGTGCTGATCACCATTGATGTGCAATGCCTTGGACTTGCGAAGAATATCAACCGCACGGTTGCGCGCCGTCTGCGGCCAACCGCCGGAGTCAAGGTCGGCCTTGATGTAACCATCGTATTTGCCATGGTGGGTTGCGGCATTCACAAAGAGTGTCTGACTAAGCAGCACTTTCATCTCGTGGCCACGCCAGTCATCACCCCATGCCTCGAGGAACTTTTCCTGTCGCTCGCCAAGTAACTCGAGTCCCGGCACATCGAGAGCCGAGGTGTCCCAAGTTGGGTCATAGACATGATCGGCACGACCGCTACCGGTATCGACCCGCTCCGGGCCGCTCTTCCACATTCGGTCGCCGAGGATAGCGAAGCTGACACGACCATAGACCATGTCACCGTAGTAGACACTGATGCCCTGCTTCATCAACGTGGTGTCGTAGACGTCGGGGTGATGGCTGGCGTGCGTGGTATGTACTACATTGACCATTCCGGCAGGCTGCTTGTAACCCGCTTTGGATTGGCCGCCCGTTTCCATATCCCACGCTTCACCACCTTCGCCCCATATGTTACCGTGAAAGACATCATGGTCATCCGTGATGCAGATGGTCGGGGCATTGCGCATGGCATCACCGAAGGCCCACCCGTGCATGTAGAACTTACGCAAGTAATTTAGGATGGCCGGCCCTTCTTCATTGCGGATGATACCAAAGCCTCCATGGCTTTCGTATAGCTGATCTCCAGAAAAGAACAACAGGTCCGGGTCGAGCTTTACTAGATTATTGGCCACTGGTTCATACGGGAAGGCATAGTCTTTCTGGCAAGTCAGCCCACCGATCCGAACGGGACGTCCAACGGGGTTCTGACGAATCTTTCCAATCCACTCAGCCGGCACCTCACTCCCATCTTTAAATCGCTCGCGATAGACGAGACGGAACGGCGTATCCACTTTCTCGTCCCAATTCGGGATGCGCCAGGTGGACACCCACGCTGCGGGATCAAGTGTTTCGCTGCCCAGCGATTCCCATTGGCCGCCTCGCTGCACTTCGAGTTCAACTTCACGGTTATCTTTTTCGCCAACAGGGCCAAGAAGAGCAGTAATTTTCATGACGAAACCTTCTTCACCGCGGGAGTCGCTCAGGGTGTACATCGACCAGAGAATTGGACCGAAACTCTGCTCCGTCCTTACCGTGAAAGCATCTCCACCCGCCTGCCATTCAGTGAAGCGATGCCCATGTTGGCCCGCGGTTCGATTCTTAGCTCCCGTGTACTGACTGACCAGGGCGATGTTACCAACGAGGCTTTCAGCTCTGGCAATGGCTTTCAATTTCCCGATTTCTTCGGTTCCATCCGAGGACTTTGCGGTGAGTGTGAGTTCTACCTGATCACCGCTTGCGGCTCCCTCAAGTTCGAGAATCACCGCCTCACCATCGAGCACGCCAGTTAGCTTGGCCATTTTCTTGCCAATGAAGAGCTCCCGGCCAACGAGACCGGCGTTAACTCCACCATTCGCGAAAACATTGCTCTTCACCTCGTTGATGTCGCTCTTCACTCCGAGACGAAAACCGGCACCACCGTCCTTTTTCAGGATACCGCTGCGGCCAATTTTTACCGACATAGCGAAACCCTTGGCGGGCCTAGCGAGCTGATGCGTCAATGAATGAATACTCCGATTGGCCGCATCAGTGGTCGATTCTGCCCAGCCGTCCTTGATGAGCCAGTCCTCCATCGGATTGGCCCAGAAAGCGCCTCCGAGGAAGATCCGATCGTAATTCTGGTCCCAGCAGTCGAGGCGCTTCAACCCTTTCTTACCTTGAGCTACCGCGGGACGCTTAGCGAAAAGACCGAGCAAAGCGGCCATGGAGAAAAACTTCAAACTAAGTCGTCGGGAAATTCGTTCAATCATGAACCCATGAAACCGATTGTTCGTCTCAGTGTAAACCGCCATCTCATGGCGCAAACGGAGCCCGAAAATGTAACCCCTTAATATGCCCTGTAGCTTGCGACCCCGACTAACCAAGGGTCGCGGCCGCGTATTCACGAATCCTCTCGATCATGCCCATGAGGCCATTACGCCGGGTCGGGCTGAGATGTGACTCAAGCTCTAATTTCTTCATCTCTGCTGGGCCATCAATAGTCAAAATCTCCTCGGCGGTGTGGCCGGAATAAAGCGCCAACGCCGTGGCGATAATGCCACTCACCAATACTGAATCACTCTTGCCCCGAAAGTTAAGCACGCCTTGTTTGGCTTCATCTTCAAAGGGCACGATCCAAACCGAAGACTGGCAGCCCCAAACTCGGAATTCATCGGTTTCTTCGCCCTCTTGAATCAGCGGCAACCGCTTGCTCAAGTCGATGAGAAACTGATACTTCGCATCCAGATCGGGGAGATAGCTCATAGTTTCAGCGATCTCGTCAAATTCCGGCAATTCCTGTGTCTGCGTGCTCATGTCTGGCGTCTCTCGTTTTGGAATACGCTCCCCAGGAGAGGGAGGTTATCATAGCGCAGAGCGCTCATCTTTCAAACAACACCTTTGAGCTCCCCCAACCTGAGTTAAGACGAGGAACGATGAGTCATCTTTCTTAAAACCCTCTGAGCGTAGATGATCGTTACCACAGTCATGGTCACGTTGATCGCCACCATGCTGTAATAGAAGCCATTCAAGTCGACCTCCACGACTTTGACGGCCAGGTAAAAGATGCCTATTGGTAAAATAATTTTGCGGATCACTGCCTCAAAGAATCCATACATCGGTCGCTTGATGGCCTGGAGAAATCCGATGAAAATAAATCCCATCACGTAGGCCCACTGGATAAAAGCCATAATACGCGTGTAGTTGGCCCCGACCTCAATGACTTTCTCATCACTAGTAAAAATACTCACTAGCGGAGTAGCGAAAACAAAGATTAGCACAGAGGAACCCAAAATCAGGATCAGGCCATATTTCACGCAAAGCTTCACACAATCGCCAACCCGGTCCATTCGTCCGGCCCCGTTGTTCTGACCGACAATGGAAACAATTGCAGCCCCCAGCCCGATCGCGGGGAGAAGCGCGATCTGCTCGATGCGGGTGCCGACGCCGAAAGCCGCCACCGACACTTCACCATAGAATTTCAGGAAATAGGTCGTGACGAAAAACCCGAGCGCAATCGACATCATGTTGAAGCTCGTCGGAATCCCCTGCCTCAAGATTTCGCCGTAGATCTTAGGTTTGGGCCGCTGCTTGAAGAGCGCACCGAGATCAACATAGCCACGCCTCACGACCACAGAGAAAAGAAAGCTTCCTCCTAAGGCCTGAATCAACACGGTCGCCCAGGCTATCCCCGGCACGCCCATCGCGGGCAAGCCGAAGCCGCCATAGAGAAACCAGGGGTCGAGAATCAGGTTGAGCAGGAAACCGGCGATCAACACCTTACCGAACGTCTTGCTGTCACCATGAGCGAGCAGGATGGCATTGCTCATGCTACTGATCAGGAAAAAGACCGCTCCAATGAACAAGGGCGAAACGTAGCCGAGAGCCAAGTCAAAATAGTCTCCCTCGGCCCCTAGGATTCGAAACAAAGAAGGCGCCAAACTGAGTCCAATCGCTGTCAACGACAGCGCACAGATCAGCCCTAGTGAATAGACCTGGCGCGAGAGTCGCTTTTCTTTTTCCTCATCCTTCGCACCGATTGCATTGGCTATGAGGGCGGATGAGCCCCGGGCAATTCCTTCGGCAATGGCAATGATGATAAAGAATACCGGAAACGAAAGGGCCAGTGCCGCTAGCGCAGAAGTCGAAACCCGCCCCGCATAAAACGAGTCCACCACATTATACATCGTGTTGAACAGAAACCCGATACTCATCGGCAAAGCGATGTTGCGAATATGTTTTGGGATCGACCCCTCAGTGAGCGATTGAGATTTCAAAGCAATAATTTGTCGTGGCGACTGATAAAAACCGACCGAATGGGCAAAACGTCTTACGCTACAACCCACGTGAAGGTAACACCCTTGGTCAGGAATGCTGCCTCAAAGAGCTTACTTTGGAAGAGTCCGTAGGTTTAACAATCACACATTCTGAACTCTTCGGCGGCTTGACCGGAATGCAACGCCGGCGCCGCGGCGATAAAGCCACTCACCAACACCAAATCACTCTTGCCCCGAAAGTTAAACACGCCTTGTTTGGCTTCGTCTTCAAAGGGCACGACTCAACGCGATTGAAGTTTGCATCTTGATGACGCAACCTCTGCCATGGTCAAAATCTTAGTCAAAAAATAACACATCCAATTTTGACACAAACCGGTCAATCTCCCTGCCTTGCGACCTCTCTCATTCGATGAAACACTAATCCATGAGATCACTGATTCTGCTCTTCTCCGCGCTGGTGCTACCAACCCTCCAAGCAGCGAATACAGCAAATGAAAAACCAAATATACTCTGGATTTTTGTCGACGACATGAGCGACTGGATGGGGTGCTATGGATACGATGCCGTAGAAACTCCGAACATCGACGCCCTCGCTGAGGCCGGGGTGCGATTCGAACGCGCCTACATGCCGTCACCGGTTTGCTCCACGACCCGCTCGGCCATCATCACCGGCACCATGCAGACCACGCATGGCCTGCATCGCCACCGCACCATGTTGAAGAAGCCGCTGCCGGAAGGCGTCTTCGCTGTGCCTTCGCTTTTTAAGGAGGCAGGCTTCTCTACCTTCAACGAATCCAAGGAGGACTACAATTTCCTCTACGAACGCAAGGACCTGTTCTCCGGCGACTTTGAGCGCCCCGGCTACGGTGGCCATCTCAAAGGACGCGACGTGTCCTTCCTTGAACAACTCCAAGGCAGACCTTTCTTTGGCCAGATCCAACTCTCCGGTGGCAAGTTCGAAGGCGAAACTGGTTCCAAGTATCCCATGCCGACCCGGGTCGATGAGGACTTGGTTCACGTGCCAGCTCACTACCCGGACACACCCGTCATTCGCAATGCCATCGCTCGACACTTTGAGCAGGTCGTCGAAACCGACGAACAGGTCGGCGCCATTGTCTCTGGGTTAAAGGAGTATGACCTCTGGGACAACACCATCGTGTTCTTCTTCACGGATCACGGGGCTCCCCTTCCCCGCGCAAAGCAATTCCTCTACGAAGACGGGACCAAGGTGCCGCTGATCGTACGCTTTCCTCCATCCATCGAAGGCGCACCGGAAGCAGGCACGGTGCGTGAGGATCTCGTCAACGGCATCGATATCACCGCAACCACTGTCGCCCTCGGGGGACTCGAAATCCCGGCTTCCTTTGAAGGTCGCGATTTATTTGCAGCCGATTACCAGCCCCAGAAGTTCGTTATTTCCGCCCGAGATCGTTGCGGTATCGCCGTCGATCGCATCCGTGCAGTCGGTACGGAACGCTTTCGCTACATTCGCAATTACCTGACCGACCGCGCTTTCTACCAGTCCCAATACCGCGACAAGCATGCCAGCATCATCGAGCTGCGCCGCGCCTACACCGGCGGCGAAATGACCCCCCTGCAGGCTTCCTATATGAGTGCCGAGACACGCCCTGAAGAAGAGCTCTACGATCTCGAAAAGGATCCCGACCAGCTCAACAACCTGGCCAAGGATCCCGAATACGCCTCCGTGCTGAAACGGCACCGCCAGATTCTCGAAGAATGGATCAAAAAAACGGGAGATCAGGGCCAGAAAATGGACAGTCCCGAAGAACTCAAGGCGGTCTATGACTACGCCAAGGGCAAGGTGGAATCGCCCGAATACGACTTTTTGCGGGACGACAATTAGGATTTGTAAACGGAAGGTTAGGCAACTAATTGCTCAGTTGCGGAAAATCCTCTTTTCATTTTACACTTTTTCTTTTCATGAATCTTGCCACCGTTACTTCACTATTACTTGCTGTTTCCTGTCTCGCCCTTGAGGCCAATGATTTTACTTCCCTGTTTAACGGCAATGACTTGTCGGGTTGGGAAGGGGCCGAAGGAATTTGGACCGTTCAAGATGGCATCGTGGTCGGGACCTGCCAAGGCCCGGAGCACTTAGAGGGAAACACCTTTCTCATCTGGAAGGACGGCGTTGTTCGGGATTTTGAACTCGTCGCGACCATGCGCGTGATCGGTGACAACAACTCTGGAGTCCAATACCGATCCCGCAAAGCACCCGATCATGGTCCTTTTGTCATCTCGGGCTACCAATGCGACGTTCATCCAGCGATCGAACACACCGGTATGACCTATGAAGAAAAAGGAAGAGGAATTTTCGGTCTTAACGGCAAAAACGTTGCGCTCGATGCGGAACAAAATCGCTGGGTTCTTTCCGAACAGGAGCCAGTCAAAGCAAACCTTTCTAAATGGACGGAATTTCGTGTCATCGCCCGAGGTAATCACATGATTCACCAAGTGAATGGAAAAACCACTTCCGAGTTGACCGATTACGATGAGGCTGGTCGCTCTCTTGAGGGGCTCATTGCCATTCAACTGCACCGGGGCAACGCCAATCGCGTCGAGATCAAAGAGATAAAGCTCAAGCATCTCGAAACGAGCGAGCCGATTCCCTTCACTGAATCCAGTCTCGAAGGTGCCACCAAGATTGAAAGGCCGCGGACGAGTCGCCCCCAGGGAACTGGACCAGCGGCCAAACGATAATACGGAAGCCAGTGCACTGACGGCATTAGCTGGTTTATCACCTGAGGGAGCGCTTAATGAGGCTTCAAATACGACTACTTCTTTGGCTTTTTATCCTCTGACTGGTAAAGCGAAGCATCAAATTCTGGATAAGTCATTTCAAGTTTCTTAACCAACTCTGGGCGGGACTTCAGCGCCCGTGACAACTTGGACACCATCCCCTCGGAACTGTCACCAACGCCCCAAATACGAGCCTCGGCAGGCATAACCTGACTGTCCCATCCAGCCAGATCAGACGGCTTAACTCCCTGTCGGGCAAAGGCACCGGTGGTGTAAGGAACCGGATCAAATCCACCAACAATGCTGACATCGAGGTCAGGGGTAATCACATCCTCCCATCCACCCGCCCAAAGGCAGGCATTAACGAGAAATCGACGCGCGTCTTCATCGAGCACGTCTTCGGAAGCCCCATATGAAGTGTAAACAACCCGTGCTTCTTTCTTTGCTCCCGATGGGGCCACGTAGTGATCACGCGCCCAACCGGCATTCACAATAGGTTTTTGCGCGTTTATATCATCGCTGGCCTCGAACGTATTTAGCACCTGAACTTCCAGTAAGGGAGTCGAGGCGGCAGGAGGTTGAGAACTATAGGCTCCCGAGTAGGTGTGCATTTGCGTGACGCCTGTGTTTACCGGGTGATCCTTCGCTTCAGCCACAGGAGTGATGCGACCCCCCATCTGATGATTTCCACCGTAGTGACCCTGGCCACGTTCCTTATTCCATGTATTACCTAAGATTTGTTCTCCCAGTCCGCCCAGATAATCCTCGCCCTTGTAGTTAAAGTTCAATTTTTCCCACTTACCCTTCTGACCGTTGAAACAGTGGGTTGAAGTTCGCAAACCCACGACAGGCCCGCCTCGCTCAAAATAGTCTACCAACAAGTCCACCTGTTCATCCGGCAATTTCATGAAGCGGGTATAGAAGAACAACAAATCAGCATCTTTCAGCGCCTCCATCCCCGGCACGGGAGCGCCACCTGCTTTGATGTGACCGTTCTCATCGATCCCAAATAGAACTGTGCACCGGAAGCCGTAATGTTTGGCCAGAATCTTAGCAATTAGTGGCGAAGTTTCCTCAGAGCGATACTCATGATCGTTGGCGATGAAGACGATATGCTTTCCTTGACCAGGACCTTCGCTACCTTCGTAGACAAGGGGCGAAGTATCTTCTGCCATCACGGGCAAAACTAGAATTGCAGTAGCAAAATAGGCAAGAGCGAGGGTATTTTTCATAGCCGATAAATTCATGACCCCAAAGTGTTCCCGTAAATTCAGAAAACCTCAACCCTGGGCTGGCATACGCAAAGAGGTAAACTAAAGCTTAATCCAGAAATTAAGGTTACCACCTCGCTCGATTTCACGCGAGGATACCATGCTGGACGTGCCCATGCACATCTGTGAGACGGAACTGTCGGCCCTGGTAGCGGTAGGTCAGCTTGGTGTGATCGATCCCAGCGAGGTGGAGGATGGTCGCCTGCATATCATGCACATGGACTGGCTTCTCGGTGATGTTCCACCCATACTCATCGGTCTTCCCGTAGGTCATACCCGCCTTAACGCCACCTCCTGCCATCCACCACGAGAAAGCACGGCCGAAGTGATCACGTCCGGCATTAGGTCGCCCTGGCCGGCTCTGTCCAAAAGGCGTCCGGCCGAACTCACCGGCAAAAATCACGAGCGTGTCCTCAAGCATTCCGCGTTCTTTCAGATCCATCACCAAAGCAGCACTTGGGGCATCAGTATCGCGGCATTGTTCCTCAAGCTGCGTGTAGAGATTGGAATGTTGATCCCAACCGGAGTGCATCAGCTGCACAAAACGGGTGCCTCGCTCGAGCAGGCGGCGGGCAATAAGGCAATTGTTTGCGTAACTGCCCTTCTGCATCACCTTGGGACCATAACGTTCCATCACCTTGGGATGCTCGCTGGAAAAGTCAGTCAATTCTGGCACGCTGGTCTGCATGCGAAAGGCCATTTCATACTGGGCAATGCGGGTATCAGTTTCCGGATCTCCGTAGTCCTCAAGGTGCTTCCGGTTCATCTGGCCAAGATCATCAAGCAAGCTACGTCGGGCTTCACGACTCACTCCAGGCGGGTTGGAAAGATACGGCACGGGCTCACCCGCGCTACGCAAGCGCACCCCTTGATAGCGGGAGGGCAGAAAGCCGCTGCCCCAATAATGGTCAAAGAACAGCTGCCCGCAGGTGCGCCCTTCATCCGAAGAGGTCATTACGACGAAGGACGGCAAGTTCTCGCTCTCACTACCCAAGCCATAGGTTAGCCATGAACCCATGCTGGGACGGCCGGGGATTTGAGCACCGGTAAGAAAAAAGGTCACCCCGGGAGCGTGATTGACAGCCTCAGTATGAAGTGAGCGCACCAAGCAGATATCATCAGCAATCGACCCGGTTTTAGGAATCATAGAACTGAGCTCCATGCCACACTCCCCGAAACGTTTGTAGGGTTTGATCGCCGGCACGCAGGGAAAGTTCGAGTAGTTGGCCGACATCGTCGACAAGCGGGTGTCCCCGCGAACCGAAGCTGGAATGTCTTCGCCCGCCTGCTTCGCGAGGATCGGTTTGTGATCAAAGAGATCAATATGAGAGGGCCCTCCCCCCTGCCAAAGCAACACGACCCGCTTGGCTTTCGGCGCAAAGTGAGATGGCTTCACCCCGGCCAGGGTATCCTGCCCCAGCAGTGAAGCCAGAGCAGCAGTTCCAACGCCTGCGGAGGCGCGACCGAAAAGCTGACGTCGCGTGACGCGCTGGGAATTTTGATGAATCAAGTCAGCAATCATAGCTATTCAAATTCGTTCCCTTAAAGACGGGTTAGAGACTCATCGAGGTTAAAAATCGCAAGGCAGGCCGCCGTCATGGCAGCGTGCTCTGGAATAGGGAGAGACTCGCTCGGGGGGCTCTCACCTACAGAAAGGAATGCCTCAGCCGCCTTCCTTTCACTCTGGTAAATGAAAAACTGTTTCTGATAGAGCCCGTCGAGCATCGCCTGTTCTTCGTTTGATGGGACCCTTCCCGTCACCGATTGGAAAGCGAGCAACAATTGATCAAGGTGTTCAGCTTCCTGCTCCATAACCCGAGCCGCGAGCACGCGGGAAGCTTCCACCCAAGTGGGATCATTTAAGGTTGTCAGAGCATGCAAAGGCGTGTTATTGCGGCTCTCTGTGACTCGGCAGACCTGACGACTCGATGCGTCGAAGAGGTTCGCCGGAGTTACTGTCCGACGCCAGAAGCTATAGATCGATCGTCGGTAAAGATCCTTTCCCGAGGACGTGGGATAGCTGAAATCTCGCTCCTTTGTCACTTGAGCCAGCGTCTCCCACGGATTTTCCGGTTGATAGGGATAGACCGGTTTACCACCGACCTCTGGATTAATCAAACCAGAGGAACTCAACGCCCAGTCACGCAGAACCATGGAGGGCATGCGAAATCGCGATCCCCGAGATACGAGGCGATTTTCAGGATCATGCTCTCGATGCCAGTCGTTCATGCGGGAGTCCTGGCGGTAAGCAGCGCTCGTGACGATGAGCCGGTGCATGGCTTTCATGGACCACCCCTGCTCAACAAACTCGGTCGCCAACCAATCCAGCAGCGCCATGTGCTCGGGATATTCACTCTGCACTCCCAGGTCTTCGGAAGTCTTCACAATGCCGACCCCAAAGAAATACTGCCACATGCGGTTGACTTGGACCCGCGCGGTCAAGGGATGATCCGCTTCCACGAGCCACTGCGCTAAACCGAGACGGTTGCGGGGAGCGTCTTCAGCTTGAGGAGGCAGAAATGAAGGCGTCGCAAAAGAAACCGGTTTCAATGGGCTTAAGTAAGCGCCCCGATCGAGTATATGAGTCTGACGCTTCTGGTCGTCGTTCATCACCATGGGACGCGGCAGATATTCTCCTTTGTATTCGACCAACTTTTTGTTCAATCCTTCGAGCTTTTTTAACTCAGGTAAGTTTTCGTTCAATTTCGGTCTTACCAGTTTGTCGAAGTGACTCCGCAATTGCTGGCTGAGAGACTTCTGTTCTGCTTCGGTCAGGTTTTTATTGGCGAGCAACCCCTTAAGCTTGTTATCGATTGATTTATCCTCTGGAGTCAAGGCCTCTTCCCACTTGGCCCGTTCCGCTTTAACAATGGGCTCGACGATTTTACGCTGCGCAGAGATTCTGGCATTCCACGCCGCGATCTCTTCCGTGTTCTCCTCTGTCGGCAATTCTAGGAAAGGTGTCGCCACCCGGATCCGAGTCGATTGACGCCCTGGTCGACCCGTCTCTCGAACATGATTGAAGGCGTCGAGGAACTGGTAGTAATCTGCCAGCGTAATAGGATCGTATTTGTGATCGTGACATTGTGCACAGGCCATAGTCAGGCCGAGCCATGTGGTGGCAGTTGTATCCACCCGATCGAATAAAACCACGAAACGCTGCTCTTCGGGGATGGCACCCCCTTCTCCATTACTGAGATGATTGCGATTGAAGCCCGAAGCGATTTTCTGCTCATCGGTCGACTCTGGGAGGAGGTCGCCAGCGAGCTGCCAAATCGTGAATTGGTCGAATGGAAGGTCCTCGTTGATTGCCTTGACAACCCAGTCACGCCACATCCACTGCCAGGTTTCTCCGTCCTGCTGAAATCCGTTCGAGTCCGCGTAGCGCGCCGCATCAAGCCACGGCAGGGCGAGGCGCTCCCCGTAATGGGGACTGGCGAGCAACTGATCGACCAGTTTTTCATAAGCCTGCGGATCTTCACTGATCGCAAACGCCTCCACTTCCTCCGGGCTCGGGGCCAGCCCCACGAGATCGGCGTAAAGCCGCTTCATCAACGTCGTCCGATCTGCTTCACCTGCAGGAATTAGATTTTCTTGCTCAAGCTTAGCAAGAACAAACCGATCGATGGGATTCCTGATCCACTCTTCCCGGTTCACCTCAGGCAAGCGGGGGCGTTGCGGGCTGACGAAGGCCCAGTGTTTGTCATAATCAGCACCGTCCGAGACCCACTCCTGAAGCAATTTCTTTTCCTCTTCAGAAAGTTTACGGTTGGAATCCGGCGGCGGCATGAGGTCGTTTTCATCGTCGGTTAGGATGCGATAAATCATTTCACTCGCGTCAGAGTCACCCGGGACAAAAGCCTCGCCTTCCAAGGCACCGGCGCGTTGGTCGAGGCGTAGGTTGGCCTCCCGCTTGGCTCCATCCTGCCCATGGCAATAAAAACAATTTTCAGAAAGGATCGGCCGAATATCGCGATTAAAGTCAATCTTCGATTCGGCTCCTTCAGCCGTAACTAACAGGAAAAGCCATCCCAGGCACAGGGCGGATACTAGTCTCATTCTTCCGAACACCGTATCACGAAATTGCAGCGCAATGGTATGCGCAATTGCGCATGGGTATTCGCGCGCATGGATTGATCCGATCACTCGGGCCTCAAACCGAAAAGACTAAGGCCGCCCTCTACTCTACCTCACTCAGAAGCTTGATGGCGGCTTCATTCTTAAACTCTTTGGCGATGTCGAGAGCAGAGCCTCCTTCGGCCACAATCGAGGCATCTACCCCGGCATCGAGCAGCATCTTGACGAGCTCTGGGCTCGCACTCGCAGCAGCTTCGTGAAGCGGCGTGCCACCAAGCTCGCTGCGAATATTGACGTCGGCACCATTTTCAAGCAACGCCTTGGCCACCGCCACGCGATCTTTCGCTCCTGTGTGGTGCAGCGGTGTCCAACCGGCCGGATCTTTCTCATCGGGTTTAGCCCCCGCTTCGGCAAGCGGTGCAACAAGATCAGGAAGATCGCGCTCCACGCAAAGATGCAGGGGCGTACGCTGACTCGAATCGACGGCATTAACATCTGCTCCTGAACTAATCAGGAGCAGAGCTATATCTGATTTCTGGCGCAGGATCGCCTGATGCAATGGCGGCGAGCCGGGGCGAGCCCCGGTGCTGGCCGCATCGGGATCAGCGACAATGAAACTTTTCACCGCTTCGATGTTCCCGCGTGCAATCGCCTCCTCGATCGTCTTTGGAGTCGGCACTTCTTTCTCCACTTCAACGGCGGTGACTTGTGATTGCTCAGCCTGCTCTGTTTCCCCGCCGCAAGAAGCTAGAAAAAGGGCAATAGCAATCGTAGAAAGCCAGGGCAAACAGCGACGGTTCATAGTAGGAATCGATTCAAGATTACTTATCCAGTTTGAAGTCCCAACCCTCACGATAAGATTTCGTGATCAACTTGTTCGCTTCTTCGTTGTTGGAGAAGCGGAGGTTCGGTCCGTCCCAGGCAAGCTTTTCACCGGGGTGATGCAGACAGATGTTTCCGAGTTGAATGGTCTCCGTGAACGGACCCGCATACTTGAAGTTCGAGCCCGGGTAGTCATAGGCGTAGTTACCCATGGCTGCCTCGCGCCACTCTGTGTGGTGACCAATAGACGGCTCGTAAACGCGGGCCGGCCGGTGATCGCCCGTTTTTTCTTTCAATGTCATCGCGAACTCACGGTAAGCTTCGGCGGGAATAATCTTACTGGAATCCCCGTAGTCACCTGACACGAGCAGCTTATTCTTGGTTCCGACATAAATATTGCCGGAAGAACGCAACTCTTCTCCTTCTGCGAGCTCTTCCAAGCGAGGGTGACGACGTTTTTTGCCGTCTTTGTCGATATATTCGTTGTCGGTCCCGTCATACCAATAAACTTCGAAACCCGGCCGGTCACCTTTCGGTCCGAAAGTCCACTTGAGGGTGGACCCTTTCGGAAAAGCGTCATCGGTCAGAGTGTCAACGTTGATAGCTTCCACGTGCGTCGGGAAGCCCGGATCGAGAGACATGAAAATGGAGTCCATGGTGTGGCAGGCCATGTCAGCGAGGGCTCCACCACCGAAGTCAAGAATGCCGCGCCAGTTGAAAGGGTGGTAAGGGCCGCCACGCTTATTTTCCGGCTCAGCCGTGAAAGGACGCTTAGGCGCTGGCCCAAGCCAATTCTCCCAGTCAAAGCCCTCCGGAATGGGGCTCTCGCCCTGATGGAACTCTGTGCCCTGAGGCCAGACCGGGCGGTTGGTGAAGCAATGTATCTCTTTAATATCACCGAGGTGCCCACCTTGGACGAAAGCAGCGATCGTGCGGTTGCCTTCGTTAGCATGCCCCTGGTTACCCATCTGGGTGGCGAGTTGATACTTGTCAGTTGCCTCCGCCAGCTGGCGGGCTTCCCAAACGGTGTGAGTGAGTGGCTTCTGAGTGAAAACGTGCTTTCCGGCATTCATCGCCAAAACGGTTGCCGGATAGTGAGAGTGATCCGGCGTTCCGACGACGACGGCATCGAAATTGTCGGCTTCCTTATCAAACATCTCACGATAGTCTTGGTAGCCCTTTGCGCTCTTCCAGTGCTTCGCAAGCTCAGGCTTTTCTTCCTTTTCCAACCGGGCAATCGTGCTGGGAATATTGTCCCACCTATTGGAGTCCACGTCACAGTATGCGGCGCAAATATCGTTGTGGTCAGCCGTATCGTTGAGGTGACGTTTATTAATGCCGCCTACTCCAATGAAGGCCACGCGAAGACGATCTCCCTTGTTTTGAGCGTTAAGGATGGCCGGCGCCCCCATAATTCCCGCGCTGGCGGCAGCACCGGTAGAGATGAATTTACGACGAGAGAATGACGAGGTGTTCGATTTTGTTGTCATGGTTTGATTCTTGAGAAAATAAGCGCGTTTTACCATCCAATTAGCGCCCCCTAACTTCGGTCTAAGGTTTAACTTTACGAATAGCGTGATCAAGGGCGCTTTCGGTGTTAATCATAATTCCCTGCTCTTCGTTAGCCGCGGCAAAATCGGAAAGTTCTTCCTCATCCATGATGAGACATGCCGTGGAAAGGGCGTCACACAGAGCTGCAGAGGGCGCGACGACCCAAACTCGTTGAAATCGATAGGACGGCGGTTGGCCGGTATCGGGGTGGACAACATGAGCCCCCTGCTCGCCAATTCCACTTGCGCTGAGCGCCTGCGACTTGAGTTCAATTTTGAATTCCTCTTTATCTCCTCGAAGTGCCATGGACCAGGCATAATTCCCAATCGCAAGGTGGGTGCTGGAGCCACAACTAAGAAGAGCGGATTCGCCTCCAAGATCCAATAGTGTGCTGGCCATCTCATCGAGTGCGAATCCCTTTCCAATTCCACCAAAGTCGATTTCCCGCCCCGCTGCTTCGCAGGTAATTTCAGGCCTATCGGGGGATAGTTTTAGCACTCCTTTTACTGGTTCTTCGCCCCGAAGTCCGGCACCCCATGTCTGTGAACCAAGGGTGGCATCAAAGAGACCCGCCGTCATGGTGGCGGCTTCAATAGAACGCTGCAGACATCGATAAGTCACCTCGGTCAGTAACATAGACTCCCCTGCCTTCAGCGCGTTGATACGACTCACATCACTGTCATGGCGGTAGCGGCTGAGTTGCGCTTCAATCTCCTCTAGCTGGCGAAAGCAATTGCCCGCTAACCGCCTTGCCTCATCCACTTCGTGGTGATGAATACGAATGGTAAACAACGCATTCATCCCCTGCGTATCAAAAGAATGAAGTCGAGGCTTCTCGCTGTTTGAAGGATGGTTCATTGTTTCTGGTAGGCCGACCAGAGATCGTTGCGAATCGCAACCATGATGGGAAACTCGTCGCGCAATCCGCGGGGAATGAAGGTGTGGGTTTCCTTGAGCTGTTTCGAGACCTCTTCAAAGGACGTTGGCATAATAAGCAGTAGGGGCATTGCATTACTAGCCTCCGGTAAAGAGGGCCAGTAACCCACTTCACCAAGCTTTCTCAGATACCAAGGAAGCGGCCAGTATCCTTCTCCAATCACCGCAACAGGTCGCTCCTTCGTCGAGGGTAAGGCCTCGCGCATCCGCAACAACCATGCCTCAAGTCCGGCCACATCCCGACTTGTCGGAACGTAAGCGTAGGGGTTGCGACCATCAGCAGCCAAGCGAATCGCAGCCCGCTGAGCCTGAGCACCGTGCCACAGCGTCGCGGCAAGGAGCACTGCGGCTGCGACCCAACATCTCCACTTCGAAAAACGCTGGATCAGAACAAAACCGCCCGCCCCCGCTGCGATGCAAAGGTGCAGCCACGCAAGCGAAGGAAGCCACGGGGTCTTGTAAGAAATCAACGAGAATACTAACAGGTGCACCATACCCGATTCAAAAAAGAATCGGCCTGTCGCGGCCTGCTCTGTTTTACTTCGATCCAGATAAACGCCAAGTGCGAGCACAAGAATCGCTCCTTCTGTCCACCAACGCCCCACAATCAATTTAGGCCAAGCCAGCAATTCCAGATAGAAGAGAAAGGGTTTATCGTGCCCCTCTCCAGTTTTGTATTCGGAGAAGGTGCGGAAGAAATCGAGAAATCCAGCCGGACGACGCAGCCCCTCACTGTAAAAAACAAAAATAAGAAAAAGACAGATGCCAGCGGCAAGAGTGATTGGCTTCCACAACGTTGAGACAAACTTAGCCGCTTCTGCCATTCGCTGCTTCGCGTTTCCACTCCCCTTTTCATCTGGCATTCCAGTCCGACGCCATAACCATATTGCTCCAGCCGTTGCCCAGGCGATAAGACTAATCGCAACAGTTTCGCGGGTGGCGGCCATCATGCCGACGCCTGCGCCGAAAAGCGATGCCCCGAGCCAAATTCGCTTTCCCTTAAGGAGCAGTATCATTCCCGCAAGCGCCAGAATGGCGAACATCAGGAAGATAGGTTCATGAATGAAAAGCCGCGAATAGTAGACTAACAAAGGTGATGTTGCTACGAAACCGGCTGCGAGCAAAGCTCGTGGCCAATCCACTCCGAGCATTAAAACGCCCAAGATAACCAATAGTCCGCAAAAAGCTGTGACCTCACGTAAGGTCGAAACCGTAAATGTCTCCCATGATGTTTCGCCTTGGGCCCGGCTCCATGGCTCGGCCAAAAGAGTGAGCATGGGACCATGTCGGTGACTGGGGTCAAACTGGTATCCGTCGCCTGACTCGGCGAGCCGATAGGAAAGAGACTGCGCACCAGTGGCGGCCTCGTCAGCGTGGAAGGGTTGTCGCTCGAGATCAGAGAATCTAAGCCATGCCCCGAACGCCAAAATGCTCAGTCCCCAGACTACCAGCGCGAAATACCGCATGGTCGGGAAAGGAGCGGGCAGGATCCGCAATTGCTAGAGAGATCCTGCCCAAATCCGCCGCCTTAGGCAGAAGGCTTGCCGTAAACTTCAACCTCGATGTAGTGGTTAGCACTGTTCGAGGTGTTACCGGCACTGTAGAGACGAACATAGCGTCCCTGAGTTCCCTTGGCATCGATGACCTTGCCGAAGCGGGTCTCGACGTAAGGCTTGTCGTCGCCCTTGCCGAAATCGGAAGAAGCGTCGTAGTCGTTGTTGAAAAGCGTGGTCACGCCTTCGGCGAACTCAGGGTCATTAGAGACCTGCACCACAACATCGTGGTAAGCGCGAGCCTGGCTGTGAAAGTGCCAAATCCAAATCGCAGCGACTTCAGCGCTGGCTTCGAGATCAATCTGGACCCACTGCATGCCATCCATCAACTCAACGAAGTAACCTTCGCCAGCGTCCTTATCGCCGTCAGTGATCAGATCGACTTCACCAATAATAGGGAAGTCATCGCTGCTGGTGACAGGCTTACCTTTAGAAAGAAGAACCGTACCCTCAGCCACAGCCAACTTGGGCGCTTCCTGCGGGGCAGGCTCCAAAACAGGAACCTTAATAGCCTTTGGAGTTCCTTCAATTTTTTGCGGAGGTATCTCAGTGGTGAGGACCATCTGTCCACCAGTGGGTTCAGTCGCAGCCTCGCCGCTACTGCTATCGCCTCCGTCAGAGTTGTCTCCGCCTCCACCACAAGAGGTGAAAAGCGCGGCAGTTGCTATGAATAGGGCTGAAGCTAAGCTGGTGCTCAGCTTGATTCGATCACTTTGATTTTTCATTATACGTGGAGGTGCTCGTCGGTGAATTGGATAATTTCCTGATTTTCTGCTGCCGGGTTAACCCAGTAAATCGGGGCTTCCGACTCGAGGGCGTGGCGCCCGTCGCAGGTGAGTGTTGCATTGCCGCGAACCGATTCAACAAAATTTTCAATATGAGGCTGGTGCGGTGGCTTGCTCAAGCCTCCGGGTAGCTCATACTGATCCGGGGGAGCCGATTCGTAGGCTGCGATGGCGTCGTCACCACCTGCGGCCTGACCGGCAGCAACTTTCTTGAGAAGACCTCGCTGCACGAGAGGATCCCAACTGCGCTCAGCTCCCGATTCCCGGTAGATGTTGGTGTAGGCTGATCGTTCCGAGATCTCGACAGTGCCGTCGGTGCCCATGAACGACTCGTAGTAACCACCGCCAGCGGAGGTCGTCGTGAGAACCTGGTAAAAGGCACGGGCACCACCTTCAGGAGTATCGTAGTCGAAAACACACATCACATTGTCAAAGTGCTCACGGTTCTTGAAATAATTCCTACCACCGGAAGCCATGACCGACTTCGGCTGCATCCCAAGAAACCAGTTAAAGATATCAATCTGGTGGGCACCAAGGTCGGAAATTGGACCACCGGAGAGGTCCTTGTAGGTTCTCCAGTTAAGGAAGCGGTGACGCAATTCCGAAAGAGAAAGCTTCCCTTCTACTCCCGTGTCGAATCCATATTTCAATAGGGTTTGCTCGTCGGGAAGAATTGACTCCTTCACGCTGATGTCTTGGGAGGAACCAACAGCACGATTCCACTGACCGTTGATGTTGACAATCTGACCGCAGATTTTCTCTTTTTTAATCAACTCGTCGAGGGTGAAGAGATAACGCGGGTTACTGCGACGCTGATGTCCGATCTGGAGCAACTTCCCGGTATCGTCCATGGCCTTAACCATAGCACGGGCACCTTCGAGAGTATTGGACATCATCTTTTCGCAATAGACGTGACAACCAGATTCAAGTGCCATCACGGTGTGTGGAGAGTGCCAGAAATCCGGAGTAGTGATGAAGACCGCGTCAAGATCCTCATTGGACAGCATCTCTTCGGCGTCAAAGTAACGCTCCGGTGTGTTCCCGAACATATTTTTTATCCGCGACGCTGAACCGCCAAGGCGATTCTTCATGATGTCACAAACGGCGACATAGTGCATCCCGGGGATGTCTTTCATCGCATCAAAAAGGACTTCATGCTGCTTGCCACAGCCAATGAAGCCGACACGAATTTCGTCTGAAGGCGCGTTTTTAGCTTCCGCGCTGAGGATGGATGGAGCGCCAAGAACAAGGCCGGCGCCTGCAACGGAACTTTGCTTTAGAAAGTTGCGTCGCTTGATGTTGTTTTGATCACTCATGTCTATCGGAGGAGGATGGTTGGGTTACAGTTTCTTGGCTAGAATCTGGAAGCGATTATGCTTCACACTCATAAGAGCTACGACGATAAGAAGAACGTGGATGGCTAACCAGGCAATACCACCATCCTGTTTCAGGAGAATTAGACCGACTGTCAGGCTGCAGTAGAGCAATCCCTGCACAAAGAGAGAGATCCGGGTTGCCACTCCAAGAAGTAGAGTCAATCCGCTGATGATAAGCAATGGTCCGAGGACGACGTCAAAAATACCCAAGGCAAATCCTGGCAGAAGCGGCTCAGCCTTTAATTTGTCTCCCAGAGCCTCGGGAATCCCGCTGTAGTAGCTGAGCCCGTAGATCTTGTCAGAATCTGACGATGTCAGACCATAGCTGTTGGGTTCGCCGTCAACCATCACGGCAACTTCGCTGGACTTGGACCCGGCAAATTTTTCAATTCCTGTGACGATCGCCCGCAGCGCAAGCCATAGGCGAAGCAAAAGGAAGGCGAAAAGTCCACCAAGGTCAGAACCGGGTTGGGATGAAGAGTCGTTTTTCAAAATATTAGATTACGTTAAGGTTTGCTTAGATATGCCCACTTGAAACAGATCGTAAAGCGGTTTTAGCTCCGCGATAAAGGACGGGGAGCATGTCGTTTTATTGCACAATAATCAAGCAACTTAGAAAGCATCTCATTGTCGAATACCAGCAATAGAGGTCAAATATACTATCGGGAGTCGTAAATTAGGCTCACTCACTCAAATTCGCATTCCAAAAAACTGTGCCTGCAACCGTCTCAGTAGCCATTTAGATTCTTGCACTGACAGATTTAGAACGGACCCAATGTTCAATTTTGTGGTTGTCTTTATTGACCCCGCTCTGGGTATTTATTAGAAAACACCAGCATCAACCAGAACCCTCGATCATGAAATCAACGAATCGTCGCACATTTCTCAAGCGGTCAACCGCCGCAGTTGCAGCCTCCTCTACTCTCCCAAACTTCTTCATAGGTAAGGCAGGGGCAGCACCCAATAGCAAACTCAATATTGCCCACGTCGGCGCAGGCGGGATTGCCAAGATGGCCTATGGCCCAAGCAAAAACGAAAATACGGTCGCACTCTGCGATATTGACGAGACAAAGTTTGGCGAGCACGCCAAGAACTTTCCCCATCTCGAGAAAGCCAAAAAGTTCAGCGATTTTCGTGAGATGCTCGATAAGGTCGGCGACGATATTGACGCTGTTTGCATAAACACTCCGGATCACACCCACTTTGCTGCGACAATGGAGGCCATGCAGCGCGGCAAGCATGTCTTCACCCAAAAGCCACTCACGCACAATATCTGGCAGGCGCGCACGCTTCAAAAAGCCAAAGAAAAATATGGCGTTGTCACCGTGATGGGCAATCAGGGTCACACTTACGACGGTATCCGCAGCCTTCGAGAGTGGTATGAAGCTGACACTCTGGGTCAGGTCCGCGAGGTCCACTGCTGGAGTCCCGGCCCCAGCTACGGCAGCCGTTACTTCCGTATGCCCGACCAGTTTCCCCCGCCCGCCATGGAAGTTCCCTCCCACATCGACTGGGACCTTTGGGTAGGACCAGTAGAGACAGACCTCCCCTACAATGACCTGTTCCATCCACTGACTTGGCGCGGTTACTACGACTTCGGCAGCGGCATCCTTGGGGACTGGTTCCCCCACATCGGTGATGGCCCGGTTTGGATTTTAGACCTCTACGATCCCATCTCTGCAGAACTTGTCAGCCAAACGGATGTGCCCGAAGGCGTAGCTGCGAGGGCGAGCGTGGTGAAGTGGGAATTCGAAAAGCGCGACACCAAGGAACCGTGCACAATGTATTGGCACAATGGCACTAACCGTCCTGAAACGCCAAAAGACTGGGGTTGGGGTGAAGTCCCTAACGCCGGTAGCTTCTTTATCGGAGACACTAAGACCGCCTTTCTCGACAACCGCTCCAATAATCCCCGCCTGACCAGTAAAGAGGACATGATTGCTTTCAAAGAGGCTGGCTTCCCTGCCGAGAAATACCCCCGTGTCAAAGCTGATGGTCCTATTGGCGAGTGGATTCAAGCCATCAAGGGCGAAGGGCCGGAGCCCGGAGCCAACTTTGACTACGCGGCTCCTTTTGCTGAAACCACCTGCCTTGGTGTGATGGCAATGCGTGCCGGTGGCAAGATCGAATGGGACGCTAAGAAGATGAAAATCACCAATCGTCCCGAATTGAACTCCCTCGTGAAGGAACCCGTCCGCAAGGGATGGGAGTATGGCGAAGATCTTTGGAGCTGATCCAAAAGACGCAAAAAAACAAAGTTGAAGACGCCACTCGACCTGCGAGTGGCTTGTCGGACTATTGTTTTCCAAAAAGACCTCTTCTGTTTTACTATGAATCTAAACATCAAAAACCATTCACGACGCAAATTTATTGGCTCCGCCGGTGCCGCGGCACTCTCATTCTCCGTGGCGGGGCGCAGTTCTGTCCTTGGCGCCAATGAAACTGTTCGCCTCGCCATTATTGGTTGCGGCGGGCGCTCCGGCGGTCTCACTGAACGTTTCTCTGCAGCAAAGAATACAGCCATCACAGTCCTTTGCGATCCTGACACTGCGCAGATGGAGGCGCTCGTGGCACGTTCGGCAAAGAAAGATATCGATATCAGTAAGGCCGACCACGAACAGGACTACCGAAAAGTGTTGGAACGGGATGATGTCGATGCCGTTGTCATCTGTTCGCCCAATTACTGGCATTCATTGCAGTCGATAGACGCGATGGCCGCCGGCAAAGATGTTTACGTCGAGAAGCCAGTCAGCCACAGTCTTTGGGAAGGTCAGCAACTCGTCGCGGCCGAAAAGAAGTATGGCCAGATCATCGGTGGCGGCTTTCAGAACCGTTCGGATCCCGGCCCTCAGGACGGGATCCAGTTCGTTCAGGAAGGTAACCTCGGGAAAATTTTGTCCGTTCACGCTGTCTGCATGCGAAATCGCACCACGATCGACAAGGTGAGCGCTCCCCTCAAGCCACCGACAACCCTCGACTACGATCTCTGGCTGGGACCATGCCAAGACGAGCCGATGCATCGTCCCCGATTCCATTATGACTGGCACTGGATTTGGAATACCGGAAACGGTGATGTCGGCAATCAGGCGCCTCATGAAATTGACATGGCCTGCTGGGTTCTGGGAGACCCTGCCCTACCCGCAGAGGTGAACAGCTTTGGCGAACGTTTCGGTTGGGATGACGCCGGAGAGACACCAAACATGCTTGCCACTTGGTATTCCCAAGCCGGTGTCCCTTGCATCATTGAGGTGAACGATATGAAACTGACACCCGAGCGCAACGTGTCCCCGGTTCGTGACGGCATCCGCGTAGGAATCGTCGTGAAGTGCGAAGGTGGCGAACTCCGTGGCGGACGTGGTGGTATGTATGTTGTCGGTGAAGACGGCAAGACCAAGACTCATAAGTTTCCCGGTGATGGAGGCAAGACCCACCAAGAGAATTTTCTAGCAGCAGTTCGCTCTCGCAGCGCCGAGGGATTGCAATCAAAACTCGTTGATGCCGAGAAATCCTCAGCCGTCGCACACCTTGCAAACATATCCTACATGTCTGGAGCCTCCTCCAACTCAAAAGCCATTGACGAGGCGATCGGCGACAACGAGATGCTGCGGACGATTAGAATGGAGCAGTCTAACCAACTCTTCGACTGGGGTATTGAATCTCCGGAATACAAGCTTGGTCGCAGCATCGAAGTGAACCCTGTTAGCGGCCGGGTTCTAACTGAAGGTGCTGATCCGCGCCTCATCAAACGAGACTATCGTGAGCCCTTCGCGGTTCCGCAATTGGCGTGACCCTGATGCGGAGCTGTCTCCAGTTTAAGCTTTATTTAAGCCAGCCTCTGCCGACCCCGCGTTCCAGCAGGGGTTGGCTAATTCCCACATAAAAAGCCCGCTCTAATGAAAACACCACCTACCAAATCCTCGCGACGCTCTTTGTTAAGGAAGTCTGCTACCACCGCTTTGGGCTTTTCGGTCATGCCTTCCTATCTGGCACTAGGCAAACCCGACGGCGAGGGAAATGTCCCTCCGAGTCAACGGATCAACCTCGGATGTGTTGGCGTGGGTGGACGGGCAGCGAGTGTCATTCCTGGACTCTGCACCAACGGGTTCGCCCAACCGGTCGCACTCTGTGACGTCGACTTAAACGCTCGCAACATTGAGAAAAACTTAGAGAGGTATCCGGGCGCGAAGCAATTCGCTGACTTCCGCATCATGCTCGATAAGATGGGCAAAGACATCGATGCTGTGAGTGTCGTGACTCCCGATCACACTCACTACGTCGCTGCGATTGCGGCGATGCAGTTGGGCAAACACGTCTATGTCGAAAAACCACTGACGCATACCTATCGCGAAGCGGACTTGCTTATGCAGGCCGAAAAGAAATACAAGGTCGTCACCCAGATGGGCAATCAGGGGCACACTTCCTCTGGTTCCGAGCAGTTTAAGCGACTCGTCAACAAAGGCATCATTAAGGACATCGTCAAAATCGAGGCTTGGAAATCTGGTGGCCTCTGGTTCATGGATCGCAACAAGAGAATAGACCAATATCCAACTGGTGAAGCAAAACCAGCAACACTCAATTGGGACCTTTGGTGTGGACCCAAAGAGATGAAGCCTTTCAGTTCGAAATATCACCCTTTTTCTTGGCGTGGTTTTCATCTATACGGCGCCGGAATGCTCGGTGATTGGGGCGCCCACATCATCGATTTCGCGCATGACTTCCTCAAACTGGGTCTCCCAACCACGATTGAAGCCATCGAGATGGCTGATCATAACCAGATAATTTTTCCGCTCATCTCAAAGCTTGCGATGCGTTTTCCAGAACGCGGGGACGGGCTCCCTGCCTGCGAGATGATCTGGGAGGATAGCAACGAAAAATGCGCTCCCGAAGTCTCACGGAAATTCTGGGATGGAGAAAAATCTCCTGATCTCAGGGGAGCTGGAACATTACTTCATCGCAAAGATGGTGCCTTCGTTGTTCAACGTGGCTCTCATGCCAGCGTATCCCGAATCTATCCTCGGGATGAGATGATGAAATACAAGGACGACTTAAAAGTTCCCGGACCTCAGTTCAATCACCAAACCAGCTTCATTCAGGCTTGCCTCGGTAACGGCACTACAAATTCACCCTTCAGTGTCGCCGCGCCTCTCACCAAGGTTCTCCTGCTAGGCGTAATCTGCCAGTATTTGAATGAAAGCCTCGAATTCGATCCGGAAACAGAAACGTTCAAAGGCAATGCCGCTGCCAACGACCTTCTCGCCGGACCGACGCCCCGCTCCGGTTGGGAGGGATTCTACGAAGCGATCTAAACGTCATTAGATCCGTCAAAACCGGCGCTTTCTACCACTTAAATTTGGACGGGCGCTCACGATCCCAAGGGCTCTGTTAGAATTTACGGTATCCCCCCTCGATCATCGAGTTAGCTGCTTCGAAATTGGCCACCTTCATAGCCTTAGCATCCCATTCGAGGCGCTTGGTAGGAAAGTTGCCGGCAATAACACCTAAGCAAAGCATCTCAGCGAGCGGGCCGGCATAGTCAAAACCAGCTTCAGTGCTACCTTTCCCTTCAATGGCATCAAGCCACTGGGTATAGTGATTCATTGGGCCGATATCCGGCTTCACCGCATTCTGAAGAATCGAGCGCGGATAAAACTTCGGTGCACTACAATGAGGTAGCACCATGCGACCAGCTTCACCAACAAAGAGGGCACCCTGTGAGGGTAACTTCTCTCCCTCAGGAAGAATCAAATCTTCGCTGCCTTCAAATCGCGGAGATCCTTTACCATCCCACCAAGTGAAGGTGAAGTTATCGGTAGTGTATTCAGTCGGCGCAAAACCGTAACGCATCATGTTCTGCTCTGGAAACCCGTAACCGTTAGGCTCCCGACACTCAGCCTCGACCCAGATAGGATCGCGCAGCCCAAGAGATTTCACCGGGGTATCGAAGATGTGAATCCCCATGTCGCCGAGCGTGCCGCAGCCGAAATCAACAATCTTCCTCCAGTTACCAGGGTGATATACTTTCTCAACGTAAGGACGAACCGGTGCGGTTCCGAGCCAAAGATTCCAATCAAGCTCCTCTGGTACGGCATCTTCTTTAGCATAAGGGTCGCCATCGTATCCCCAGTTTTTGTGTGACCAGACATAAACTTTACTAACCTTGCCAAGGATCCCGTCCTGGACCCACTGACGAGTCAGTCGATAGGCAAGCGAGGACTGGTTCTGAATACCCATCTGGGTCGCGAGCTTCTTCTTTGCAGCCAGTTCAGCGAGCTCGCGTGCTTCAGAGAGCTTATGGGTCAGTGGCTTCTGAGTGTAGACGTGCTTGCCCATTTCCATAGCTGCTAAGGTAGCCGGATAATGAGTGTGGTCAGGAGTCGAGATTGAAACCGCATCAACCTTATCGCCCAGTTCAGCAAGCATCACACGATAGTCCCGATAGGCCTTCGCGCTTGCGTATTTTTCTAGCCTCTCAGTAATCTTGCCACGCTTTGCATCAACATCGCAGAGCCCAAGCACTTCAACGTTTTCGTGCTGTCCGATAGAATTAGTGTCAGTACTCCCCTTTCCTCCAGTTCCGATGTGAGCGGTGCAGATTCTGCTATTTGGAGAATTGGCTCGAAGACCAGATGGAAGAATAAAGAAACTGCTAACAGCAGCAGTGGACTTGACGACCTCGCGACGGGTGAACTTTTTCATAACTAATGATCTTGTAGCTCTCATGGCTCAACGGGAGATCCTGGAGCCGCAGCATTGTCAGATGACTCAAAGATTGTAGAACTCCTCCCAGCCCGCGCGAGGGGCGGGATCAAGTAAAGCCTGTGCCTCTGCGTGATTGGTTATTTTTTGGGTTTTGGGATCAAAGTCGAGAGTTCCACCAAGACGCTGAGCGATTATCCCAAGAGTGAACACTTGAGTGAGTTGACCGGATACCGCAAATGGCGAGCGAGTCTCCTCTTCCCCTTTGCACGCGAGCAGAAAATTTTCGAAGTGATCGCTATTCTTTCCGCTGATACGTGGAAGCGTTTCGCGAATATCGAGATACTTCTCCTTCGGCACAACCACGAGAGGACTAGCATGGCTGCCGCCCTGAAAGGTAAGGTCTTTGCCGTAAATGACCTTACCGGGCCCCTTCACTTCAATACCCAACCCGGGCTCTACTTCGGGCTTATTTTTAGTGCCATCATACCAGGTCACATCACACGGCGGCATTCCGCCACGCTCGGGGAAGTGAAAACGAATAGTCGAAGCTTGAGGATAGACAAAATCGTTGGGTTGATCGCGCTTTACGGCTTCAATCTTGGTAGGTAATCCGAGCTTAAGGAAACGGTGCGCAGTATCGAGAATATGAGGTCCCCAGTCACCAAATGCCCCGCAACCATAGTCGTACCAACTGCGCCATTCAGCCGGATGCAGCTTGGCACTGAAAGGATGCTCCGCCGCCGAACTGGTCCAAGCCTCCCAATCCATTCCATCAGGAAGAGGCTCGCTTGGATACTCCGCAACAGAAGCTCCCCAGCCGTGCCAACGCCGTGGGTTGTTCATGTGGGCGGTGACACGAGTGACGTCCTTAATCACCCCGGCTTCAGTCCAGGCCTTGAATTGAAAATAGTTCGCTCCGGAGTGGCCCTGATTACCCATCTGGGTGGCGACACCACTTCGCTCAGCCATTTCCATGAGGCGCTCACATTGACCAAAGGTATGAGCCAACGGCTTTTGAACGTAGACCGGCTTACCCAGCGACATGGCTAGCATAGCCTGGCAGAAATGAGCATGGTCAGCTGTTGCTATAAGCACTGCATCAATCTCATCGGCCATCTCATCGAACATCACGCGGAAGTCAGTGTAGCACTTCGCGTTGGGGTGTTCTTCCTGAGCTTTCTGCGTGTGCTTGCCTTTCAGATCGACATCGCAGAGGGCCACAATGTTGCAATGACCGGTGCTGTTGAGCGACCTGATATTGGAACCACCCTGATTGCCGATCCCGATGGCAGCCACGTTTACCTTTCCACTTGGTGGCTGTTCGCCACTGGCACTGTTAGTACCAAAAACGTAGCTGCTCGGCACGACTGAAAATAAGCCGGCCGCGGAAGTTTTAAGGAAGGAACGACGATTGCGACTGGAGAAAGGAGACTCGATGGACGACTTCATCTTATAATAAGGCCACGGTGGTCGCTCAATGTCGAGCGTCGTCTTTTCGGCTCACTCCTTAAATACGCTAGTCTAACTCAAGTCCATAGGTCTTCACCATAAGACCAGCCCTCACGAGTCGCCTCCTTGATCCAGGCATCCAGTTCCGGACGACCTTTCACGGTCATGTTTTCATGATCCCACTCGATTGTTTCGCCAAGACGCTGTGCCATAGCACCTAGGAGAACGACCTCGGTTAGCGGAGCTGCATACTCAAAATTCGATCCTGGACTGGGACCTTCTCCCTTAATAGCCCTGAACCATTCCTTGATGGGCCCGCCTTTGCCTTGATTTTCAATCCGGGGAATTTCCTGAAGAGCTGACTTCATCTCATTGAATCGGTCTCCCGGAGTCAACCGCGGGCTGGTTGGGCGCATGTCGGCATGGAAGAGAGTGTCGCGGGTCCCCTCCATATACATCCCACCGCCGCCCGGGAGTGCTTCAGCCTGATCCCAGCGTCGAGGCTTAGGAACGTCATAACCTTTCTCAAACCACTTCATGGTCACCGGCGGCTTTCCGCCGCGGGCTGGGAAGTGGTAGGTCACAACTGATCCCATCGGGATAAACCCGTCATCCAAAGGCTCCTGACGGTCGACTTCAATCTTGCTCGGCATCCCTAAACCAAGCACCCAGAAAGGTGCATCAAACGTGTGGCAACCGATATCGCCGAGGGCACCGCAGCCGTAGTCCCACCAACCTCGCCAGCGAATCGGAGCATAAGATTTATTGAAGGCCTTGTCTGAAACTGGCCCCTGCCAGAGATCCCAATCGAGTGTTTTGGGAACTTCTTGCCTTGCCGGAGGAAAAGTTTCTGGTGGGATAAACCAGGGTGGATTGGGACGATTAGTCCAAGTAATGACCTCAGTGACGTCTCCGATCACTCCCGCATCGACCCACTCTTTGATCCGCAACATGCCATCAAAAGTGTGCCCCTGATTGCCCATTTGAGTCACGACACCATATTTTTCAGCAGCCTTCTGCAGAGTGCGGCACTGCCAGATATTGTGAGCAAGGGGCTTCTGGATAAAGACGTGTTTTCCCCGCTCCATGGCATCCATGGCCGGGGCAAAGTGGGTGTGATCAGGAGTAGAAATGGCAACGGCATCAATATCATCGCCCATCTTATCGAGCATAACGCGAAAATCTTTAAAGCGCGGGACATCGGGGTGTTTTTTAAAGGCTCCTCCGCCCCGCTCTTCATCGACATCGCAAAGTGCTACCAAATTTTCCCCCGCAGCTTCACTGACAGCATAACCTCCCATGCCTCCGATTCCGACAACCGCCACGTTGATTTTGGAGGTATTTCCGGACTGACCGATGGAAAAGCTCGGCAAAGACGACGCGGCAGCAGCTGTCGTTCCGATGAATTGTCGACGAGAGGTTTTCTTCATGCCGATAGCCTAAGAGGCAAACGTTGTCATTGGCAAGAACTGCGCTCTCCCTAAAAACGGGAGCTGAGAGTCGGCTGAAAACCTGTATCCATCTACGGGACGCTACTTGCCCTCGTCAGCTAAGGTCGACCCGAGATGCCGTAACTCGATGTTTCGGAAGCCGGAGCGCGTGCGGTAATTGGCAATTCCGAGGGGCACACACTTCTCAATCGGACCAGCCCTCAAGCTGATCGCTTTTCCTTTGAGTTCGACCTTAAATACCGGCTTATCATCAATCCAAGCACTGACATGGTTTTCCGTCACTCTGACGCGAAGGGCATACCACCGACCGTCATCAAAACTCATCAGTTTTCGTGTTTCGTTCAGCGAAGCATCCTTCCCGTCAATACTGGAACATCCAACGATCGCGCCGCCCCACCCGCCGCAGATAAATGTCGCGTGGCTATCGTTTACCGGAAAGGTCAGGCCGCAAAAGAAGTCATCTCCGTAATGCTTCTTCGCTTCGAGCGAAATTTCGTAGTTCTTTTTTGGCAAACCCTCAGGATCTCCCGACCAGACTATCGCCGTGAATGGGTTACCATTCTCTAAGATCAGAGACCCATCAAAAGCCACATGAACTTCTCCTTCCCCTCCAAACTCGATCGACTCCCATTCGCCCAGCATTTCGCCATCATACAAGGTGATCTTCTCTCCGCCGATCAGCGTTGTCTCGAAAGCGGCAATCGAAATGAGCACAGCAGTCCAGCTTTTTATTTTTCGCATGATAAACACAAGGTCAGCTTAACTGCTGCCCGCTCGCGACGCAAACCTTAGGGTGGAAACTAGCATACCTGCGCCATTCATTCACCGAGCAGCGATATTGACAGACGAACAGTCAACGGTTGATACTAGCAACCTAGGTCCACCGAATTATGAACGACAATAATCCTCCACAGAAGTCGGCCACTGCGTCGAAAACTCCTACCGCCCAATCTTCCCGCCGAGATCTCCTCAAGAAAAGTGCCTTGGCAGGCGCCGGTCTTACGATCCTGCCGACCGGTACCGTATTCGGGCAAAATGCTCCGAGCAACAAGCTCAACGTCGCGCTCATTGGAGTTGGCGGACGCGGCCAGGCTCACTATGGAACTCTCAAGGACGAAAACGTGGTGGCCCTCTGTGACGTGGATAAGGTCAAGATGCAGCCAGGTATGGATACATTCCCCGATGCCAAGGTTTATCTAGATTGGCGCGAATGCCTCGATCATGACGATCTCGATGCCGTTCTTTGCTGCACCGCCGATCATACTCACGCTTTCATCGCCAACTGGGCGTTGGCACGAGACCTTCACTGCTACATGGAAAAGCCGCTCGCGATCACCGTCAACGAGGCGCGAACCGTTCGCGAATCCTACCTTCCAAAAATGGATAAGCTCGCCACTCAGGTTGGAATGCAGCGCCACGCCAACCCCAACTTCAATCGCTTGCGCGAGATGGTCCGTGACGGCGTCATCGGTGATCTCAAAGAAGCCTACGCCTGGGGTAATCGTCAGATTCCGAGGGATGGATACCTTCCCGATGCCGGTGGTGCTCCTGAGACAATGGCATGGGATCTTTGGCTTGGGCCATCCCCTTATCACCCTTACAATCCGGGCTACATTAAAGACCGAGCCGGATGCCTCGAGTGGAACATGTTCTGGGACTTCGGTATTGGACAAATGGGCGACATGGGGAGCCACACCATGGACCTACTCTGGAACGTGATCGACGCTGAACTACCAACTTCAATCGAATCCAAAACCTCGGAGAAATTCAATCCAGATGTGACTCCTGTTGAATTGACCAGTTCCTTCATCTTCCCCGCCAATGACTGGCGTGACAAACTTCGGGTCACGTGGTTCCAAGGCGGAGCCATGCCGAAATCGCCTTCAAACTGGATTGATCTGAATAAGATCGGTCACGGCGTGATGTTCAAAGGAACGAAAGGATTCATCGTTGCCGACTTCGGCAGCCGTCTCATTATTCCATTCGGCAACACTGCCGATCTGACCTACTACGAGTCACGCACCGAAGACGAGCTCCTTCCGGATCTTGGGAACTTCCAGAAACAGTGGACGGAAGCCTGCCGCAACGGCAAACCTTCCGAGACCGCTTGTAACTTCAAATACAGCGCCGACATGATCGAAACGATGTGCCTCGGGCTGGCAGCGTTCCGCGCGGGCGGGAAGTTGGAGTATGACCCGGTCGCAGGCAAGATCACTAACAACAAAGACGCCAACCAGTTCCTCACAAAACCCTATCGGGACGGATGGACGATCGCCGGCTAATTAACCACAACCATACACCGGTTGTGAATAAGCCGTTAAATCGTCGGCGCTTTCTAAAGTCGTCGGCTTCAGCGATTGGGATTCCAACGATCATTCCCGCCTCCGTGCTTGGACAGGGTCGCCCTGCTCCGAGTGAACGAATTACCGTGGGGGTGATTGGACTTGGCGGCAACGGCTCCAGTGCCCTCATCAATTTTCTGGGTAACACTGAAGCCCAAGTTGTTGCAATATGCGATCCTCACGACAGTCATTTCCGAGATAAGCAAAGCGGTCGGAAATATGGTCGCAAACCAGGACGCGAAACCGTCGAAAAGCGCTATGGAGAGGGAAAAGCCAGCGGAGTCTACAAGGGTTGTGATGACTATGTTGACTTTCGAGAAGTTTGCGCGCGCGACGATATCGACGCCCTCGTCGTGGCGACTCCAGATCACTGGCACGCTCTTATTACGCTGGAAGCGCTTCGCAACGGGAAGGATGTTTACTGCGAAAAGCCAGTCACCCATCTTTTTTCGGAAGGGCAGGCCGTCTATCGCGAAGTCGAAAAACAAAAGGCCATCTTCCAAACTGGATCTCAGCAACGATCTGAGACCCGTTTCCGTATCGCCGTGGAAGTCGCACTGAATGAACTCATCGGGAAGATCCATACCGTGGAAGTGGGGCTCCCGGCGGGACACTCCACACCGGCAACCGGGCAAGACCAAATCATCGAGATTCCTTCGGGACTCGACTACGATCTCTGGTGTGGCCCCAGTGAATCCCTTCCCTACATTCCGGCACGCCACCATCGCAACTGGCGTTGGCACCTTTCCTACGGAGGCGGTCAGATCATGGACTGGATTGGTCACCACAACGACATAGCTCACTGGGGGCTCGGAATGGATCACAGCGGACCGGAAAAGGTCGAAGCCATTGGCTGGACCTATCCCAAAACCGAGATCTACAACGCGCCGGTCGATTACGAAATCCGTTCCACTTTTCCCAACGGTATTGTCTCCACCATTTCCAGCAAAAATCGCAGGGGAACCAAGTGGATTGGTGAAGAGGGCTGGGTCTACGTCGACCGTGGTAAAATTGAATGCTCCAACCGAGAATGGCTTCAGGAAAAGTATGACCGTGGTGCCATCAAGGCCTACCAGTCCAACAATCACCGCCAGAATTTCCTAGACTGTATCCGCTCGCGCGAAGCTTGTATCGCTCCGGCAGAAACCGCCCACCGTTCCATCACTCCCGGACACCTCGGTTACGTCTCCGAAGTCGTCGGACGTCCCCTTAAGTGGGATGCTAAAACTGAAACCGTGATCGGTGACGCCAACGCCGACCAGTTGCTAAAAGCAGTCAACTACCGCGGCTCATGGTCGCTGGGTTAAGATTCTATTCCGCGGCTTCGATACAAATAACCTCACGCATCGTGTGTGCGTATAGGCAGCCGTTAGCATAGGAAAGAGAGGCCAAAGTCCACGTCTCTCCGCCGGGCCCGAGATCGTTTACGGCGACGAGTGCGTCAGGGTTAAGCTCCTTTGCCCGGGTATCGATCACATAGGTCGTCCCTGTGACCGCCGGCCAGTAGAGATAGGGACCCACCCGTATCGGACTCGACGATGAAATGTGCCCCCAGCCTGATCCATCGTGCCCTTTATTTCCAATCGCGAAGCCCTTCGCGTTGAGAGGCTTGTTTTTATGCTTCAACTTTCCCCAGAGCATTTGATCACCCGATGCATCCTTGGTATCAGGCATCAACTGTGAAGGCAGCTCGAGGTATTCGACTTTGCCGCTCAACACGTTAACACGCGCCAAGTAATGGATGTTATGGCAGGGGAAGTAATGCCAATCGCCCACCACCAGGTTGGCCTGCTTGGTATTCGGAGGGTTCTTACCGGGTGAAACATTCGCATTTTCTTCACGCACCCATTTGTTGCCGACGCGTTTCCACAAGGTGGCACCTTCTGTCAACGGTTGCCTGCGCAAGAGTTTCCCGCTGTTCACATCCATCACCAGATGGTTCCCTTCGATAAATCCGTATGCATAGCGATCATCAAAATGGCAGCTGAAGAATGGACTGTATTTATCGATGTCTGTATTCCAAAGCGTCTTACCTTCGCTTCCAGGAGCGAGACTGGTAAGACTATGCCCGTAGGGTTTTTCAAGCGGCCCATGACCTCCGCCGCGTCCATGCGCAACCACCAAACCAACGTCCGTCAACTTACCGACGACAGGGGTATTGTGAATCGACGTGCCCACGTCCTCGCGCCAAAGAATCTCGCCGGTGTTCTTGTCAATCCCGTGTATGTAGGTCCAGACCTGCCTCGGCTCGACCCCTTCCGGAACATTGGTCCCCTCACCTTTTTTACCCGGCGCGGCCCATTTCTGAATCCGTGACCCGTTCTCTTTGTCAGCCACCTCGACATAGAGAATAGTATCTCCAACAAGAAACGGCTCCGCTTGGCGATTATTGTGTTTGAAACGGGGCTTCCACTCGCGGAACCAGATTTCGTTCCCATCGAAATCGTAGCAACCCATCGAACCACAACGATTGAAGAACCAGACTTTATCGTCTTCAGCGATCGGACCGAATACCGTCCCATCAGTGAAGCCCCCAGCCAGAGAAATACCAGCATTGCCCGGTAAAGTCACCTGCCAGAGGATCTCGCCGGTATCGGCCTTGAGGCAAAATCCGATGATATCAGTAACCCATTCCTTGTCTTCGAGTTTCTCAATGGGCATATGAGTGGTTGTGAACACTAGATCTCCTGACACCGCCACCGAACTCATGCCGGCCTCGGGCAGCAATGTACGCCAACGAATGTTTTCATTTCGGATCACCGACCACTCCGTGGGAGCTTCCCCCTCGACCTGCCAGTTATGGTTCGGACCAGCAGGCTGATTCCAGGAATCGACGCCAACTGAAGAACGTGGAACCATCAGCCCCGCCAGAATAAGAGACGCAGTGAGGAGGGAAAATCGAGAATTCATTGAGCCAGTAATACACTTGTCGTAACACAAAGTGACGTTTTCTGGGGAAACGTGATGACGCACCGAGGAAAACCTCATTTTTCCGAACGCACTTGTCGGAACCCCAAAATCACTTCGCCTGCTTCCCGCTGATCGGTTCACCCATCGTAGCTCGCCAGTCCAGGTAGAGCTTTTCCATAGCCTGAACTCGCTCGGGATTTACCGATGCGAGATTTTTGGATTCACCGGGGTCTTCGGCCAAGTTATAGAGTTGCATTCCACTCTGGATGGGCACGATACGAAACTCATCTTTGACGAGCCCTATCTCATCAAGTTGGTAGGCTTCGTAGTCACGCCCCTTTCCTCGAAAAACCATTTTCCAGTCGCCGTCTCGAACCACCCAGTTAACCATCTTATTTCCAGAATCCCAGAAAATCGGATCCGAATGTAGCACGTCGATTTGGCCATCGATAAGAGGCAGCAGGCTCTTCCCGTCGAGATCTTTTTTCGGGGCAACCTCTGTAATCTCAGAAAGACTCGGGTAGAGATCGCGATGAGTTACAATTGCATCAATGCTTTTACCACTTTCAAACACCCCCGGCCACGACATCACCATGGGCACCTTGATACCGCCATCCATGAGGCAATACTTAAACGCATTGTTGAGACCATTATTAGCGTATGACTGATCAGAGCCGCCGTTGTCGACGGAGAAGAAAATGAGCGTGTCGTTCGTCAGCCCCTTTTTCTCGAGGGTGTCGAGAATTCTTCCGATCTGCCTATCCATCAACTCGAGGTGAGCGAGGTAAACCTTGCGACCATACGGATCCGGCACCTTGAGATGACAAGTCTGGCCATACCATTCCTTGAAGTCCGGTTGCTTCACCGGGTCCCACAACGGAAATTCCCACACCTCAGCATCGCGATCGAAGGAACGATCCGGCACACCATATTTTTCACGCAACTGCTCCGGCGCCGCAATCAGCGGCGTATGGACCGCGTTAAACTCCAGTTGCAGATAAAAAGGCTTATCACTCTCTTGTCGGATGAATTTCACCGATTCGTCTCCGAAGATCTCGGTAGTGGTCGTGTTTTCAAAAGACTCCTTGGTTTCGCTGTTGCGATTCAAAGGGCCAAACGGAGCCGAAGTGGCCCGTCTGGAACTGCCGGCCTGCTTGCTTTCGTAGGCGTTGATATCTTTCTGGCTTACCAATTCAAAAAACCAGGAATGATGCTCAAAACCGAGATAAGCATCAAAGCCATGCTTCATCGGGTCCTGCTTCGGCCCGTTATTGAGATGAGTCTTTCCAACTTTCATGGTCCGGTAGCCCGCCTCCCGCATCATCTCTGCGATGGTATACTCATCCGATGGTAAGCCGCCCTCACCGTAGTGGTAGGCTCCCCAGCGTTGTTGATAACGTCCCGTTGAAAGGGCGAGCCGCGAATTACTACACACCGGTGAAGAGGCATAGGCGTTTCGGAAAACCACTCCAGAAGCAGCCAGTTTGTCGAGATTTGGAGTCGTCACTCCATCGGCAACCACCTCCTGAAACCCTGCATCTGCATACCCCTGATCATCGGAAACAATCACGATCACATTGGGAAGATCCTTCGCCTGGATCATAAAATGAGCAAAAATCACTAGGAGAACGAAGAGGCACTTCATACATGGCGAACCTAGAGATTGCCGCCCCTAGAATCAAGCACGGCAATGGGTGATTCTGCTTGGCTTGATTTTCTTCTTTATAAGCGCCGCACCAAATCACCTTTCAGAATCTGGAGCATTTCTTTACCCGCACAGTTGTAATTTCCCTCAATCGAGTTCCTGCCTGACATCGCCCATCGCGGCCTCTATCATTCTGCAACAGCAGTTCTCGCTCTTTGCCTCCGCCCGGATAAGGGCCAACGCCTCTTTACTTGAGCAGAACAAAGCTTTGGCACAAGTTAGGACATCTCCAGCATGATCTTATCCACATCATCACTTCGCTTTCTTCATACGATCACCTTTGGCGTTATTTTCTTTCCACTCGTGGCAAAGTCCGAGCACGGCGCAACAGCCACATTTGAAAAGACCACTCAGGAATCTCGCAAAAGACTATCGGGAAAAATTCTCAACGAATCGCTGCCTGTCTTTTGGTCTGAGGATGGAAGCGGAGTGGCCTTTCATTTCGAAGCGAGCACTGGCAAAAGAATATGGCGACATCTCAATCTCACCTCAGGAAAGACCACAGATCTCGATTCAAAGCCGAAAGACGTCGCTAAAGGCAACGACTCACCCTGGGAGTCAAAACCGGACAAACCGCTTACCAAGCCCAACCGAAAATCGCCGAACGGATCCCACGAGGTCACGATTCGAGACAATCATGTTTATCTCAATGATACAGAGATCCACGGTCCTCCACCCGAAGATGACAGGATCTGGGAAGATCGTGTTCTCTGGTCTCCGGACTCCACCCGCTTTGTCCTCTTTAAAAAATCGACTCATCCCATACGTCGCATTCATTTTGTGGAGTCATCTCCGGAGGACCAGATTCAGCCCGAGCACCAGACAATCGAATACCCGAAACCGGGAGATGAACTCAATATTCCGATCCCGGTTATCTTTCATAAGAATTCCAGCAACGCTGCCGTCGACGTTCGAAAAAAGCTGATTAATCACCCCTTTCAACTCCGCAACTTCCAGTGGCGCGCGGACAGTGAACGCTTCGTCTTCGAATTCATCGAGCGCGGCTTTGGCAGTCATCAAGTCATCGAAATCAACGCCAGAACCGGAGTTCAGCGAGCGATCATTAATGAAAGCGATGAGAAATTTATCTACGTCTATGGTAATGGCTTCAGGAAGGATCTCAAAGGCGGAGACGAGATTCTCTGGTTGTCGGAACGCGACGGTTGGAACCATCTCTATCTCATCGACGGAATCTCAGGAGAGGTCATCCGCCAACTCACCTCCGGAGAATGGGTCGTTCGCAAGGTGATCGCGGTTCACGAAGAAAGCCGAATCGCAATTCTTCAAGTATCCGGCTTCTATGAAGATCAGGATCCCTATCACCTCCACTACGCCAAACTCAATCTAGACCACGGTAAGCTCACTCTCCTGACAGAGGGAGATGGAACTCACGACATCACCTTTTCACCCAGTAGCAACTACTTCGTGGATAGGTGGTCACGCATCGATCATCCACCGGTTCACGAAATTCGTCGCCTCTCTGATGGTAAAAGGATTGCCGTCCTCTCCAAATCAAGTAGCCTCGGCGACCTCTTCACAACCGGCTGGCAACGACCCGAGCGTTTCGTCGCAAAATGCCGCAATGAAGAGTATGACATTCACGGAGTCATTTTCCGCCCTCACGATTTCGACCCAGCAAAGAACTATCCGGTAATTGAAAGCATCTATGCAGGGCCGCACGGGTCTTTCACGCCGAAAAGTTGGAGATCCTGGCACGGCGGGATCAGTGAAATGGCCAATGCCGGCTTTATCGTCGTGAAACTCGACGGCCTGGGCACCAACCACCGCGGAAAGGAATTTCACCAGGTCGCCTACAAAAACCTAATCGACTCCGGTTTCCCCGATCGACGAAGGTGGATCACCGAAGCCGGCAAGAAGGTTCCACAGATGGATCTCAGCCGTATCGGCATCTACGGAGGATCTGCCGGAGGCCAAAGCACGCTCGCCGCCCTGCTCACTCACCCCGACTTTTACAAGGCCGGCGTCGCCGACTGTGGTTGTCATGACAACCGCATGGACAAGATCTGGTGGAACGAACAGTGGATGGACTGGCCCGTGGGCGATCACTACGAAGCCAACTCAAACCTGACTCACATCGACAAGCTCGAAGGCGATCTCCTCCTCACCGTGGGTGAACTCGACAAAAACGTCGACCCGTCATCCACCTACCAGGTCGTAAACGCCCTAATTCAAGCTGACAAGGACTTTGAATTCATTCCCGTTCCGGGCAAAGGCCACGGCAT
>DCQY01000130.1:554-9433 GCA_002323995.1 Akkermansiaceae bacterium UBA1506 | reverse complement strand
GTCATAGCCCGCGCCGTTCCAGAGTATATTTTGGCGTTTTTGCTTATCTCGTTGCTGGGGCTTCAAGTCTGGCCTCTCATCTTGGCTCTGGCGATTCATAACCTTGGCATCCTCGGGAGGCTATGGGGTGAAGTGACGGAAAACTCAGAAACGGCCCCACCAATACATGGACTTGGTTGCGGTCAGTCTCGATCTTTTGTTTTCATATCTCGCCTTTTCCCGGCCGAATTTAATCGGCTTCTGATCTACTTCTTTTATCGTTGGGAAACTTGTGTTAAAGACGCCACCGTGCTCGGTATGCTGGGGGTGCTAACTCTTGGGAAATTAATCGCGCTTTCCAAGGGGTTCTTCTGGGACGAGATGTTCTTCTATATTCTTCTTGGTTCTTCAGTGATTCTGGTGGGGGATTTGTTTTCTACTTTCCTTCGTCGAAAGCTTCGCTAAAAACTTTGGACACATGCCATCCCGTCATTACATCGTTGGAACAGCCGGTCATATTGACCACGGGAAAAGTTCGCTGATCGAAGCCCTCACAGGGATAGACCCCGATCGTCTTCCTGAGGAAAAAGCACGCGGGATGACGATCGAATTAGGGTTTGCCCAGCTAAGTCTTCCTGCAAGTGACGATTCAGGTGATGAGCTGGCACTTGGAGTGATTGACGTTCCCGGGCATTCCGATTTTGTGAAAAACATGGTTGCAGGGGTAGGCGCGATTGACCTGGCACTTTTCATAGTTGCTGCTGATGACGGTTGGATGCCGCAGACCGAGGAGCATTATCAGATCCTCAACTATCTTGGGGTGAAGCGTGCCGTGGTAGCGCTGACCAAGGTCGACTTAGTCGAAGATCTTGAGTTGGTTTTAGAGGATGTGAAGGAAAACCTTGAAGAAGGTATCTGGAGTAATGTCCCGGTGGTCCCGGTATCGTCTAACACGGGGCAGGGAATTGAAGAATTGAGGGCGACGATATCGCGGGAGCTTACTGAGGCAAGTTCGATTAGGGATTTTGGAAAGCCACGACTTCCGGTAGATCGAGCCTTCTCGATCAAAGGGGTAGGAACAGTCGTGACGGGAACGCTCATCGAAGGAGAGGTCGCGGTGGGGGATGATCTCATTATTCAGCCATCCGGTCAGGAGGCCCATGTCAGAACGGCTCAGTCGCATGGTCAAAACGTCGCTGTGGTCTCGCCCGGGGCTCGGACTGCGCTTAATCTTTCCGGGATTGGGCTTCGAGAAAATCGTTCGGCTGCCTTTGAAGGTGTAGGTCGGGGGGACGTTATTACCAAAAAAAAGTTCGGTGAGCCGGTCTCTGTGATTGATGTCCTTGTCACAAAAACGAGTCGATCTATTCGGGGTATGAAGCAGTCGACTCGAGCCCTAAGGACTGGTCGGGAAGTCATGTTTCACCATGGAAGTTCGGGGGTTCCCGCCCGGATCCATTTCCGAGGGCAGCGATCCCTAGAGCCGGGTGAATCGGTAATCGCCGAGCTTAGGTTCCACGAGCCAGTGTTTGTTTTCCTCGGTGACGGTTTCGTTTTGCGAGACCATTCGTTAGGGTTAACCCTCGCTGGTGGGATTGTCATTGATGAAGAAGCCAATCGAAGAGCTTTTCGGAAACCTTTTCAGGGCGAGTTCCTTGAGTCGAGAGCTGCAGCGCCTCACGATCTTGGCGTTCTCGTTAGGTCCCAGCTGAAAAGAGATATGGTCGTTCCCTTTTCGCGCCTCCTCGTAAAGTCTTCGTTCAGCGTCGATCTAATTGAGGCGGAGGTTCTGAAACAAATCCAGGCCGGAGAATTAAGGCGTGACGGAGACTGGGTTTTTCAGTCTGACTGGTGGTCTGGTATTGCAGGAGTGGCTGCGGATAAAGTCCAATCGATTCATCGAGAGCATCCAGAACAACTCGGGCTACCTATACGCGAACTCAAGGCGATGATGGAGCCGGAACTGCCGGCTCCGAAGTTCTTTGACATGGTTCTTGAGGGTTTGCTGGCAGGTGATTTTGCAAAGGCTGGTCCCAACATTCGCCATCGGGATCATATTCCTAAGTTACCGCCCGAGCTTGAGAGGGCGGGCGAACTCGTCCGGGAGCGCCTTGCGGGTGATCCAATTCTCCCTCCGAATAAAGGGGAGATAGCGACCAATTCTAATGAAGAGAAGGCAATGCGTTTTTTGATGCACACGGGTGAAGTGATTGATCTCGACCCGAAAACGGTGATTTCCCGCCGAGGATGTGAGATTCTTCGTGAGCAGATAGAAAGCTACCTTCGAGAACAAGGGAAAGCGACTGCGAGTGATTTGAGGCAACACACGGGAACGACCCGGCGAATCTTGATGCCACTGCTTGAATGGCTCGACGAGGAAGGCGTCACGGTGAGGGATGGAGATGAAAGACACTTGCCGGAGCCGTGAAGACGGCAGGATAGGTTTGTCTGTCTAGTTGGAGGAAGAGATGAGTCCCCGCCGGGAGTTTTGCCACAGAGACTGAAGCCAGGACTTCATGGCCTTGAAGCCGCGTATAGCGGTCGGATCGAGAACTTCGGACGCATTCAGTTTGGACGCGATCTTTTCAATATGGCGGCGATATTTTGGGAGAAGGTGAATTACTTCATCGTAACCGGTTCCGGCCGTTTTTGTGGTCACAATTGAAGGAAAGAGTAAGCCTTTAGTGATAATGATAGGATCGCTAAGTCTGATTGATCTCACCGGTCCAAAAAAGAAGCGCCGAGAGCGGAAGTTGACGCTCCCGTCCTCCTCGGTCCGGAGCGCACCATAGGTCCTGACGGGAAGGTTGTTGCCGTCGGGGCGGGCTAGAAAACCCTTTGTCTCTGTCGTTATCTTTGACTTTATGGCGAGTGAGCCTAAAAAATCTATCGACATTACAGAACCGAAAAAACAGAGGCGGAAGGCGCGTGGAGCTAGCCAGGCAGCGATAGCAATAATGCCTGCGCAGAGGATGGCCCCGATTATCGGATTAATTAGAGAAACAACGGTAAGAAGGGCTAGAAAGCCAAGGCGAATAGCTTTAAAGAGGGCGTCTAGGGCTGGAAACGGGGAGAGCAGAATTAGAACAGTCAGAGCATGGCTAAGGAGCCAAACGACCCCGAAGCTAAGAAGGAGGATGGGAATGACCACAAAATTGTAACCCGTTTGTCCGAGAATTGAGGGAACGGCGCTCGCCAGAGTGCCGCTTTCAATTTGAGTGAGGGCAGTGGTGGGCTCAAGGACAGGATTACTAAGCTGACTCGCAATTTGCTTAGCGGTGAATGGGACTACCGTACTGCCTGCGAGGACGGCACTCAACTTGTCTTCGAACACTTCTACAACATCGAATGGTTTCTTGAGGAAGGCAGGAAGAGCAGTTCCAAGGGCGTCTTTCAAGAAGCAGAGCAACAAAATTCCGGCTCCAATACCCCAGGCAATAGGGTGACAGAACCATGGTAGTTGATCTCGGAGGTTTTCGGGAGTTCGGAAATATTGCCACGCGCCGACTCCGGAAACGCCGAGAAGAGGTGAAATAGCGACACCCGTGACCTGTGAGATCCCTTCTGACAAAAGAACGCCGGGCAGGCGCTCTTCACCATTTAGGTAATCGATGCCTGCAGGGCTCGTATTCTTCGAGCCATCAGAAATTTCAGCGGCTGCAGAGAGGCTTCCTGTCATGCAGAGTAGAAGTGCCAAAGCGATGGTCTTAAAGGTCGTAAACATGTTTTGGCTACCTTGGGATCATAGGGAGGCGCTGCAAGAGAAATCGTTTTATGCCTAAACGGACCCGACCGTTTTCCGGCCTATCCAGAAGATTGTCATCAAAATAATAAGGAGAGTTATCGACAAAGGATGAGCCCAAAGACGCAGGCGTTTTTCAAGTGGCGCACGTTCGGGAAGAGTAGAGAGATTCGATCGAAGAAGATCAAGGTCGGCATCACGAATCATTTTGCCCCTGGTGATCCGTGCTAGTTCTTCCATGACATCCATTCGAGCGGGATTCCCAACGACCTCTAGGTCGGTGCCTTGGACCATTAGAGTCGTTTCAAGCATTCCTGCGTTTTCGCTGCAGGTGACGTTGACAAGATGTTCGCCCGGTTCCTTGGGCTCAAAAATCCCGGTGAACAACCCCCACTGATCTTCACTGCCAGACTGAAGGCGAATGGAATTCACCTTGCCGGAGGGGCTGACGATTCGCACAACAATGGTGGCTGATTTAAGGGGCTCGCCTCCGATGCTCATGACATTTGCGTTTAGGTTCAGGGTATCTCCTGTTTTAGGCCGATCCGGTGAATAAAAGAGACGCATTAGCTCATCACTCGCCATATTTCTTTGATAGGACATCCATCGTGCCACTTGGCCCCAGAAGCGATAGTGATACTTGTCCTCGACGCCCTTGCGCCAGCGCCAAGCGCCATCGGTGCCCATGAAGAGGATTTTACCGGTGCCGAAGGTCTTGGTGATGATCAACGGGATGCGGCCGTATTGATTCGTTTCCGAACTGTGAGTCGCTAGCACCTCTGCCCCCGCCTTTGCGCGGCTGACACCGGCAAACCATTGAAAGCCGGGAAGAGATGCCCAGAGCGTGGCATTGGCATTTTCGGTGTCTTCCAGACGGGTAAGAAGACTTCGAGCACCAAGATCCGTCAGCTCGAATTGTCCCGGTATTGAAGAACCCCAACCGCGGGGCTGAGTGGTATCCATAATTACCGGGAAGAGCGGCTCTAGGCTGGTTTCCAACAGTGTCTGCTGATAGCCACGAAAGCCCGGCATGAGAACGAGGCCGGCTGCTTGGTTTGAAACATGTTGTTTGAGAGAAGCAACGTTCTCAAAGCTTAGTTGATCGGGTGCAATACCCGCGTCACCGAGAAAGATAACATCGAACTCGGAGATTGTTTCTTTGTTTGGGAATTCTGTGAGGTAGCCAATGCCTCCTCCGAGGCTTTCGGAGCCGGGATGGAAGAGAAGGCAGCTGACTTCGACACCGGGATCCCGCTCCAGAGCATTTCGGATGAAGCGATACTCCCAACGCGGAAAGGAATCAATCAGGAGCACTTTCAATTTCTCACGTCGAATCACTATGGGAGCTGTCATGAGGTTATTGGCATCAGAGTGCTCCTCAGGAATGGGTGGTATTTTGAGTGATAGTTTAAACGTTCCTTCGCTTTTCGGTGTCCATAGAATGGCGTCTTGAATCTTTCCCATGGCTGGAATATCGACACTGTAATTGATTGACTCACCGCTATCGCTTTGGATTTCAATGGTGGTGGAGTGCGCCTGCGCAAGTGAACTCGATATTGTGAAGGGGAGTCGGACCGGTTTGTTGGCAAGCCCAAAGGTTGGCGCGTCGAAGGCGGTTACCTCGAGATCAGGGAGGCGAGTTTCGCTCCCGACCGGAAAGGCGTAGACAGGAACTTTTCGAATACGAAGCTGGGTCGCCGCCTGTGAGGGTGGACTCCCTGTATTCCAGTCTCCGTCAGATATGAGAACAACGCTGCGTAGGTTTGGAAATTGTTCGGCTGCGTCGCTGAGGGCACTCGAAATGTCAGTAGCATCTGTCACCCCGCCCTCCGAAGAGAACGACTGAATTGCAATGTCGAATTCTTCTCCCAAAGCTGACCACGTCGACTCTTCAATTAGGTGGGAAATAGATTCGTTGCGTGTTTTCGGTTCTTTCTCCAGTGGGCCACTTTCAACGACATCACGGGTTTCCATGCTGCCGGAAACATCATGGAGGACGACGATGACCGGTGGCTCCTCAGGCTCGAACGACTCGCGCCACTCGGGTTGATTGAGTGTCAGGGCAACTAGCGTAACAATGAGACAACGGAGGAATTCAAGAAGCCCCTGAGAGGCGGAAAACTGATTTCTTTTCCAGATAACGAAACTGAGAATCAGGGTCGTAGCCACAATTAGACTTCCAAGAATCACCGTTGTAGGTGTCCAGACGAAAGTAAGTTCGCTGTTGGTAAGAGTCACTGAGAAAGGGTAGGGAGCTAGTTGCTGATGAAAGGATTGCGGAGGACGCTGGAGTCTTCCAATTCAGGCCTCGGTGGTAGACAAAGAATAGCCTCAGCAATAAGCGCTAATGCCATCGCGGTAAGGAAGGCGCGCCAAACCTCCAGCGCGAGCATCGAGCCACTGCCAAGTTCGTCGGAAATCTGACGGTATTCGACACCTCTAAGGAGGGAGCTAATCCCTTCTGAAGTTACTGTTTTGACCGAATCTTCCTCGTAAGGACGGTTCAAAGCACATAACAGAGTGTCGCTGTCAGATTGAGAAACTTCGTAAGCGCCGGCTCCAAGATCCGGTTCGATTTGAACTTCCTGCAGAGTTGAGAGGGGATTTAGCGAGATGGAATCCGCGAGCGCTCCGGATGACGCGTTTCGGCTCCGAGCTTTCGATACCGCGAAAGCTCCTTCATCGAGGGCGCGATGTAGCATGACGAAGAAGGCAACTCCGTCAGAAGCCAAGCTGGAGTAATCGTCTACAGGGAGAGTGCCCCAAGCGTAGATTTGGCCTGCCGTTGTATTCGACTGATCGATCATAATTTTCGAGATAACTGGCTCTCCGCTTTCTAAGGTTAGCAATGGTTGGTTCTCGCTCTCGAATAGTCGAACTTTAAACAGTTTGAGGTCCCCAATTGGTAAGGGATTGCCACTGCGAGTGTTGGCGAGAAGCCCGGATTCAGTGCGCCACCATCCGATTTCTAGGGGTGATGTCCCCCCTTCTTTCCAGGCGTTCCATGTAAATCCTAAAAGACTGTCTGAGGTTCTAGAGTCTTGAGGTGGAAGTAGAATAAGAGTTCTCCCTGAGTTGACATGTTGTTTCAGAAGGGAGGCTTCAATGGAGCCTTGAGGGGGGATTGGCGCGTGCCAAAACAGAAGAGCCGTTTCTTGCCAAGGAATCTCGGCCACGGCATCTTCGGTTAGCGAAATGGTGTCGTATTCGGCGCCTAATTCAACAGGGGCACCTGCCGCGGCAGTGATTGCTTTGCTAGTGGTCGGGTCGTTACTGACGATGACTGTCGTTCTCGGTGCTGGATCATCGAAGACGAGGTAGGCGACATTGTCGAATAGGTTGTCATCTGCCGGAAGCGAGATCCGGCCCCATCCTCTTTGATCACCGTTACCGAGGGGAACGGTGTGTCCGAGCAGAGTTGTTTCACGGTCGGTCAGGGTAATCTCTTCAACAGTCCGCGTTCCATTGACAATGAATTCGACTGGTACGGTGACGGGTTCGAGATACTTCTCGTTGGAGTCTCGAGTGATCTTTAGGTCAAATATTAATTGGAGGGACTGAGGATTTCGTAGTCGCTGGACATTGGAAATTTGAATTGAAACATTGGCAGCACTGCGCTCCGGAAAATTGAGTAGAAACAGCCGGACATTATTGCTCGTGCCAAGATCGGATCTTAGCGATGGCCAGCGCTTGGAGGCTGGATTCCAATCGGATTCACGCTGGTCAGAAGCAAGCCAGATATCTGTTCTGCCGGATTGATTTGTGGTGAGGTAGTCGGAAGCGACTTGCAGCATCGCAGGGATGTCTGCTGCAGTTGAAGTCGCTCCGGTTTGAGGAATCGCTGCAAGGTCGACCAAACTTGTAATGACAACAGGTTCGAGAGTTGCGCTGTCGATAAGGACGACCTCACTGCTTTTTCCTGTCTTCTTGAGTAGGTCAGACAGCTTCTCGAGAACTGCTAGACGCTTAGATTCGCCGCTTTCAAGAATTTGCTGCTCCATACTGGCGGAGCGGTCCAATAATATAATAATCGTATCAGCTTTGCCTCCCCAGAGAGATAAGGCTCCTCCCGATAAAGGACGGCTCGCCGCAAAGATCAACATGGCTACGGCGACGACTCGCATCGCGAGGATTAGGATCTGCCTGAGCCTCGCCATGCCTTTATTCATTTTGCGGGCATCGATGAGAAATAGCATGGCGGCCCAGTCCACGGTGCGATGACGATTTCTGTGGATGAGGTGAATGATGAGCGGCAACAAGGCCAGAGGCAGGCCGATGAGAAGCAAAGGTTGCAGAAAACTCATCGCGCAGTTCGAGCGGTTTTCGGGTTTCTACCCATGAGAAAGCGGGCCAGGGCCTGCTCATAAGGTTCGTTCATGAGGATTCGATGGTAATCAATAATTGAGTGGTTCATGATCTCATCAATCTCTTTGAAGTAGTTGGTCACTGCTTCACGATAACGACGCTCAATAAGTGAGGGGTCGGTAAGAAGGGAAGCGCCGCCTTCCATATCGACAAAGCGAGTCGGGTGGTCGAATTTAAAGTTCACCTCTTGCTGGTCAAGGAGATGGAACAACGCAACGTCGTGTTTACGAAACCTGAGATGCTGAAGTGCCTCGCGAAGGGGTTCGGGTTGAAAAAGAAGATCAGAAATTATCACAATCAGAGCTCGCTGTGAGATTTTCTCAGCGGCCTGATGGATTGTCGTAACGAGCTCGGAGTCACCGGTCGCTTTAAGTTTTGTGAGTTGATCAAAAACTATTCTTAAATGCAGTGCGCCCCGTTTCGCTGGTATGTCATGATCAGAGCCTTCAGAACCGCTGTAAAGACCAACTGCGTCGCCCTGTTGTGCCGCGATATAGGCGAGGGTTCCTGCGACTCGCTTAGCATAGTCGAGTCTAGTTTTGCCTGCTTCTCCGTAACCCATCGAGCCACTTGTATCGACTATGAAGCATAGACGGAGGTTGGTGTCGGCTTCGAATTCCTTGATGTAGTAGCGGTCTGTGCGTCCCCAGGTGCGCCAATCGAGTCGCCTCGTGTCATCCCCCGGGACATATTTGCGATACTGAGCAAACTCGAGGGCCGAGCCTTTCACGGGGCTACGGTGTCTTCCTGACACGCTCCCAATCATTGAGCGCCGCGACTTGAGGGGCAGCCC
>DCQY01000130.1:0-168 GCA_002323995.1 Akkermansiaceae bacterium UBA1506 | reverse complement strand
CACGCAGGAAAGATGTTGATATGAAAGTTGAGGTGATACTCAGGTGGTCAAGCATCGCTGGAGAGTTCTTCGACGAGCCGGGAAATGATAGAACGACAAGTGATTCCCTCGGATTCGGCGGTAAAGGTTTTGATGACGCGATGCCGAAGCACTGGTTCTGCTACGCTG
>DCQY01000113.1:25698-40792 GCA_002323995.1 Akkermansiaceae bacterium UBA1506 | reverse complement strand
ACCAATTTTACCGCTGCCATGATTTCTTTACCAACCGCATTGGTCCAAATACTGGGCTCGGAAAGGATAGCTTCAGCTGCCGGCGCGTCATCGCCTGCCTCCTCAGGTTCCTCTCGAGCCGTGCCGGTTACATTGACTGTCTCGAGGTGCTTGCGCAGTTCCCTGTCCACATCGCGAATGTCTTTCTTCATCGCGTCATAAGAGATGCCTTTGATACTCTGAGCACCATCCGCCGTGGTAACAAACACCATTGGAATCGTGTTGCCTGATTCCTTGCGTGCTGCTTTCGCTCCCGCAGGAAGAGACTGGTAATCTGTTTCGCTTTTCGCATTCGCAAAAACGACTACCCCTGCGCTTCGAAATTCCTTAAATGCTGCCAAACTGGTAGCTATGCAGGGGCCTCACGATGTCCCCGGATCGGTGTAGACAAAGATAAGAGGCTTCTCCTCTTCGAATGCCTCCGCTTTGGCCTCCTCCAGCTCTTCCATATTGAAAACTGAAGAAGGAATTCTCATATCCGCATTCGCCGCGAATAACAAGAGGTAACACAAACAGATTAACGACACGATTCTCTTCATGGACCATACGGTGCCTCAGGTTGTAAAAACTGTCTAGCCACGATCGTATCACCAAATTTAAAAATGAAGTCGGAGTTTATCCAGCACGGACTTTTCTCGATCATTTGAGACTCTTAACTCCCTAAATAGCTCTTACCTAACCCTTAGCGCGTCGGTTGTGAAATTGGAGGCGAGGGCGGGAATTGATGGCAACTACGTCGCCATCCGTGCTGTTTTGAATTCGCGCTGCGAATTGGGTGACAATCCTGCTTTGCAGGACATGGGCATTGAACCTGCGGTTAGACCCCCGCCCCGTTGGGGCAAGTTGCACTTCACGCTGTGAAGTGGTGGAGGCGAGGGCGGGAATCGAACCCGCGATAGAGCTTTTGCAGAGCCCGGCCTTACCACTTGGCTACCTCGCCGACGCATTCTCCTGAAATAGGAGGGCGGTATATAAAGCCCATTCAGCTTGGCTGTCAACGGGATACCTCGATGGCAATACACCCGCTGCTGAACCTACACAATCATTCCAGCAGCAACCGTTTCGTTAGTCTGGGCATCAATGAGAACAAAACTACCCGTCTGTCGATTGCGACGATAAGAATCGTAGTGCAACGGCGCTGAAGTCCGAAGAACAATGCGGCCAATCTCATTGAGCGAAAACGTCTTGTCGTCTTCAATTTTATGCAGCGTGTTAATATTCACTTTATAACGAACCTCCTCGACAATCGCTTTCACCTCTTTGGTCGTGTGACGCAGATAATACTTTCCACGCGGTTGAAGTGTAGTTGTTTCTGAGAACCAGCAGATCATCGCTTCAATCTCCTGACCCTTCTCCGGCGGATTATTTGGCTTGGCAATCATGTCACCACGACTGATGTCGATTTCATCCTCGAGGGTCATGGTGAAGGACAGCGGCGCGAACGCCTCGTTCACGGGACCATCCAGCGTCTCAATCGATTTTACCTTGGTCGTGAATCCTGAAGGTTGAACCACGACATCATCACCTGGTTTGAAAACACCGCCAGCAACACGACCAGCGTATCCACGAAAATCGTGGTGCTCATCTGAATGCGGGCGAATCACCCACTGCACCGGGAAACGGGCATCCACGTGGTTGTGGTCGGAACCGATGTAAACGTTCTCCAGTTGGTAGAGCATCGTTGGGCCTTCATACCAGGACATCTTCTCCGACTTATCGACCACATTGTCACCATGAAGCGCACTGATTGGAATCGGTGTCATGTCGACGATATTGTTGAGACGAGAAGCGAAAGTTTTGAAGTCTTCCACGATCTTGTCGAAGGCTTCCTCCTCGTAATCGACAAGATCCATCTTGTTCACCGCAAGAATGACATGGCGGATGCGAAGCAGGTTCGCAATGAAGGCATGGCGGCAAGTCTGCTCGATCACACCGGTGCGGGCATCGACTAATATGATAGCAAGATTAGCGGTGGAGGCACCGGTCACCATATTACGAGTATACTGAATGTGCCCCGGAGTATCAGCGATGATGAACTTCCGCTTCGGCGTCGCGAAATAACGGTAAGCCACATCGATCGTAATACCCTGTTCGCGCTCGGCGCGAAGGCCATCAGTGAGCAATGCGAGGTTCACGTTTTCGTCGCCACGCTTTCTGGAAGTTTCTTCCACCGCTTCGATCTGATCTTCGAACGTATTTTTAGAATCGTAAAGAAGGCGACCAATGAGGGTGGATTTCCCATCATCAACACTGCCCGCCGTCGTAAATCGCAGCAAATCCATGTCGAGATAACCTTCGTCGTAAGGAATGTCAGTGTGAGACATATTAATAAATAGTAAAGTGTTAGTAGTTTTTAGGACTCAGAGATCGGCCTAGAAATAACCTTCCTTCTTTCTGTCCTCCATGGCAGTTTCGGAACGCTTGTCATCAGCCCTTGTTCCCCGCTCAGTCTGGCGCGCTGTCGCTACTTCCTGAATAATCGCGTCGATGTGGGAAGCGTCTGAATAAACAGCCCCGGTGCAGGTCATATCACCGATGGTTCGAAAACGAACCACAGCATCTCTTTCAATTTCCTCTCCCTCTTGTGGAACGACGACATCACTGATGGCAAGCATGGCGCCGTTGCGGTGCACCACATCGCGCTTGTGAGAAAAGTAGAGGCTCGGAAGCGGAATGTTCTCGGCCTTGATGTATTGCCAAACATCCATTTCGGTCCAATTGGACAGAGGGAAGACACGGAAATGCTCACCGTGGTGCTTGCGGCCGTTGAAGATATTCCAGAGCTCAGGTCGCTGGTTCTTCGGGTCCCACTGCCCAAAATCATCTCGATGTGAGAAGAAACGTTCCTTGGCGCGGGCTTTCTCCTCGTCTCGGCGACCACCACCGAGGCAAGCGTCATACTGCTTGTCTTCGATCGCGTCGAGTAGCGTTACCGTCTGAAGGGCATTGCGGCTCGCAAACGGACCTTTCTCTTCCTGCACCCGTCCCTTTTCAATGGAATCCTGAACCAGACCGACGATAAGTTCCGCGCGTAATTCGGCCACGTAGTCGTCGCGATACTGGATCGTCTCTTCGAAGTTGTGACCGGTATCGACGTGCAGCAGCGGGAAAGGAATGCGGGCGGGGTGAAATGCTTTTCGCGCAAGATGCGCCATAACGATGGAGTCCTTGCCGCCAGAAAACAGCAGGGCCGGCTTTTCGAACTGCGCCGCGGTTTCACGCAGAATGAAGATCGCTTCAGATTCCAGCTGAGCGAGGTGGTTAACTCGATAAGAGTGTCTTTCCTGTTCCATGGTGTTTTTAAAAAGGTCGTTCAGCTGGCTGTTTCGCCAACCTTAGCGATGACCGCTGAAAGAAGTTGTTCGAGCGCTTTATCTTCACTGAGCGCTTCGGTATCAATAATGAGGTCCGGACGCGACGGCTCTTCGAATGCTGAGTCCTTGCCAGTAAACTGTTTTACCTCGCCAGCCTCAACCTTTGCATAGAGGCCCTTGGGGTCGCGTTCGGCGCAAGTTTTGAAGGAAGCCTTGATGTAAACTTCAAGCAGATCCTCATTTCCGATCACCCCACGAGCAAGATCGCGCAATTCATTGTTAGGAGTGATGAACGAGGTGACCGTAATGATACCGCTGTCGGCGAAAAGCTTCGCCACTTCGGCAACGCGTCGAATATTCTCGAGCCGGTCTTCATCAGAAAAGCCGAGATTACTGTTGAGTCCGGAGCGCACATTATCGCCGTCGAGCACTTTGACCATCTGGCCCTGCTCGTGGAGGCTTCGTTCGAGCAGATTTGCCAATGTGCTTTTACCAGAACCACTAAGGCCATACATCCAGATAACGACGCCGCGTTGTCCGAGTAACTCCTCCTTCGCTTCACGAGGGAGCATCTTATCGGAGACGGGATAGATATGGTCGAGATTCGAACCCATGAGATCAATCGCAGGAAAAGTGAGCCATTAGATGACGAAGTCCATGTCCTCGTGAAGGCCGCACTCCCGCTTCAAGCCATGAAATCGGGTTTCCTCTTCACTCATGCCATCGGTCAGCTTGGACGACGTATGCCAATCTCCGATGGATGCGTAACCCTCGTCCCACAGAGGGTGATAGGGCAAGTCGTTTTCCTTTAGGTATTGGCCGATATCCATGTCGGACCAATCAATAATGGGATGAATTTTGTATCTTTCGCGCTGAATAGCCAGAACTGGAGCTCCTTCCCGGGTGCTACTTTGTTGACGCCGAATCCCAGAGATCGAGGCTTTCAGACCGAGTTCGTCAAGCGCACGATTCATTGGCTCCACTTTGTTGATCCGGTTGTATTGCTCGATACCCTCCACGCCTTTCTCCCAGAGCTTTCCATGCCGCGCCTCCTGAAAAGCGGCAGATACTGAGCCCTGGTAGACCTTGAGGTTCAGATTGAGGCGGTCAGTAAGAGCATCGATAAAATGGTAGGTCTCTTTGAAAAGATAGCCCGTATCCACCAATATTACCGGTATATCGGGCTTTATGCGGGTCACCATATGGAGCGAAACGGCTGATTGGGCTCCAAAACTGGAGGTCAAGCCAATGCGATCTCCCCAATAATTCACGGCCCATTGGACCCGCTCCTGAGCGCTCAACAACTCAAGATTCTTAGCTTCGAACGCCAAATCGACGATCTCTGTGGTGGTTTTAGCACTCATTGAAAATACCTATTCTTGATAGGATTAGTCAACTTTTAGGGATCACAACTAACCTTCTCTACCTCGGTCGGTCAAATTTTTTCCTCTAATCGGGGTCGAAATAGCCGGTTGAGTCCGTAAACGCTACTCATCCGTAGTTGACTCAAGAGGGGATGCAACCACCTTAACCTCTCATCCTAGAACCCACTGTTTTAAACATCATGTCAGTACTTGTTGGAAAACCCGCCCCTTCTTTCAATGCCAGCGCGGTCATTAACGGCCAAGTGGTAGAAGATTTCTCTCTCGACCAGTTCAAGGGAGAAAAATACGTTATCCTCTTCTTTTATCCAAAGGACTTCACTTTCGTCTGCCCGACTGAACTCCATGCCTTTCAAGACCACCTTGCCGAATTTACGAGCCGAAACGTTGAAATTGTTGGCGTCTCAACCGACACAGAGATGTCGCACTGGGGATGGCTTCAAGTGCCCCGGGAAAAAGGTGGAATAGGCGGGGTGACTTATCCGCTCGTGGCTGACACCAATAAGACAATCTCCGCTGATTACGACGTTCTCGTGGGCGAGTATGGATTTGACGAATACGGTGACCTCATGGTTGAAGGCGAGTTGATTGCATACCGCGGTCTCTTCCTCATCGACAAAGAGGGTATAGTCCAACACCAAGTCGTTAATAACCTGCCACTTGGCCGTTCGATCAAGGAAGCGATCCGCATGGTCGACGCGCTCCAGCACTTTGAAGAGAACGGCGAAGTCTGCCCAATGGACTGGGAAAAAGGCTCTGACGCAATGGAAGCCAACCACGAGAGCACCGCTGCTTACCTTGCCAAGGGTTAGTGTCGGACTGCGGTCTATCACCATTCCAAAAGACGCGGAGCAATTCGTGTCTTTTTTTAATCATAATCCCCCCCCTCAAAAGTAAGTTAGCGCTGCACCATGCAACTTCACCTGAGTCCTGATTGGCTCGCTCACTCATTAAACCTCTCTTAAGGGGGAAGATAAGCTGTTTTCTGGATCAACAATATGGCCGCCCTGAAAAGCATCCAATACGCTCTCTCACGTTACCTCCTCCGGCGTCCGTTTATGGAAGCTCATATCCCTGAGCATAGCCTTCGAATCAAGTTCAAAACAGAGGATGCTGCAGGTAGGCGCTTGTTCAAGAGGGCGGATTACGAGCCACATCTTACCAATTTCGTCTGCAGGAATGTCAGGCTCAAGGCAGGTGAGCATGCCGTCGACATTGGTGCCAACCTCGGCTGGTATTCTCTTCTTATGGATAGGATGGCAGAACCTGGGGCATCAATTCACGCATTTGAACCTGACGTGCTCAACTGCAAACTACTGCAGCAAAATCTCAACAAAAACGAGGCCCGCAGTGTCAAAACCAACCAGATCGCACTTTCAGATCAAGATGGCGAGAGCGTTTTGCATCTCTACGAAGACAAGAACCGCGGTCGGCATTCCCTTTTGCCGATCAACGATGGCGAACAAATCAAAGTCAAGACCACCTGCCTCGACACTTACTTGAAGTCCCAGGATATCGACAATTCCGCAGTGACGTTTATCAAAATCGACATTGAAGGGTTTGAGCAAGTCGCGCTTAAAGGGGCTAGCCAAACATTATCCCAGCGGCCGATGATACTATCGGAATTCGTTCCGGACTACATCAAGAAAGGGGGGTTGAGCGTCGATGAATACATCGATTACATGTTCGGGTTCGGCTACATGGCCTTTTCATTAACAGAGGCAGGATCGGAAGAGGTGGGGGCAGATTATCTCAGATCTGCGCCCGGTGCGCTGGATATCCTCTGGTCCTCCAGAGAGGTCAATTGGAAGCCGACCTGAGGGAGCCAACCCGATTGCAGAAGTGAATCAACGGAGGGACACCTTGTCCTTTCATGGAACTAAAAAGGTAATCTCGGGGAAACTTTTTCCGCGGCGACTTCCTGCATCACCTCCTCAAGAAGCCATTCGCTGAGCAGCGCTGCCGCAGTTGGATTTCCCCGCTTAGATCTTGGAGGCGAACGCTTCAAACTGATCAGCGACAAGCACTAAGATAAAGACCCGTTTGCGGGCGGGGCGTTATTTGACGGAGGAATCAGCTAAGCCTACCGTAACCTTCCTTAAGGTTAAGGATGAATCTTTAAGACGGGCCTGCTCCCCCGCCTCTGTTGACGATTGAAGACCACAACCCCCAGTCAACTCATTCAGGTCACCGCGCTTACTCTGGCGATCGGCGCCTTCAGCCCTTGGCTTTTTTCCCAGGAAAATGCCGTGGACGAGAACCGGGACGAAGCGGTCGCTGCCAGCCCGTGGACGGAAGCGGATACAAAGCTCGCCAACCACTATATCCGGTTGTTAGAGAAGAATCCTGAATATGGTAACGTTCTCGACCTGCTCTGGTCTCTGTATGAAAAGAAGAGTCAGACACCCTTGCTGCTCGATTATTTCCACTCCGCCGTATCATCCGAAGACGGCCCTTCCGTTGTGGTTCTCATCCATGCTCATCTCTTACGCAAAAGCAACGATATCGAGGCTGCTCGTGAGGCCTACACCAGGGTCACTGACCTAGACCCTAACAACATCCCAGCATTACTCGCGCTTGCTGAAATTGCGGACCTCCAAAAACGGACCAACAAGGCGCTTTCCCTCTACACCCGACTCGTTGAGAAGCTTTCAGCTAATACCGAAAACGGTCTCACCGTCCGTCTTCGCAAAGCCAACCTGCACCAACAACTTGGCCAGCTCGACGCCGCCATCAACATCTGGAGAGAGCTGTTAACCGCTTACCCTGAGGAGGCTTCTCTGCGTACGGAAATAGTCTCTATGCTTCTCGAATCCGGAGAGACGGATACTGCCATCCATGTCCTTACGGAACTCTCGAATTCTGTGGAGCCAAGACAAAAGCTCAACGCGTTCACCGAACTGAATCGCATCTACGAGTTTATCAGTAATTTCGAGGGTGCCTCCGATTCCGGCCGCGACGCTCTAAAACTGCTGCATTTCAAGAGTCCGGAATACGGAATTATCTTTGGACGCCTCGTTCAACTCCATGAACAATTTGAACGGCTGGAACTGCTCGATAACGAACTCACTGCGGCCGCGACTGCGGAGAATCCAACTGAAAAGTCACTTCATGACCTCGCCGCTTTTTACGAGTTGACCGCTGATCCTATAAAAAAAGAACAAACCCTGCGACGACTCGTCTCAATCCTCCCTAACAACATCGATTACCGGCTTCGTCTTGCGCGGGCCCAAGTCAGCATCGATCGCTTCGAAGAAGCTGCGGAAACTCTTGACGGCGTTATTGCCGAATCCCTCCGCCCGGCTCTCAATCTCATTCTTCTCAGAGTAGGAGTTTCCCTCAATGCAGAAGAGCACCTCGAAGCGGAGACAATTCTCACTAACTACCTCGAAGCCAATCCTCCGAATGCAGAAAATCTTGCCATCGTCATCGAGTTCGCACGCAGCAACTATCTCGATAAACTCGTCGAACAACTTCTCAAATCCAAGGCCGATAAACCTGAAGCCGGACCGCCCGCAGAACTAGCCCGGTTCCTCAATGAGCGGGGTCGGCCACACCAAGCCGTCGAAGTCTTGAACAACTACATCACCCGAGCAAGTGAAGGGGGATCAGAGAAAAAAAACCGTCTCGTCGAGGTTACCGCCACACTTCGTGACCTCGACCGGAGTGGCAAAGCTCTCGAAACGATCGAAGCAGCCATCGCGCTCTCACCAAAAGAGCTTTCTCTTAAAGAAACCCGCGCCGACATCCTCATCGAAAATAATCGCATTGAGGAAGCCATCCAGCAGCTTTGCAACGTTTGGGACCAGTTGGAAACACTTGAAGAAAAAACCGAAGTGGATCAGCGCCTTTTCAGCTTGCTGCGCGGCCACTTTTCCAATGGAGAGGAGGCCATTGAGGATCCGAGTATTCTTCGTGACGGGAATATCCAGAGCCTCGCCCAGTACCGGAGGCTAGCCATCGTAGCCAACAAAGCCTCGCGGCCCGGTGATGAACCGCCGCCGGAAGAACTGATTCATTTCTACGAGACGGTTAAAAAAACTGCCAACACCACCCGGACATTGGCCGACCGATACCGAGCAGCATGGTGGGCATTCAAACTCCAAGATAACCACGAATGCTACGCGCAACTAACTACGGCCAAGGAAGAGGCGGGTGGCCCTATCCTGAAAGTGGAACTCATGCTCCTGTCGCTCGCAGAACTTAACGAGCGAACCACCTTGATGGTCGATCACTTAACCACCCTGTCTGAGATCGATCCTACCAACGCCAATGATTACCTTCAACGCCGAGCAGCAATGCGATTTGAACTTGGCTACGAGGACGAAGCGATTCGCGAACTAAAGCGTCTCGCCGCACAACCTGAAGCACCCCTCACCACCCTTAGTACTCTCGCCAAGGTTTACTCTCAGCAAGGAAACTTCGGTAAGCAGATTGAAGTTTGGCGACAAGCCTACCGACAGGCGAACTCATTCGAAAAGCGCCGTATCATCAAGCAACTTTCTACGGTCTTAATCGAAAATGGACGACCCGAGGAAGCCCTCGCAGCTCAGATCGATTTGCTGGAGCAGGAATCTGACACCATTCAACGACGCAAACTTCTAGATAGCCAACTCAACATTGCCCGGACTCACTTCCTACTTGATTGGATGCTAGGGCGCTTTCAGAGCCTCGCACAACAGCACCCTTTTGACCGATTTTATCCAGAAGCGCTTGCGCGCGTTCAACAAACCATGGGTGACACCGCAGGTGCTTTTGCCTCCCTCAAGAAGGCCTACTACATGTCAGAAAACCGTGATGGCCTTCTTAGTGAGCTCAGCAGTCTTGCCGATGAACTCGGTGACCTGAAATCTGCGATCTACTATCGCCGCCAACTCCTCTCAAGGGGTGAAGGAGACCAACTTGAAGACTGGCAGACCCTGCTCTCAATGCTTGAAAAAGACCTGCGCGTCGACGAGGCCAACCTCCTGAGAAGTCGCCTTGAAAACCGATTTGGCCGTGACCCTGGATTTCTCTCAGAATTGGCCAAACATTACGAATTGGATGGGCGCCACGCCGATGCAGAACGAGTCCTTGCCAAGATTGTTCAATTGCGGGACTGGGATCTCCAAGCACGCTTCAGGCTGGCCTTAATTCAATCCAAACGCGGCCATCACTCCGAGGCTCTCTCTCATTTTTTGAGTATTATCGACAACACCAATGAGGTGAATTACCCGAAGAGCTTTCTCGACTTTGCACGTCCTCTGATTCGAGTAGACCGGCTAACCCCGGAAGATAAGAAAGACGCCGGCAATGAACTCCGTTCCTTCGTCTTCGCTATCGAAGAATTCCCCTACCTCGGTGGAAGTATGCAAGACGATATTGCCGAAGCTCTTATTGAAAAGCATCGCGAGTATCAATATCTGCCCGCCAAACCTCTCTGGTTGAGAATTCGAGCCATCGAAGAAGCGGCTTCCCTTTCCGCCCTTACAAATCAGGCAACCTCTTGGCTTGAGCGCTGGGAAGTTAGCAAGCGACCCAACGTCGAAAAGCTTTGGGCTTATCGTTTCCTTAAAGGTAATCGCGAAGCTCTTAAGCGCTATACCCAACTGGTCGAAGAGCAACCAAAATCAGATGCCTACATCCATCTCTTCAATGAGGTTTATGCCCGAATACTTACTGGCAACGCCGACGCGATTCTTTTCTGGATTAACGATCCCAGTGCGCGTGTAGGTCGTCACGACCGCGTCGCCTGCTTCTCAATGGCTGCCCTCATTCTCCTGACAGATCCCATCACAGGTGCCGAAGTGCCGGCCGAGTTTATCTTCAGCATCCTTGAAGAAATGCCACTTCTCGACAAATTCGGCCCTTTTCTCTTCGCCCAGTTGCGGGAGAAGAGATTCTACGACGAAGCCTTTAAGGTTGGAAGTCTTACCGTTGAATCAATGAGGTCGACCGATGCTAGTTTTCTATTCTCACTTTCACAGGTGGCCGCTCAAACGGGCCATGTTCGCGCTCAAGTCAAAGCGCTGGATCTGACTCTTCAAGCCGCGGATCCGGGAGACAGCATCCGCTCTCGAGATCTCTTTCTCTCTGCCCTGACAGAGAGGCTTTCGTTGATGGATTCCGATCTAGAAAGACAAGAACTCGTGAATCGCCTTTTACGCGAAGTAAACTCACCTGAACCGTCGGCTCAGGAGAACAAAGAAGAAAAAACCTTACTGATCCATATCGCCGCGCGGCGATACGATAAGGCCATTCAAACATTGGCAGGTATTGTCTCACGCCAAGTTGATTTTATACGGCCTCAGAACCCCGATCCGGACGATGTCCGCTACAACCAAATTCAAAGCTGGCAAGAGTTGGTTCAGCTCCTTCGCTACTATTCGGCCCGGATCCCACTCGATTTACGATATGGCGCTCCGTTCGTGAAAGCGATCAGCGCCGATGCCCTGGCACTTCCCGTCGATGACTCTGGAATCGCTCAATTCGAACATTTTGAAATCATGTGCGAAACGCTTCCGATGGAATGGGTCAATGCCCAGGAGCGGGTCGCTATTGCCCTCAATCTTGAGGGGCAGCTCGTCGACCCTGACAGCCGCTTTGAACTCGGTAAATTTCTTGAAACACTTGGTTTTCATCGGGAGGCTGCACTCGTTTACCAGCGCGAGGTCAGTCGGCGTGGCAAGAGCTACGGCCCAATGCAGGGTCTCTTCGAGGCTTGCGAAACAGCACTCTATCCCGCCCCCGCGCTCGATGTTATTCATCGCCTTAGTACCAGAGAGTACAACCCGCCGCCCGGTCTAACAGCTGACTACATCGCTGAACAACACGCCCGATTTCTGGCCATCGAACGGAACTTCGAGCGACTCGTGCCACTGAGCAGAAAGCCGACCGGAGCGGTTGGCTCCCCGCCCATCGCCACTGAATCTCACCTACCATTTCAGCGGGCCCTAATCGGGGCCTACCAGCAAAGTGGTGAAGATGATGCTCTGATGAGGTTGCTGACTCAGCTTCGCAATACTGGAGAGATCGAGAGTCGCTATCTCCTCCTCGGAGCGGATCAGCTGCGGAAAAACAATCGACCTCATGCTGCGCTAGAATGGCTCAAGGAAATTCCAATGATGAGCAACGAGCCTGATTTGGAGCGCGAAGCTATAATTCGGATGGCCGAACTCTATCAGCTTCCCGAAACAAAGGACCTTGATGCGCTTATTCAAATCGCCCATGACAGCCATCAAAGTCAGCCTTTTTCCGTCGCCCTCGCCCTCGCTCTGGCGACCCATGAAGCCGGCGCTACAGGTGAAGCACAGTCGCTCCTTTCACTAATCCGTCGCGGAACTTCCGATCGTAAAAATCGCTTCTCCACCTCACTTTCAATTTTACTAACACAACAACAATCGGGGACTCCTCTCGAAAACATGCCCAATCAATGGGAAGCCTTATTCCATGATTTTGACTACGACGATACTTCTGTTAACGCTTCCGGTTTTGCTGAGTCAAATGCCTCTCATTTGATTGGATGGGTCGTCGAAATCGCAAAGCCATCAGAAGCACTCGCACAATTACTGGAAAACACTCCCATTCCGGAAAAAGCTAAGTGGCTTCAGCGACTATTCATCGCATGGAATCGCAACAGCCTCGAATCAGCGGCCGGCGAGCTCCTCGCGCAAACGAACCGGCGCGAGCGCGAACGGATTCTCCATACGTTAACAGCCTTTGGTGATACTGGAATCTCTACCGCTAAACAGTTCGTCAAAACGTCAGCCTTTCCAGGATCTTACTACTTCCCGGATGATCCCGAGCAACAAGTCCTTTTCTTCCACCGCATCGGCGATCGCCCCCGCCTGCTTGAAGTGCACCACCGACTGATGCAGGAAGCGAAATCTGACATTTTTCGCCAGACCGGACTCAGCACAGAATTCGCGACCCTAATATCGCGACGCCAAATCCCCACTCTATTCCATGACTTGGGCGAGACGGATTTAGCGAGCAGACTTTTCCGTCGCTACCATGACCAACTCACCTCTTACCGTTGGGATCACCGCCTCTTTCTTGAGGACTACGCCGCACATCTAATCAAGACCCGGCAATTCGAAGAAGCAGAAACTCTTCTGCACCAAATCTTCCAGAAGTCTCTCTCCATTGACTTACGGCTGCTCATGCGGCTTTACGCTGAATGGGGCAAACTTGACTCATGGGAGGATCGAACAGTCGACCTGCGTTTGACCAGCGGTAGAATTTCCCTTCTGCGTGAGTGGCGAACTGCTCTTGCTCAAGGTAACGAAATGGTGGAATATAGGAATTCATGGTAATTCTCCCCCGTCAATGGCTGCTTCTTGGAGCGGCTGGGTCTTCCCTGCTGCTCTTCTGCCAGTGCCAGACTCAACGTAGCTACGGTGAAGTGCGAAGAGGTTCAATAACCTTCGACGAAAAGGCTTGGGGCGGACAGGGTGGTAGCAGCGACGATAGCGAAATCCGAGCCAAATTTGCTGAGCGAGGATACACCGTCGCCGATGATGGCACCCTCGTCGCTGACAAGCCCAACCTCTATTCCGGCAACAAGGCCAAAGGACTCGGCGGGAGGTTTGGCACAAAACAGGCACGACTGCAGAAAAACGAAGCGGCTACCAAAGAATTCCGAACCCCAGAATACCTTAAGCGCCAGAACTATGCGGGCTACAAAGAATCCCGTTATGGCGATAATAATGCTCGCGAAAGTAACTTCAATCGGTCTCGTGATAATGCTTCTGGTCGCCTCTTTGGTAATCTGAAGAAAATGGATTCTTCCAGCCAGATAGCTGACCACAATACGGGGTCTTATCGCGAAAGTAGCCAAACCTACATGACCAACCAAGACCGTGAAGGAGCCGCTGGCCTACGAAATGCAGCAGACGCGCAGGGATCACCCTTCAATTCGGGTTACCGGGATACCGACCTCAGTCTTGATGACGTTAAACGAATGATCGATCCTGGTGATTATGCTAGAGCAAAACGCCTCGAATAAGAAGCGGTCAAAATCTTAGCTTCACGCCGCCAGTGACGAAAACGGAGGCGTCGAGTTCCCGTTCGAAGACATAGGGCGCCTCCTCAATAGAAATCTCCTGGCCCATCTGGGCGCCGCCATCGAGATAGGCCCACCAAGGACCGGACAAGCGGCGTTCCACACCAAGGCCAATTCTCATGCTCTTGTAATCGAGGTCAACATCATTAGAACCACCGGCCGGATCGGTGATATTCCAACCGGCTCCACTTAAGAAAACACGGCCCGCAATGAACCAGTCTCGATTGGGCGCATAGGCAACCTCAGCCCTTGGAAAGGTCAGAGCGATGGACCACTGGGGATCCGGCTCAAAGATAAAACCAACAGCGGGAAGGAGGCGGGGTTCTCCCAAGTCTCGAGAGTAATACCCTCCAAAGGCGATCCGCGCTTTTTCATTCCATTGATAGGACATTAAGGCGAGGGTCGTGAGAATGAAGTCATCGGATCCGACGTTGTCGAAATCGGAATACCACCCGGGTTGGAGACGAAGCCAAAGTTTCCAACGAGGATTCAAATCAGCCCAGAAATTGACTGGAATATCCACCCGGTGGAGATCGAAATCCATGTTAGCCAACGGTCCCAGGGCCCCAGTGAATTTCAGTCGGTTGTAGCGATACTGGATGCCCGCAGTAAGCCTTATTTTGTCAGTTTCGAAAAACGGGACATTGGCTTGGACGCCGGTTTCCCACTGAGACAATGACCCAAGTGTGCTGGAAAAATCAGCGTCTGACGCCCAGGAAATATAGCCACCTGCAACTGCGTATCGTGGGATAAACCTTTCCTCGGTACGCAACTCCTCTCTGTCACCCCGATAATCGGAGTAAGCAATAGGATCCTCTGCTTGGACAACAAATCCGAAGGCGAATAGGGAAGTTAAAAATAAAAAAGACCCCGTTATAGGGAGCCTCGTGCAGATTAAAAACAGCATTGGGGCGGAAATTTTGAGTCACACTACCTTAGTAAGTCTCGACGGGCGAACGCTTTCCGTCTTCGACAGAAAGAATCTTAGCCCGCTCCTCTCCCAAAGTGGAAACGCGAAGGTCCCAGATCTGACCATCGATCTCCTGAAACCGTTCAAGCGACCATTCATGGGGCGGTTTCATCTTTTTCTTAGCCGCTTCGATCCTGGTGAGCGCATCATGGATAACAGGATTAGGTAAAGTCTCTATCACCTTTGCCGCGGCTTCCACCAATTCGACCCTGTGACAGATCATAGCCAGATCATTACCAGCCTCGATACAGGCCCTAATAGTTTCATCAAAAGTCACCTCATTAAGGACTGCGCCCATGTCGAGGTCATCGGTCATGACCAACCTGTCGTATCCCAATTGATTCCT
>DCQY01000113.1:1835-25308 GCA_002323995.1 Akkermansiaceae bacterium UBA1506 | reverse complement strand
GGATAATGAGAATGGCAGGCCATAACGCTGTCCAAGTCAGGCAACAGAGCGCGAAAAGGTTTCAGCTCATCGGTTTCCATCTCTTCCAGTGTCTTATTGATCACGGGCAACTCATGGTGCGGATCAACTTCAGCTGAGGCGTAACCGGGGAAATGCTTACCGCAGGAAAGGATCCCTTCCCTTCGCATACCGAGGTTAAACAGCGTCGCATTCTCGATCACCTCCTCGGCTGTAGAACCATAGCAGCGCCCTTTGAGCGAGTTGTCCGCATCGTCATCAAACGAGATATCCAACACAGGGCAAAGATTGAGGTTGAAACCAAACATCCTCAAAATCTGCCCAGTTAATTCACCATGCTTCTCAATGAGTTTGAGGTCACCCCTATCCCGCAACTGCTGGGCATTCGGCGGCTCACTCCCAATGAGACGAATACGCGAAACTCGCCCACCTTCCTGGTCAATTGTGATAAAGGGCTCGATATCACTGAGATCACGAAGGTCATCTATCAACTTCCGCAACTGCTCCGGCGATTTGATGTTGCGCCCAAACAGTATAAAACCACCCGGCTGAAGCTTTTTAAAACGGGCAGCGGTTTCGGAGTCGAGTTCCGTTCCAGGAACCCCCGTCAGTAACAGTTGCCCTAAGGGCGCGCGCTCATGCATGGGAATTAGTAAAACGGAACCCTGAGGATCCTCAATCCTTTTTCGTTTTCGACACGTTCCAAAAGTCTCCCCTTCTTATCATTTTATTAACAGGAAACTACGCTACCTTGGCATCCATGAGCGCCGAGAATGCACCTCCTCCTGAGAAGACGGATGAAGGACCTTCTCCGCCTCCTCCGAGTCCGCCTACTCCTCCCTCGAAAGTTCCTCCTTCTACCCCCATGGATCCTTCTAAACAGGAAAATGACTGGGCCATGATCACTCATCTTTCAGGTCTCTGCAGTGCCATCGGTATCCCTTCTTTTATCGGTCCACTAATCTGTTGGCTGATCAAGAAAGATGAGTATAAAAAAGTCGATCTTGCCGGGAAAGAGGCTCTTAACTTTCAACTTTCTGTCCTCATTGTTCAGGCGCTATCAGTTCCCCTGATATTCATCCTAGGGCTGGGATTTGTGACCTTTTCCGTCGCCGCTATCGGCGGACTGGTTTACACCATTATTGCCGCGGTCACAGCCAGCAAAGGTGAAAACTACATCTACCCCTTCACCTTTCGAATGATCAAGTAAAGCGGCTACAGCCGCCTCCATCCGTGATCGTCCTGCTCAAACAGTTCGTCAGCTTCTTTCGGTCCCCATGACCCTGCCGGGTATTCCGCCATCTTGGGAGGATTGGTGGACTTGTGCCACGCATCCTCAATCTGGTCGACATACTCCCAGGCGGTCTCTACTTCGTCGGCACGGGCAAAAAGAGTAGCATCGCCAGCCATCGCATCGAGGAGAAGACGCTCATAAGCTTCGGGGCTACTTTTGCCAAAACTAGTCTGGTAATTGAAGTCCATCTTCACCGGCTGCAGCGTTGCTGCTGGTCCAGGACGTTTCGAACGCATTCCCAGCGAAATGCCCTCGTTCGGCTGAATTCGTATCACAAGTACGTTTCCGGGCATGGCCTCAGCACCCACCGCAGCGTTGAACAGCACATTGGGAGCCTGCTTGTAGTGAATTGAAATCTCAGTGCCCTTTTTGGGGAGGCGCTTCCCCATTCGCACATAGAAGGGCACCCCTTCCCATCGCCAGTTATCAATCATGATCTTTAAGGCGACGTAGCTCTCAGTCACGGAATCAGGATTGACCCGATCTTCGTCACGATAGCCTGAAACTTCTGTGCCGTTCAAGGTCCCAGCGGTGTATTGCGCTCGCACCACACTCTGACCCACATCCTCGGCACTTTTAAAATGACGAAGTGATTTCAGCACTTTCACTTTTTCGTCCCGAACACCGTCAGCCGACAAATCAGTAGGTGGCTCCATTGCGATCAGGCTGAGCAATTGAAGCAGGTGATTCTGGATCATGTCGCGCATCGCGCCTGATTTGTCGTAGTAACCCCCACGACCCCCTTCCATTCCGAGGTGCTCGGCGCAGGTGATTTGAACATGATCGATGAAGCGGTTGTTCCATAGCACCTCAAAGAGATGATTAGCAAAACGGAGCACCATAATGTTTTGCGCCGTTTCTTTGCCAAGATAGTGGTCAATCCGGAAGGTCTCACTCTCTGGGAACACGTCGTTGACCACTTCATTGAGGTGCTGAGCCGTGGCCAGGTCGGTTCCGAAAGGCTTCTCTACGACCGCACGGCACCACCCGGTATCCGATTTGTTGAGCCCTGCTTTCTTAAGGTTGAGGAGGATGTCATCAAAAAACTCTGGAGCCGAGGCGAGGTAATACAGCCGGTTCGGGCTAGCTCCGTCCTTTTCCATCTCATCGAGCTTTTCCTTGAGGGTCGCGTAGCCATCTTCATCGGTAAAGGTGCTCTGATGGTAGGTGACGCTTTGCGAAAACTGTTCCCAAAGATCTTCATCATGCCCCTGGCGCGAGACTTCCTTGTTCAGCTCCTTGAGACCTTCGCGAAAGACCTCATCATCCTTTTCCCGGCGGGCAAAGCCAACAACGCGAAGGCCGGCCGGCAAATCGCCGTCGGCAGCGAGATTATAAAGGGCTGGGATCAACTTTCGATGCGTCAAATCACCGGTCGCACCAAAAATCACTAGGACGCAGGATTCTGGGTGGTTACGCAAACTCAGATCGGACTCTCGAAAAGGATTGTCTTCCATCGCCCGCATCTATCAGCAGATTTGACGGCCTTGCAAATGAATAGACTGTTGATTTGCAATGAGAAAAACCCAAGTGAATCGCTAATTGCATCAATTTCGCCCTGTTTTCGCGGGCAAATTCAGTCGTCTCGCCTTCTGGAGCAAGACCCTTGACACCCTCACGCCCCGGGATAACTGCTTTAACAAGATGGCAACCTACCATCCAAGGTAGGCCAGATTTTTATCAAAACCAATCGCTCTGGCTAATGAAGTAATGATCGGGTCCAGCGGCAGGCTGCGGGCCTGGGCCACGCCGGGGTGCAGGTTGGTTTCAAGACTTCATCAGCAGTCACGCGGTCACTCCTTCTCTCAGCTTGGGAGCTGTCGCGACACTCGGATTTAAGAGATCCTCTAGCGCGTCCGCCAGTTCATGAAAGCGAAAGTTGAAGCCCAGGCCGTTGATGCGGACTGGCAGTCCCCGGCGACCATTCAAAGCGAGATCTGGATCCGCGCCGATGATCGGCGCGGTCGCCTTCATCAACCAGGTCGGGATTGGAATCCCCACGGGAGCTCGTAGGGTGTCTCGCAGCGTCCCCATGAACTCACGGTTGGGAACCGGTTGTAGCCCTGTCGCGTTGTAGATCCCTTGAACGGCAGGATTCTCGATCGCCTCGACAAAGAGGCGCATCATATCCTCGATGTGAATCCAACTGATCCACTGGCTGCCTCGGCCAATCGACCCGCCAAAACCTAAACGGGCCAGATTGGCGAGGGTCGGCAAAGCGCCGCCATCATTACCTAACACAAATCCAATTCGAAGGACGCTCCACCGCATCTCCGGTCGGATGGCTCTACCAAGTGCTTCCTCCCAAGCAAGGCAGACATTGGTAGGGTATTCATCAGGAATGTAGGCTGCTTCATCACAAACGCGGTCGCCGGCGTCCCCATAGATAGCTAGGCTTGCCCCCTGAACCCAAACTTGTGGAGGTCGATAAACCTTCCGCAAAGCCTCTCCAAGCACGCGGACGGAATCCACCCTGCTACTGATGATTCTTGAGCGGTTCGCTGCGGTCATTCGGCAGTTAACTCCCTTACCAGCGAGATTGATAATCCCATGGGCGCCCTCCAACGCTCGGGCCCAGTTTTCTTGGACTGATCGACCGTCCCAACATAACGCCTGCCCTCTACCAGTATAACGCTCCGGATTTCGAGTCAGCACCACGACATCATAACCCCGACGTATAAGGGTTTCCGCTAGGTGACCTCCCAGGAAACCCCTGCCGCCTGCAATCACGATTCGTTTTTTTTCGATGCTTTTCATCATCACCATTTTTTTAAAGCTCTAGATCCGGCGACTTCTTCCTTCGTTTCGGTTATTTCTGTTAGGAGGGAAATTAAAATCTAAATAAATGGGGACTATTTACCAAAATCCCCCAGAGTTTTTGCGATCTTATCGCCCATTCCAATCATCTTTACCGCTGACTTCGTCGGCATCTTGTCCATCTGGTTGTAGAAATCGCTGATCATTTCAAAAAACCTGAGTAACTCCTCTAACTGACCTTTGGCGTAGGAATCGTTTGGATCGTTAGCCTGACCCGCCTCCTCAGCGCTTTTACGAAGATTCCGGAGGGTCGGATCGATCTCACGCTTCTTCCTCTCCGTGACAATAATCCTGAACAACTCATAAACATCCTTCACGCTCTCAAAATGATCCCGACGATCGCCCGATAGATGAACGACGTTAACGATCCCCCAATTCTGAAGTTCTTTGAGACTATTGCTAACGTTCGAACGTGCCACACCAAGGCGATTGCAGATGTCCTCGGCGTTTAGCGGCTCCTCCGAAATAAAGAGTAACGCGTGTATTTGGGCGACGGTGCGATTGACTCCCCATTTTGTGCCCATCTCTCCCCAATGAAGGATGAAGTTTGTAGCAAACGGGGACTCTTCGTTCATTCTTCTTTATTTCTGTCTTTACAGAAATCTAAGAAACAGATTTTGCAACGGGAAAGTTTGAAATTCGCCCCAACATCCTGGGTTTACCATTTTGAAAGGCAGCCTTATAGTTTCCACAGATGGAAACACTCAAGTCTCTCGTTGCTAATCCCTTCTTCTGGGGCTGCATCCTGATTGGCGTCCTTTACGCCCTCGCCCTATCCGCCCACTTTGTGACAAAGCGGGAACTCAAGCGCCTCAAGGCTCATCTCTCGGATAAGCTAGAGATCGAAGCCGAGAATATGTCGGAGATGAAGAAGAAGATAGATGGCCTTCGCAAGGAGAACGAGAACCTGCGTCTCAAGATTAATTCCGGCAGAGCTCAAGACAGTCTTCAGTCCCTCGAGCGTGAACTTGAAATCTACGTTCGTGCAGAGAAGGCTATGGTTGTGAATGCGCCTGGTTTTGCCCAGGCATGGGAAGGGGCCAAAGACTCAGCCCTCAGCGAAGTCGAAGCCGAAGAAGCCGGGAAGAGTTTCCCCCGCCGAATGTTCAAAAAGTTCTTTAAAAGTGGCGCCACCGACGCCGAGATCGTCGAAGTTCTGCCTTCGGAATCGTCCACCAAGAAAAATAAGTAAGCCGCATCCGCGGACTCCTGAGCACCCACCCACTGCGGCTGATAGTTCGCAGTTTCCGGCAAAAACGAAGGTTGCGTTGTCGCCTGAAACGGGCAGGTTCGGTCCATGAAACTCGACCTGCCTGATCGCGACTTTGACGGATACATCTTTGATTGCGACGGCACCCTCGTGCATTCCATGCCTCTTCACTTCAAAGCATGGACCGCAAGTTTCGAATACAACAAAGCGCCTTGGGTTTGGGAAGAAGACGAGTTCTATGCCAATGCCGGCGTTCCTGATCGTGTCACAGTAATGGAGCTCAATGAGCGCCATGGAGCTAATATTTGCCCCGATGCCGTTCATGCTTACAAGGCAGATTGGTATGCAGAGCACGTCGAGAAGCTTAAACCTGTCCCCGCTGTAGGAGAGTTGGCCCGTCAACTTCACGCAAGCGGGAAAAATATCTCCATTGCATCGGGCAGTGACATCTCTCTTGTTGAACCCTCACTCGCCGCAGCGGGCTTGCGTGAATTCTTCGATATCATTATCACCCCGGCTCTCGTCGAACGCGGTAAACCAGCTCCCGACATGTTTCTTCTTGCAGCCGAAAGAATGGGAGTGCGTGCGGAAGAGTGCCTCGTTTTTGAAGATGGTCAGGCCGGAATCGAAGCTGCTAATGCCGCCGGCATGGCAAGCGTATTTGTCGACTCTCGAAGCCTCAAGGTTTAAGGCATTAAAACGCCGTAACTTTTTCGTTGTCTCGCTTGAACGCTGAGGGAACATTGGCACTGTGTTTCAGATTATCTTCAACGAACTCAGTGCTGCCGAAATTTCCCAGCTTTCGACACTGGATCAGCTCGCCATATTGAATGAGTTTAAAGTTAGTCCCGACGATCTTGAGGGAATCGAAGACAACGACGCGGATGCTCCGTTCGGACAAATCGAACGCGATGGAAAAACGCTATACCGCTACCGTGCCGGTGAGGTCCGTATTTACTTCGAAGTCACCAATAATCACCAATCGATCATCGTGCACCGCGTCCTTTGTGCCAACACCTTCCAAGATTTCCTCTTTCGGGCAAAGCTGCCAGTCGGAGATGACGATATGCTCGCGCAGTCCAAGCAATTCTGGGAATTGATTGAAGAAGGGGAGCGGGCTCGGCGCATCTAACCAGGATGAGTGACCTTCTAACACGCGTCGACTCCGACGAAACTTGGCGACGAGCAACCTTCCCTGCCTGTCGCGATCACATCTTCATGGCTCACGCAGCCGTGACAGCAATCCCGCAGCCGGCCGTGGATGTGATGAATGACTTCAATATTGCCACTTCGACGGGAAATCTCGACTATTCCGAAGTTCTCCTCAAACAAATGGACGAGGTCCGTAAATCAGGGGCTTGCCTTCTCGAATGTGACTCGGATGAAGTCGCCCTGCTGGGACCAACCAGCCTTGGTCTAAGCCTCGTCGCCAACGGCGTCGACTGGCAGGCAGGAGACGAAATCATCACTTATCTTGATGACTACCCAGCAAATGTCTATCCATGGAAGAAGTTGGAAGAAAAGGGAGTAAACGTTGTCTTTCTTCGTCCCGAACGAGTGGGCGAAATTACTCCAGAACTCGTTTCAACTGCAATAACACCTAGAACAAAAATGCTGGCGCTGGCATCGAACAACTTCCTTAGCGGCTATCGCTTGGATATCGAAGCGGCGAGTGCACTTGCGTCTGAGCATAATATTCTCTTTTGCCTGGATGCTATTCAAACTGTCGGGGCATTCCCGACTGATGCAAAGCTAGTTGATTTTTTGAGTGCCGATTCCCACAAGTGGATGCTTGGACCCATGGCCGCGGGGCTGTTTTATGTGAAGAAGTCCCGCTTTGAAACGCTCCAACCAACACTAATTGGTGCTTGGAACGTGAAATGCCCCAATTTTATCGCCAACGACCAGATCGAATTTGAGCCGGGCGGACGACGATATGAGCCCGGAGTTTTAAATTCTCAGGGACTTGTAGGGATGAAGAACTCAATGGATATGCTCACAGAGATCGGCATCAATCGAGTCGCTGAACGACTTCTGGATCTTAAAGCACACCTCCTCGAAGGACTTGATTTCATGGGATTTCACGCCATCGGTCCGCGCACCGGCATCAATGCCTCTGGAATCACCTCTTTCACCCATCTGGAACAGCCGCAGCGGATCCCAGCTTTGTTCCAAGCACTGGGCGAAAATAGGGTTGTGGCGAGCTTTAGACACAGTCGCGACGGGATCCCCTACATCCGACTCAGCCCTCATTTTTACAATACCCATGCGGAAATCGATCGACTCTTGTCCCTGATGGATAAGGCCGAAACTTGACGAATCACTATTCTACGCTTTTTTCGGGGGCTTTTTGCGCTGGAAAATACCCAAATTCTGCGTGAGAGTTGTCGCGGTCTCAACTTAGAACCGTTAATAAGGCCCCTTGAATTTCAACCCGGAAGGCAACTGCTGTGGACTTCAAAGATATTAAGAAAATCGTCGAACTCATGGATGAACATGGGCTCTCTCAATTTATGCTCGAGCAGGACGAAACGAAGCTTGAGCTCAAAAAGGGCGGAGACGTTGACGTCGCAGCCATTTCCCAATTGATGGCTTCAGCGCCCGCTCCCGCCGCTGCTTCCGCCGCTGCTCCTGCCACTGCTCCTGCCGGCGCCGCGCCGGACCCTGAGCCAAGTGGTCTCCCTGCTGGCACCGAGGAAATCACTTCACCAATGGTCGGAACTTTCTACACCGCTTCAGCTCCAGACGCTGACGCGTTCGTTAAGGTCGGCGATAGAGTCAGTGCTGACACCACCGTCTGCATCGTCGAAGCCATGAAGGTTATGAATGAAATTCAGGCAGAGATCGCAGGCGAAATCGTCGAGATCCTTGTAGAAAACGGAACCGCAGTTCAATTCGGTGAGCCGCTCTTCCGAGTCAAAACCTCCTGATCCAGCGCCCAAAAAGGGACCCACCGGACAACGTGGATCTGATACGCCATGTTTAAAAATATACTTGTAGCTAACCGTGGCGAAATCGCCCTCCGCGTTATTCGTGCCGCCAAGGAACTCGGGGTTCGCACTACTGCCGTTTATTCTGAGGCCGATGTGGACTCCATGCACGTTCACCTCGCTGATGACGCCATTTGCATCGGACCTCCTCCAAGCTCTGAATCCTATCTTCGGATGGAGGCTATTCTCTCCGCTGCCGAAATTGCAAACGTTGATGCCATCCATCCGGGATACGGATTTCTCTCTGAGAACGCCCGCTTCGCCGAACTCTGCGAAAGCTGTAACGTTAAATTTATAGGCCCTTCAGCAGAAGTTATCACGATGATGGGCGACAAGAATACTGCCCGCGCCACTGCGACCAAGTATGGGATCCCGGTGACCCCTGGATCTGAGGGTATCGTCGAAACCGAAGAGGAGGCCATCAAGTTGGCTGAAGAAATTGGTTACCCGGTCATGATTAAGGCCACCGCCGGAGGAGGTGGCCGTGGTATGCGTCCAGCTCTCAATAAAGCTTCTTTTGTCAGCGCTTTTCACGCTGCACGTCAGGAAGCTGAAGCTTGCTTTGGCAACCCGGATGTTTATCTAGAAAAATTAGTAGAAAACCCACATCACGTTGAGTTTCAGATTGTTGCAGATAGTCAAGGTAACGTCAAAGAGCTAGGTGAGCGCGACTGCTCCATGCAGCGGCGCAACCAGAAGATCATCGAGGAAACCCCTTCCCCCCTCCTAACGGAAGGCCTCCGTCAGCGAATGGCAGAAGCGTCGGAAACTTTGGTAAAAAACATCGGTTACGAAAACTGCGGGACCATTGAATACCTCGTGGACGACCACGAGAATTTCTATTTCATGGAGATGAACACTAGGATCCAAGTGGAACATCCCATCACCGAAGAGGTTCGTGGCTGTGACCTTATTAAAGAACAAATCCGCGTGGCCGCCGGAGAACCGCTCTCCGCTCACGTGATGAACAGCTCGTCGCGTGGCCACTCCATCGAGTGCCGAATCAACGCCGAAGATCCGTATAACAATTTCGCTCCGAGCCCAGGCAAGATAAATCTTTTCTACGCTCCCGGAGGCCGAGGCGTCCGTGTCGACACTCACGTCTACAGCGGCTATGAGGTGCCTCCAAATTACGACTCAATGATCGCCAAACTGATCGTAACTGGTGCCACTCGCGAAATCGCGATAGCCCGCATGGTCCGTTCCTTGAATGAGTTTGTGATCAAAGGCATCAAGACGACAATTCCATTCCAAGCCTCAATACTGAAGCATAGCGCTTTCCGCTCCGGCGACTACAACATCGCCTGGGTAGAAAAATTCCTCGCCTCGCAGCCCGGACCGCCTGAGCTTCCGGACATCATGCTAGAGGAAGAGTAAGCAACGGTCCGAGGAGCCCTTTATAATTTGTTAGACAAGCTGTTTGGCAAAACTAAAGCTCACCGAGAAAGTAGCTCTGAAACCGCAAGGCTACACATCAGTTTTGGATGGAGCCGGTTCGGCCCGCTTCATACATTTCTTCAATCATACTGTTGACTGGGATGCCCTCAACCCGGTAGCCCAAATCTTCAGTCAGAAGATCATAAGAAGATTCAATTCCCCGATAGGTCTTAATTTCTGTCACAACCTGACCTCCTGAAATCACACTACCTACTTCTAATTGTTTGGCCCGAATGCCACCAATGCGGTGCATGCTACAAAGATCAACAACGCCACCATTGGAGAACTTCACTTGGTAGAACTCAGTTTCCGCATCTTCCAGATAACTGTGAATCTGTTGAACGCGGACCGGTTGCCCATCATATCCAACCACTACATCCCCAACGCGAAGCGTTTCAATCGAAACACTCCCATCGAGAGTATCAATCTGAGTCCCCTCAGGAATGCAGGCAAATGCCAGCTTCAACGGAGCCAGTGCCAGCCCCATTCCCAAAGTTGGTCCAATTAATGAGCACCCGCTGAGAGCGACCATTGCGCCGGTCGCCAAAGACGCCAGAATGACGCGAATCAGCTTAATCGAGGAAAAGAAAGGAAAGCCCATAGTGCGTGTTACCCTATCGATAAAAGAGAGAGGCCTCAATTACTAACTCCAGTAATCGATTAATAGACTTTGCGATTTCCAGCCCAATATCCTCGCGGGACATTCCCCAGTTTAACAAAAGTTCGAGAGGAATCGACCCCGAGGGTCTCTTCCGCAAGATCTGAGAGCACCCGGCACAGATCTTCTGCTGGCTCTGGAATCAACTCAATGCCTTCCACCTCAAATAACGCAGTTGGCTCAGAAGTTACTCCAAACGTCATGGATACGCCGCTTTCCACCGAGGCCATTGTGACGGACTCAGGCTTTCCTAAGGCTTGGGCCACCGCAGCAGTTGCTGAAGAAGCAAGCGCTAACTCCGCTTTTCGCTCAAGTGAAACATTTGTCCTTATACTTACCAGAGGCATAGTTACACTTTAGATGCAGATTCCGTTAAAATCCTCCTGAGATTATTTGTGCCCTGTGAGAAAAGCCTTCAAGGTGCCCGTTTATTCTTCCCTATTGAACCTTTTTATGGCGAAAGCCTCACCAACCCAAGCGCTCATCGGGCTTTGCCTCGCCCTGATTCCCCTCAGTGGCAGTTGCGATGGTTTTCCGAGCCGCCCCATTACAGTGATTGTGCCTTTTAACGCAGGCGGCGGTAGTGATATTTTTACACGTATTTTTCAGAAGGCTATCCGGGAGAATAATCTCAGCCCTCATCCGCTTGTCGTTGAAAACCAAGGCGGTGCCGGAGGCACTATCGGCAGCCGCATAACTAAAGATGCCCCACCTGACGGACATATAATTATGTGCCTTCACGACGGAATCTACACGGCTCAGCACTACGGTAACGCTGATTGGGGTCCGGATGACTTTGAGCCGATCGCTGCAACAGGCCGCTCCGGAGTGGTTATCGCTGTTGCGGAGGACTCCGAATACATAAGCCTCGCTGCTCTGATGGCAGAGGCAAAGGAGCGACCCTACGAACTGGTCTTTGGAACCAACCTTGGCGCACCCAACCACTATTCCGCTCTCTTCGTCCAGAACGGCAAACCGGGGTCCAAGTTTCGATTCACTCAAACCGGAGGTGGATCCAACCGTCTCAACCAGCTCATAGGGGGTCACGTCGATGTAACCGGGTTCTCTGTCGCGGAATATGCTCAATACAAGGAGGCTGGAATTCGCGCCCTGGCCGTCCTCAGCGAAGAACGGGAACCCGCCCTGCCGGATCTTCCCACCGCTCTCGAACAAGGGGTAGATGCCACTCACAGTCTTATGCAGTTCTGGTGGGCACCGAAAGGAACTCCAAGGGAACGGGTCGACTATATAGCTGATGTATTAGGTCAAGCGATGAAAACTCCTTATGTGCAAGAACGCCTCTCGTATCTTCAGATCGAGCCTATCTTCCTCACCGGTGAAGCGCTCAAAGCTAAGGTTACAGAGAGGGGAGACCGCCTTAACGCAATTACCATTGAAACCACACCACCACTTCCTCCGCTTCATTGGATTATTCTCAGCCTAACTATTATTTTCACCGTTTGGGTATGGCGCGAAGATAATCACAAGGAGACCGTATGATTGAAATTTTCACATCGCCGGTCGTGCTTGGTCTCATTGTTATAGGAACCACCTTAGGCATTGCTGTAGGTGCTGTTCCCGGCCTAACCGGTACAATGCTCATCGCGTTGGCCTTGCCATTGACCTACGCCATGAAGCCGGTCCAGGCTCTTGTTTTGCTCGTTTCCATGTATGTCGGTGCGGTTAGTGGTGGCCTCATCAGCGCCACACTGCTGCGTATGCCGGGGACTCCGGCGGCTATCATGACCACGCTAGATGGCTATCCTATGGCTCAAGCCGGCAAGCCTGGTCGCGCTCTGGGCCTCGGAGTTGGTGCCTCGCTCGTGGGCGGTCTCGTATCATGGTTTGTTTTGTGGTTACTCGCCGAACCAATGGCCGACTGGTCCACTTTACTTGGCCCATTCGAGTATTTCTCACTCGTCTTTCTTGCTATGGCCCTGCTTGCGGGGGTGGGGGACTCAACCCGTGCCAAGGGGCTGCTCGCCGGAACCCTTGGCGTCCTTGCTGCCATGCCGGGTACCCACCCGGCTACCGGAGAGCTTCGCTGGACGTTTGGGATCACATCGATGAATGCCGGGTTTCAATTAATCCCAGTACTCATCGGCCTTTTCGCGATTGGAAAAATACTCACTGACATCGGCACTAAGGAAGCGAAAGCCGAAGAGAGCGACAGCCACGACTCCTCATTTATTCCTTTCAAACACTGGCTACCGCACTGGCGGAACCTGATTCGTTCCTCTGGGATTGGAACCATTATTGGGGTTCTTCCCGGCGTTGGAGCCAATATAGGCTCCCTAGCCGCTTATGCTACAGCTCGGCGCTCTTCTAAGGAGCCAGAAAAGTTCGGACATGGCAGTGAGGAAGGAATCATTGCTTCAGAGGCTGCCAACAATGCCACTGTAGGAGGTGCTCTTATTCCTTTGATTTCTCTCGGGATGCCAGGCAGCGTTATCACCGCTGTTTTGTTGGGAGCCTTGGTGCTTCACGGACTCCAACCCGGACCACTCTTGTTCCGCCAGAACCCAGAAGCCATTAACGCCATCATCGGTACAATGCTCATTGCGAACGTGGTCATGTTTCTGATCATGGTGATCGGCGCTCGTTGGATCGCAAAACTTTCAGCGGTGCCTCGTGTCATCCTTTCACCGCTCGTAGTCCTTTCATGCCTTTGGGGTGCCTATGCCTTGTCTGGGCGTTGGTTCGACGTCTTTGTTATGATTGGTTTTGGTTTTCTAGGCTGGCTTATGGAGCACCTCAAAATACCGCTAGCGCCCTTTGTGATTGGTTTTGTTCTCGCCCCTGTCGCTGAAGAAAACCTCTGTGCCGGACTCATGGCCAGCGGAGGCTCTTACTTACCGCTTCTGGCTCGACCTGTATCCCTCGCTTTTATCGTGCTGGCTGTCTTTTTGTTGGCTCGCAAAGAAAACAACCACAAAAAACTCCGGATCTCATCATGAAATCTTTTCCTACTCTATGCTTGATCAGCATCGCCATTAGCGTATCCGCCAGCGACCCCTATATTATTGACACCCACACTCACTTTAAAGGAGAAGAGCAAATCAAGCGGCAGGTCGAACGTGGTCAGAGGAAGAATCCTAAAAACACGCTGACACAAGTCGTCACTCCAGACGATTACCGCCAACTTGCAAATCGGTTAAATATTGCAGCGACCCTCGTCGTCGAAGCCGTCGAACATTCCGATGTCGATTTAAACGCTTGGATCTTCGAGCAAGCAGAGAAATCCGATCTACTTTGCGGTTACGTCGCCCGCGAAAACCTTTCCGATCCCAAGTTTGTGGAACACTATGAAACCTGGAAAGCAACCGGCTATCTTAACGGCTTTCGTTTCCGCCGAGAAGAACTCAACGACTACCTCCAAGATGATCTGGCTCGCCAGAACATTGCTCGGCTCGCAAAGGATGGAATGGTTGTCGACCTTCTCATCAAGTTGGAACAACACCCGGCTGCTCTTCAGCTCGCCACGGACTATCCCGACCTCAAAATTGTGCTTAATCACTGCTACAGCGCCCGCATGGAAGATGGGAAAGTCAGCGACGACTGGAAAACCTCCGTCTCAGAAACCTCAAAACATCCCAACATTCACATGAAAATCTCCAGTATTTTAAATTTCGCTGGAGTCAGTGATAACGCTCCCAGAGATCTCGATCACTACCGAGAGATTCTCGATCACTGTTATGATTCCTTCGGAGAAGACCGAGTTATTTTTGGTACTAACTGGGGCGTCTGCACCCACTGGGGTTCAGTCGATGACGTCGTCAGGATCGTTGAAGAATTCCTCCGCCCTAAGGGCACAGATATCATGCGCAAAGCGATGCGTGATAATGCCATGAGGGTTTACGGAATTTCTCCGGAAAAAATTCGGAGATGACCTACTCCTATTTCGCCAAAACCCCGTTATTAGGCAACTAACGTTTTACCTGACCGATAGGTGGACCCAAAGACACGCCGGAGAGCCCAGAAATTTCCTGAATCACGGAATTAAAACAGATATTCTCTTTGAGGTTGCTATACTCGACGCAGACATGGAAAACACACGCGAAGACTTCGCTAATAAACTCAACGCTGTTCGCGCCGAAGTCGGGCGCGCCGTCGTCGGCCAAGAGGAACTGGTCGACCGTATGCTCCTCGCGTTGCTTTGCAATGGTCATGTTCTTCTGGAAGGCGTACCAGGTATTGCCAAGACGCTGACTGCAACAAGTCTTTCGCGCGCGGTCCAAGCTGACTTCAGCCGCATCCAATTTACACCTGACCTCCTTCCAGGCGATCTCACCGGAACACTGGTCTACAACCCTAAGGACCATTCTTTTAATGCCGAAAAAGGTCCTGTCTTTGCTAACCTGCTATTGGCAGACGAAATTAATCGAGCTCCTGCAAAGGTTCAGTCGGCTCTACTCGAAGCGATGCAAGAAAAGCAGGTTACTCTGGGGAAAGAGACCTACGATCTCCCCTCGCCTTTCATGGTTCTTGCGACCCAGAACCCCGTCGAACAAGAAGGCACTTACTCGCTGCCCGAAGCTCAAGTCGACCGGTTCATGTTCAAGCTCAAGGTCGACTACCCGACCCCTGAACATGAACTTCTTGTGATGCAGCGCATGGCCAGCACCTCCCCTGAAATTGAGATAGATTCGATTCTCAGCCTCGAAGAACTGATGTTAATGCGTGGTGCCCTCGAAGAAACGTTCCTCGACGAGAAAGTGGAAAAATACATTATCCGCCTTGTGGGTTGTACGCGTCATCCCGAGAGGTTCGATTTAGATCTGGAGCGCTATCTCCGCTTTGGTGCTTCTCCACGCGCCTCTATTTACTTGAGCCTAGCCGCTCGCGGTAATGCTTTTATGGAAGGGCGTGACTACACCACACCACAAGACGTGAAAGACATCGCTCATGACGTTCTACGTCATCGACTTGCTATTTCTTATCGAGCTGAAGCTGAATCACTCACACCAGATGATTTACTCAACGAGATGCTTTCGGCCGTTCCCGTAGTGGAGGAATGATCACCGAAACTGACAGCCGGCTCTCTCTTCTTGAATTGAAGTGCCGCCGCCCGGTTGAGCACCTGCTCGCGGGCGAATTTCATTCGGTTTTCCGTGGCCACGGCATTGAGTTCGAGGATGTCCGACCCTACCAACCAGGCGACGACGTGCGCTCGATGGACTGGAGGGTAACCGCCCGTACTGGTGAGCCTCACATCAAGCGTTACATCGAAGAACGCGAGCAGTTCCTCTACCTTCTCGTGGACGTCTCGGCATCAGTTTTGGATTCTTCCAACAATCAAAAGCGCGACACGATTGCCCAAATCGCTTCGCTACTGACTATGGCGGCAGCTAAGAATCAGGACCGCGTCAGCCTAATTCTCTTTACCAACGAGGTCGAACTGGTCATTCCTCCGGGTAAGGGGCGCACTCATACGCTGCGTATTATGGATGCGTTGTTAAACTTCGAACCGGAAGGGCGCGGAACGAAATTTGAGTCTGTTCTCCGTCGTTTCGGACACATGGCACAAAAACATTCCATCGTCTTTCTTATCTCTGATTTCCTTGCCAAGGACTACCTCGAAGAACTGCGAGCACTAGCCGGGCGCCATGATATTAACGCGGTCAATGTCTTAGAGTCACAAACTGTGAGGTCAACTGGCGCAGAGTTGGTTCACATTCACGATGCCGAAAACAGCCAACGTCGCATCATCGATTTAAAGAAGGCGGCTACTGGTGGAGCCCCTTACCACGAAATCCTGCAGGAGGAAATGTTGGAGAGTGGTATCAACCTTATGGAAATCGCCGAAGGTGAGGATTGTGTCCAAGCATTAATTACTTTCTTTCACCTTCGCCAGCGACGCTTCACCAAAGAAACTAAGGGTTAGAAAAATGCGTTCCATTATCGCCCAAATGGTTGGTCTGCTCTGGCTAACGGCTCCGACACTCCCAGCAAAGGATCTCGGTGGTCTTTCTGCCTCGTTCAAACCAGCAACAGCTAAACCCGGCGACCTCATCACCTTGTGGGTGGAAATGAATCGCGAAGACTACGCAGAGTTTGATCTCAAAATTCCTTCTCACCCTCAACTACATCTCGTCGCTCGCGAAAAAGTTCCCATCGCTCTCGTCAACGGAAAGTACTATCAGGGTGAGCGCCTTATGCTACAGCCACTTTCGTCCGGGAATATTACCCTGAGTGAGATTTCTGTTGAACTAACTGAAACGACTGGACCACGTAAGGTTTCACTTCCCAAAGTAAGCCTCCCTGTGGAACCTTTTGAACTGGCTGATAACGTCTCTGTTCCCGAACCGCTTCCTCAAGCCGCTTCAGACCAAGTTATGTCACCGTCGGTCTTTATCCCTCTGCTTTTCGTGGTTGCGGGAGCCTTACTTCTCATTTTCCTGATACGCCTCAAGTTGAGTATTTCGGTCGAGCCTGAACACTGCCATAACTTAGGCGCCAGCGACTTTAGTTCTATTCTCAGGGCCTCGACTATCACCCACAAAGACCTTGAAACGATCCTGAATAAAAAAGGGGCGGTTATCTCCGACAAACTGCGGGAAAATCTAGAGGAAAAACTCTATTCCCTTGCAGGGGACGAGCCCCTTCATGCTGAGCTTCACCAACAGTTGAGAAAGGAGCTCGACCCATGATCTTCGGCATGCCTTGGGCTCTACTGTTGACGCCCTTACCACTGATTGTGGTTCTTTGGCGGCGTCGGCAACGCGCCACCTTGTCCGTCCCATCGCTTCAGCTTTGGGACCATGCAACATCCGGGCGGGCCCGCTTTCTTTGGATCCCGCCGGTAATCAGAACCCTTGGATTGACATTACTTGTCGTTGCCTTGGCGCGGCCGCAAGCTGGCACTGATCACGCTGCCCAAGTTTCTGAAGGAATTGCTATCGAAATGCTGATCGATGTGTCCTCCAGCATGAGTATGGATATGAAACTTTCGGACGGCCGCGGCAAACCGCGCATAGAAGTGGCCAAAGAACTGGTCGAACGATTCATTGCCGGTGACGGAGAAGGCCTTGAAGGGCGCGACGGTGACCTCATTGGCCTAATCACATTTGCCCGCTACGCTGATACTCGCAGCCCCCTCACGCTCGGACATAACGCTCTTCTGAGTATCGTGCGCGATCTTACAATCCAGGAGCGCCCCAACGAAGATGGTACCGCCTACGGTGATGCCCTTGCCGTCGCGTCCGCACGACTCAAACAACTTGACGATCCAGAAGTCCGAGAAATGCGATCCCTTGAAGGTGAAATCGCCAGCCGCGTCGTTATTCTCCTGACTGATGGTGAAAATAATTCAGGTAACCACTTGCCACTCGAAGCCGCTGGACTTGCTCAACAATGGGGTTGCCGCATCTACAGTATCAGTTTGGGCGATCGCCCCCGGGGAACAAACGAAATGGCTGTCGCTCAGCGGTCCGAAGCCGAGCGTATTCTCGAACATATCAGTAATGAGACCGGCGGCGTCTTCCGAACCGCCACGGATTACGATTCTCTCCTCGCTGTTTATAAGGAAATCGACGAGCTCGAACGCGCTCGAATCGTATCGCGAACTTACACTCGCGTTTCTGAGTGGTTCTGGGTGCCACTTAGTGCAGCAGTCGGCTTCCTTGGTTTTGCCTTCTGGCTCGAAGCAACTTGGTTAAGAACCGTCCCATGATCCCATTTATCTTCCAACAACCTTGGATGCTGTTGTTGCTGTTGGCGGTGATTCCACTAGCCGGCATTCTACGCTATGCCAGGCTGCGGCGGCGGATCCTACTTGAAGAAATGGGTTCGGGTAAACCTCCACCCTACGCTAAATGGCGTGACAACGCCCGTCTTGCGGCCCTGACGATCATGGTTATTGCTACAGCTAAACCTGGCTTTGATCCGCAGCGAAATAGCGTCTCCCAGAGTGGGCGTGATGTTGTCTTCGTCCTCGACGTGTCCCGCTCCATGCTCGCCGAAGACGCTTCCCCAAATCGACTGAATGCCTCCAAAAATGGAATTCGAGACGTTCTTGATACCTTAAGCACCGAGCGGGTGGGTCTCGTTATCTATGCGGGTAATTCGAATATTCTCTGCCCGCTGACTTACGACTACAATTTTGTACGCTACATGCTCGACCAAGCCACAACGCGCGCCGTCGACTTTGGTGGAACAGTCCTCCTCTCTGCTGTCGAAAAGAGTATCGATAATCTACTGCTCGAAGGTCGGGAAGGAATGCATGACCTCATCGTTCTTACTGATGGGGAAGAACACGGCGCCCAGAACGAGCGTGTCGAAGAACTCCTCGAAGAGAACGGAGTCGGGCTTTTACTCATTGGTGTGGGAGATCCCTCGGCCGGTTCCCGTATTCCCATCACTGATGAGGAAGGGCAGCGCACCTACCTCAAATACGAGGGGGACTTTGTCACAACTCGCCTCAAGGACAAGGAGCTTGGAGAACTAGTTCGGGGCATTGATAATGCCACCTACCAATCAGTCGGAGCATCTAGTTTCGACCTCGCCGGACTCTACCTCGACTACATCGCTGAAAAGCCAGCTTCCGGCAGCATCGGTGATCAAACTTACGTGACTTACCGTGAAGCCGGAATCCCACTTATGATTCTGGCACTGCTTTTACTTATTACCGCAGAAAGGCACATCATTACAAAAGCTGCCACGAACAAAGTCATCTCTTCTTATGTGATAGGAGTTTTGTCAGGGTTTTATTTAATGACACCAACTTCTGCTGTAGAGCCCTGGGTCGAAGAACGTCTCACTGACGCTCTTGAACACCAGAAAGCCGGACGCTACAGCGAGGCTCTCGAGGCTTTCACCCTCATTATTGAAGAGGGTGGTAGCAAGCAAATGGACAATAACCAACTCGCGACGTTAGCCTTTAATGAAGGGCTCTGTTTCCTAGCCCAGGCAGAAGCGCAGGCTTCGCAGGAACCAAAGGCAGCCCTTGGGCTGGTAATGCAGGCTCGGAGCCGCTTTCTCAACGCTCGAAGAATGAAGCCCGACTTCGATCGCGCCGGGCAGCGTCTTGATCCTGTTGCTCAAATGATCGCCGACTACCAGAAACAGATTTCTGAAGCAGAACAGCGCCAACAGGATATTGAGGAAAAAATGCAGGAGCTCATTGAGATGTTGCAGGAGCTTCTTAAAAGACAGATTGAACTCCGCAACGACGTGCCATCGCGTTCCCAACAACATCGTGGCCCCGCCTCTCAATCCCTCACTTCACCTCAGGACGCAGTGGCTAAATCCACTCGTTTCCATAGCGATCAACTCGATCTCATCGAAACCGCTAACCACGTCCGTATTTTTATGGATGAACTCGATCAGGCCATGACCCCGGAAGGCGTCGACGCCGAACAAATGCCAGTTTCCATTCTCAGCGAGCCGCTCCAACTCATTACCGAGGGAATTGAGGCCCAGGATCGCGCCGCCGAACAACTGCGGAAGTGGGCTTTCTGGCCAGATGCCCGACTTCAGCAACAGATCGCCATCGATAAAATTGAGGACATTTTAGACCTGCTCGCAAGTGACCAGTCCGAAGACTGGGATGAGGGCGACTGGGAAGACTGGGAAGAAGACTGGGACGATATGGAGTTCAGTGATTCTGAAGGCGGTATGAACGCCTCCATGGAAGGGCAGGGGGACCTCGCTGCCGGAGCCGAAATGCAGGCGCTCCCTCTACCTAACTATTCCGTTGAAGATATTCTCATGGAAGAACAAGGAAGTCTCCAATTCAGACAACAGCAACGAGCGGTCGCTAATAAAGGTAAAGTCGAAAAGGATTGGTAATGCGTTTCTTTCTCACAGTATTACTTATTGGCCTGATCACAATTTCCAGATCGAGCGGTCAGGGTTCCGTGTCGACACCACCACCCACGGTTGTCAACACCAGTGAGAATACTGGGGCAGTGGAACTAATCACTCCACTTCTTAAAGCTACCGTCGAGCTCGAGATTGATGCCTCGTCTTTCTTCACTGATATGGCGATCAACGCAGTTGTAAAGTTCCCTGAGACCGTCGCCGAGCCGCTCGAGACCCCGGGCCCTGATAGCGGAATATCTATCATTAATCTCGATGTAATGGAGGCCTACAACGAGGAAGAGGTCGCTTCTATTGCCACTATCAGCCTGATTGCAATCGACGCGGGACTTATCACTATTCCCTCCTTTGAGTTTCAATCTGATACCACCGTTTATCGCACTCTGGCCCGTCAGATTCTCGTATCTACTCCGAGTGAGAGCGAAGCTATGACTTTTACGATGACGCCAGCCAAGACCACAGTCTACACTGGTGAGCCGCTTCGCATTGATGTGCGCTGGGAAGCTAATCTGATCACTAACCAGATACGCTCAATGCGATGTTTTCCGGAAGTCTTCTCCTACCCCAATTCGGAAATCATCGTTCCTCGTAACACTGATCTCGAGAAGTATCAGATGGGCATGCCTTTCGGTGGGCGTCGCATCATTGCCAAGCGCGTTCCGCCGCCCAGTAATGAACCCAACAAACAGTTCGAAAAGTTTGGCGTCGTAAGCTTCCCAATTTACGTGAAGTTTAATGATCCTGGTATAGTTGAGCTACCCGAGGCAAAATTAGAGATTGCTCACCTTAAAGGGAAAGGTGGTGCCTTCGCCCCTTATGCCGCCTACTTTAACAACGGCCTTTTTGAGCCACTCGCTTCCCTCGAAGTTTTTGAACGCTTCTATGTTAATGCGCCTGCGGTGACAATTAAAGTCCTTCCGCTGCCTGAAAAAGGCCGCTCCGAAACATTTAGTGGCTTGTTTGCTCCAGTCTCTATCGAAACCAGTCTCAGCGACAATGAGGTAGAAGTCGGTGAAGTCGTAGAAGTAGCATTTCGAGTTACCTCTAATGCACCTCATGGCATGCTGGAGCTGCCTGAGCTAAGTGCACAAAGGGCACTCCGTGGACGCTTTCGTCCCAGTAACGGCTACAGTCGCAAGTGGTTGAAAGACGGCACCGGCTTCACGGGACGGATCCGACCACTCACCACAACAGTGACCGCGCTACCGTCCCTCCAGTTCCAGATTTTTGATCCTACTATCGGAGCGTATCAAACCTTCCAGACCAAAGCTCAACCCCTCAACGTTAAACCTGCCAATGGAAAAAACTTTTTCGACATCCGTAGCCTCGCCCCTGAAATCACTCTTACTAATCAGGCGGCGGGAGTCTGGCACAATGACCAGCCTGGAATCATGAGCGATTTAATGAACCAAATCATTGGCTGGCTTGCCGAAAACATGCTGATCCTCAGCCTAGCCGCGGTGGGGACATATTTCGTCCTACTACCATGGGTTAAGGAACGACGAAGACGGTCTATCAACCCGGCCTATCGAGATCAGGCCGCAGCCTACGAGGCCTTTAAAAAACTACCTGAGCGCACTGAAGAAAAATGGGAAGCGTTTCTCCATTTTCTCGCCACCAGCTTTTCAATGCCCGGTGGGGCATGGACGCCCGGTGAAGCTCAGCGTCTCCGTGAAAGAGGCATTAGTGAAACTGATGTGCAAGCCGTCATCGACATGCACACAGCCATAGACGCCACCAACTTCGCTTTTCACAAACCAGCTAGCCAAGTGCCTGAGCTTAACAGGCTTGGTCGACGCCTTTTTGATCACTTCCGCAGAACCCTGCCGGCAATCGCCGCCTTTCTATTACTCGGCAGTATGACCTATGCTGATGAGTGGACGGAAGCCAACAGACTCTTTGGACAAGCTCTCGCCGCAACGCCGGGTGAACACACTACTGAGTCCCTCTTCACCCAGAGCGCGCTTAAGTTCGAGGCTGCCGCTGTCCATCACAAACGCAGTGGCGCCGCCTGGTTCAACGCAGGTAACGCTTGGTTCAACGCTGGCGAGATCGGTCGTGCTATAAGCTGCTACCGACAGGCCCGTATTTTTCGCCCTTTTGATGAAGACGTCACCAATAGCCTCAAAGCCGCCCGCGCTCTTAGTATTGATGTGGTTGAAGATAAACGTAAGCTCCGCCTCGAATTTATCCCAGTTCGCTGGCTCAGCTCCGGCCTCGTCATCAGCGTCTGGTTCTTTATCGTATTCCTGCTCATTCACCATCGCTTCCGCACCAAAATCTCCCTCACTGGAGTCACCTTCGTCTTGGTGTTGTTGGTCCTTTTGAGTTTTTTCACTGCTTTCGCCGCCAGTCGCTCCGAAAGTGAGGGCGTTGTGGTGGCTGGTAGTCTCTACGGCCGTAAAGGACCGGCTTATGGTTACCAGCAGGCATTCAACGAGCCCATCCACGACGGGTTGGAAGTGCGGATTATTGAGGAAAGGGAAGAGTGGCTGCTGGTGGAGTTGGCTGATAAAAGGCAGTGCTGGGTGCCCGCAGATCAGGTAAGACGTATTAAAAACGTTTTAAGTTAGAAACAAAGCTGGACCACTATGTCACCAGCACCGCGCCTGCCGGAGTCGCAACTGTTTCATGTTGCCATTGAGGATAGTGGCAGTGATATAACCTCCATTTTATGGAGACTCTCAGCTGGATCGCAGGCAGCTTTATCCTGCTGCTATCGGCCTACGCTTTGTTCTGCTGCTGGCGGGACGTAGGCGTGCCAATTAAACACCGTGTGATTTACACTGTTTTGATCCTCCTTCTGCCAATCCTCGGCGCCGTCATCTTTTTCAAACAACGGGAAGAGATGAGGAGAAACGCCAAGCCTCGTCGCAAACGCCGCCTCTAGAGATCACTCTTGAGGAGGGCCACCTCCCGGGCCGCGTCCTCCTCTAGGGCCACCAAAAGGAGATTCCCCGTTAAGTTCGCGCATGGTCCGTTCAGCTTCGCGCTCAGCGCGCATCTCATTACGTTCAGTTTCAGAGAGCATTTCGTCTCCGTTTTTATCTCCACGCCGCATAAATTCCCAAGCTCGCTCTCCCACTTCGCTTTTAGCAATGTTCCCGTCCCCGTTAGTGTCTATCCGGGCGAGGAACTGCTCGCGAAGCTTGGCCCGCTCCGCATCGGACAGGTTGCGCCAGTCTTCTCGACTCATTCCCCCAGTGCCGCCTTTTCCGCCTTTTCCGCCT
>DCQY01000113.1:0-1519 GCA_002323995.1 Akkermansiaceae bacterium UBA1506 | reverse complement strand
CGCCTTTTCCGCCTTTTCCGCCTTCCCTACCACCCCCACGCGAAGGGGCTCCGAATGTGGTCACCACCTCACCTTCGGGAATCAGTTCGATCTCTTGAGGCTCACCTTCGATGGCTACTAATTCCATTCGGATCTCACCTTCTTCCCAAGAAAGTTTTTTGTTTTCACCGAAAGGAACAATACCAAAATCCCGCCACTTCACCGGGAGTGTAAGGTTTATCATGAGACGATCCCTCTGATCATCAAATCTTACCTGAGCCGGTATCGAAACTTCTACATCGGAGCCGTGCGCCTGGTAATTTCCCGATAGATTTACCATGCCCTCTTCGCCGGGCGTCACGCTGCTAATCTTTAACGTGGAAACTGGGAAAAAGCTCACAGCAAAAAACTCGTCCCCTTTCAGATCTCGGACCAACTCTTCATCTCGAGACACAACGGAGTTCATATCAATAGTGAGCAAGTGTTCACCCTCCGGATTCAGCTCCTTACCCAAAAGATCGAGCCGTCCAACAAAGTTTAAGAATCCTCCGCGAGGTGCATCTTCCGCTTCTCCTCCACTGAATCGGATCCGAGATCCACCCGTAAGGACAAAGACACGAGATTCAAGATTGGTTTCTTCGGTGATCTCCGGTTCCTCAGTGGCTTCCTCAGCAGGTAGGGGAGGGGTTGATGGTGCTTCTTCTTTACAGCCAAGGAGAAAAAGAGCCCCGGCAACCACAGGTAATATGGGAATAATGGTCCAAACTTTCATAACTTTACTTTCAACCGAATCGAGGTGACTGCACAACGATCATATTTATGTAACTCTAGTCTGCATTCGACGTTGCGCCAAATTTCCAAGTATATTGAATTTACTTATGCCGCTCCAAACCCTCAGTTTATCCTTATCAGTCAAACCGCCTCCGATGGAAATTGTTGAGTGGATTGACGAAGCCAACCGGAGACGAGAGGATTTTTACGAGGAGGGCCTTGGACTGCGCATTCCTAAATATGTCCCTAGCAACCCTGAAATGGTGTATGCAGCCATTTATAACCTGAAAGAGAACACTCAATTACGCGGCGATACTTTTTGTGAATGGGGTAGTGGCTTTGGAATTGCGACAGGCATAGCATCACTCGTTGGAATGGAGGCTTATGGTCTAGAGATCGAGCCTGAACTTATTAATCGCTCCCGCAAATTGGCGGCCGATATGAACGTTCCAATGACAATTCTGGACTCCGACTACCTTCCTGAGGGGTTTGACGAATCCGAAGAAATGGGCGGTAAGGAACTTATTTTACCCGAAGCGACGATGGCTGGAAGCATCCATCCGGATTATGATGGGCTGGACCCCGGGGAAGTAGATCTCTTCTTTGTCTATCCCTATCCTGATCAAGAGGAAATGATGATGGACTTGTTTGATGCTGTTTCCACGCACGGGGCCGTCCTGCTCCTTTACCGAGAAGAAGGGGAGGTTGATGCTTTCCTTCAAACGAAAGATAATGACGATGATGCATGGGACTCATAAATCGTTTTTTT
>DCQY01000141.1:18860-62717 GCA_002323995.1 Akkermansiaceae bacterium UBA1506 | reverse complement strand
TTTTATTTCTCGCTGACGATCTTGGGTGGACCGGCCTCTCCTGCTTTGGCAGCGACTTTTACGAGACTCCTCATCTGGACAAGCTCGCTGAAAAGGGCATGAAATTTACCGACGCCTATTCTGGATGCACCGTTTGCTCGCCATCACGCGCCGCAATCATGACCGGATTGACTCCAGCCAAACTTCATCTCACTACTTTCATCCCCGGACAGAACCGGCCCTTCGCCAAACTGAATAGCCCTGACTGGATCCTCGGTCTTGAGGATAAATACACCACAGTCGCGGAAGCGCTAAGGGACGGTGGCTATCGAACGTGGCAGATTGGTAAGTGGCACCTCGACTTTCCCGGAGATTCCGTTGGCCCGACCGCACACGGCTTCGATTTTTCCCAAGATCGCCCTGCCGGATCCAAGGGGCATTTTCTTTCTGACATAGCTACAGAAGCACTCGGATTAGAAAGCAACTATGCAACCGACTACTTCGGGAAACTCGCTACCGAGAAAATAATGGAGGAAAGCGCGGATCCCTTCTTCCTCTATTTCGCATTTCACGTACCCCACACGCCTGTGACCGGTCGCAAAGATCTCTCGGCCTATTTCAGCGATAAAATTGCGGACGGACTCCTCCACCATAATCCCGACTATGCTGCCATGGTGAAGAGTATGGACGATGCTGTCGGCGAAGTAGTCGAAGCGCTTGAGGCAAATGGACAGGCCGATAATTCCATTATCATCTTCACTTCGGATAATGGAGGCCTGACACAACGCTACGGAAAACACGATAACTTCACAGAGAATCTGCCTCTCCGCCGCGGCAAAGGCTCTGCTTACGAGGGGGGTACAAGAGTGCCAACGATTGTTTACTGGCCTGGAGTAGTTAAACCCGGAACGATTTGTGATGAACCGATCATGGGACATGATTTCTACCCAACGCTACTGGAGATTACCGGCATCAAAGGCAACAAAGAACACAACGAAATCATGGAAGGCGTCAGTATCACTTCTCTCCTTAAAGATCCAGAAGCAACTCTCGACCGCGATCTGTTCTGGCACTTCCCTCACTACCACGCTGGAGGTGATAGCCCCTACTCATCCATTCGGTCCAAAGACTGGCGTCTTGTCGATTTCTTTGAGGACGGCTCCATCGAACTCTACAATCTCAAGGACGATATCGGCGAATCCCACAATCTAGCAGCCAGCAATCCGGAAATAGCTGAAGAATTACATCAACGGCTCAAGCGATGGCGGGAAGAAGTCGGAGCTCAAATGATGACCAAAAATCCTAACTTTGATCCGGAGCGTCAGACAGAGGTGGTCAAAGGTAAACGGAAAAAGAAGTAGTCCTAATCTGAATAGCGGAGATTTTTCAATCGTCTTTCTTCAACGCAACGTGCAGGCCTAAGCTTTCACGTCGCTTGAAACCACAAGACAAAACTAATGAAAATCTCCCTGAGACTTCTCCTCCTCGCAACCGGCGCACTCGGAATTTCCGTGGCGAATACGGCATGTACCCCAACCGAAGCAGCCCTCGTCGGGGCTGCTGCTGGAGCTGTAGTTGGCTATGCCGTCGCCGATGATGACTACGACAAGACCTACTACCACAGCGGAAGTTACCGAGGCAGAAGCTACTATAACGGTGGTTATCACTACCACAGAGGTTACCGCGGTGGCGGTTATAATTACCGCAGGGGTTACTATGGTGGTGGCTATTGCTACTAACTAATCGAACTTCCTCTATCGCTCCGTTTCGCTCGTGTCGAATCAGACTCACGGTCGGAGCGATTATCCACCGCAAAAACAAAGGCAGCAATATCTGTAATTGACCGCAGGAAAATTATTCTACATTCCGAAACTACCCGTCGACCTCGGTGGATTTGTAAGATTCGTACCCTATCGAAAAACTGAGCAAAGACTCCGGTATAACCGCACCATCGTCGTATAAAGCTGCGAGACAGGAAACAGGAATGTAATTACCAAAAATTATTACGAGAAGGATAGTAAAGGCATAAAGAGGCTCTCAATCTTCTGACAATACTAACACCTCTCCAGTCTCCGGATTCAATAAGGTCGGATCTCCTTTCAAAAAGCCTAGCTCTGAGAGAAATTTATCGGCAGAAATTAAGGTGAGATCGGCCCAAGGTTGAGAGTTGAAGAAAGCGTGTTTTTCTCCCTCTGCGATCTCCATCTTAATTTCGGTTCCCTCTAATCGTTTCCACTTCTCATAGGTTGGGTTCCAACCCTCTAGCCATTTTTTGTCCTCACTTCCGAAAAACACGATCGCCGGCGGCGCTCCGGGTTTCAGGTGTCGAATGAAGTCGATTTCCGAATCTGCGGCATCAAAGCTACTAAGCGCAGGATTAAACAGAACCCTCGCTGCGACAGAAGTATCAATGTCCTCCGGATCGTTCGGGTCATTCAATCCCGGGTTGCTGGTTGCAATCAGGCTGATATGTCCCCCTGCTGAACCGCCTGCTGCGACGAGACGATTCGGGTCAACGCCAAACTCCTCTGCATTTTGTTTCAACCAGCGAATTGCACTCTTTGCATCAGGGATACAAATCCGCTTTCGGGAAAAGTTGCCTTTGAGCGCGGCGGCAGCTTCCTTTGTTGCCAGACGGTAGGTGACCGTCACTGCAACGAGGCCTCGACTCGCAAAGTAGTCACACTGATACTTGAAAGCATCGCGGGTTCCACCTCCCCATCCCCCCCCATGAAAGAAAATAATCGCCGGGACCGGATCGCTAGACAAATCGTGCCTCTCTGGGAAATAGATCTCCAGTTCACGCTTTATACCGTCGATTTCTTTGTAGGTATAAACCTTACCATCAGGACCGGACACTCTCTCAGCGTGAGCCAAGTGAACAATAAGGGAAATCAAAACTAGAATAACGCTTCTCATCGAGGCACACTTATCAGATTGAACTTGTGAACGCTAGCGAACTGTTTTGCGCATCTCCGGCGGCGTTATGGGGGCTGAAAAATTATTGCTCTTCTCAACAGAAGCGAAGATCTTTCCATTAAGGTATCACCAGAGCCAAATCATGCTTAATTCAGATCCCCAGCAGACCCTGAGTCCCTTAATAATTTTCCCGCTCGTGCTGTTCATAGCGGCAACTAATTGTTGTGTCGGGATAGCCAAGGACCCGATTACGGAGGACGAAACCTCACCGGTCATGCTCGACCTTGACCCCTATCTAATCGACGCTCTCTACGGCAACGAGAGCGGCGGTAGAACCGGGCGCTTCGGCAAAGAGGGAGGAATGGCTGACCTCCTCACTGAGCCTGCCTTTATCAAGTTGATCAAAAAACACAATCTAAAGCTTTTTAACGGTCCTGTGATCGGTGACATCTCCCCAACTTCAGCCAAATTCTGGGTTCGCACGGCCGGGCCTGCCACCGTCCAGATCGAAATAGGGGATCAGTCTTCGGAGTCCTTCACTACATCCGAAACGAATGACTTCACCGCAGTGCTGACCGTTGAAAGTCTAGAGCCATTTACCGACCATGCCTACTCGGTGATTCTTGATGGGGAAGTAATTCAGAAAGAGACTTATCTTTTCCGGACCGCTCCCGAAAAAGAGCAGGAGGTCGAATTCCATGTCACTTTCGGTTCAGGATCCCGTTATGTCCCAAAGAACGAATACGCGTGGAGCACCATGGCTGCGCAGCGTCCCCTCGCCTACCTAGGCCTTGGAGACAACGTCTACATCGACGTCGTCGATCACCGGGGAGCCCAACGCTTTTTTTATTATCGCCGCTACCTCAGTCCAGCGTATGCCGAGCTCGCTGCCAGCTCGGCACTGTATGGGATTTGGGATGACCACGACATGGCCATGAACGATGACGCCGGAGGTTCTGGTATGAGGCACTCGTGGAAGATGCCGAACTGGAAAGTCTTTACCGAAAACTGGAATAACCCTCACTACGGAGGCGGTGAGACGATGCCCGGCACTTGGCACAGCTTTTCACTGGGTGACGTCGACTTTTTCATGACTGATGGCCGATTCTATCGCGACAAGGGAGATAAGACCATGCTGGGCCCCGACCAGAAGAAGTGGCTTAAAAAAGAACTCTCTAAGGCCACCGGAAAATTTAAGGTCATCGCTTCAGGAACCATGTTTGCGGACGGAGCTGATAAGGACGGTAAAGATTCCTGGGCCGGAGACTGGTCACGCGAGGAGCGCGATGAGATTTTCGACCTTATCACTGAAAAGAGGATCGATGGCGTTCTCCTCATTGCCGGTGACCGCCACCGCTCTGATATCTGGAGAACCGAACGCCCCGGCTACCCGCTCTATGAATTTGTCTCGGCCAAAGTGACCAACCTGCACACCCACAGGACATACGACAACGCTGTCTGGTCCTATAATGAGGGCAACTTCTGGGGTCAGCTTAATTTCGACCTGACCCTGAAGGATCCCATCATGACCTTCCGTTGCGTCAACATCACTGGCGAAGTGGTCAAAGAATTTCCGATCAAGCTCAGCGAAATTAGCCACGAGTGACCGCGATACCGGGAATACCAATTGTTAAGTCTCTCTTCGATACTATCTAATAAAGGATGCACCAAATCATCATGATCAAAACTATGAGCAAACTCCCCTACTTCATGCTGACAGCTGCCCTGGCATTTTCGATTTCCGGCGTTGCCGAAGAAAATGACGGCGGATGGATTTCCCTCTTCGACGGAAAGACCCTCAATGGCTGGAAAGGCTACAACGACGCCGAGATCAATGGCAAGTGGATGGCGAAGGACGGTACACTTCATCTCGACAGCGTTCCTGATTCTAAGCCCTACACTAATATAATCACCGAGCAGCAATTTGACGACTTCGATCTCCGTTTCGAATGGAAAATCGAGAAGGGCACCAACTCGGGCGTCATGTTTCACGTCGGTGAAGGCCCGCCTCAGCCCTACCTTACCGGCCCCGAGTATCAAGTGCTCGATAACGAAGGATTTCGCAACGGTAAGGGTGAACCCGTCACTGAGGCGGAGAAGACCGGCTCTCACTATGCCGTTGAACCGGCCACCAGCGATGAGACCAAGCCCATAGGGGAGTGGAACCAAAGTCGCATCGTGGTAAAAGGCAACCACGTCGAATATTACACAAACGGCGTTAAGACTGCCGATTACAAGATGCACAGTGAAAAATGGAAAGGGCAGATCGCCAACGCCAAGTTCTCCAAGTGGAAAGACTACGCCACTCTAGGAAAAGGCCATATCGGCCTTCAGGATCACGGACATAAAGTCTGGTTCCGAAATCTCAAGGTTAAGGAGCTGTAGGCTAAAGGAGCTACTTAGAGTCTGGATTATAAACCGTGTGGTAAAGATGGGAGTCTATGAAATAGTCCTTCGCCTGATATTTATGGGCTACGAAGGCACCGGGACCAAAGCCATGAATCTGGATCGCTTCGATATTGCTACCTGATTCTCGATTTAAAAACCTTTCCAATCGAGGCTTCTCAATCTGGCAGATTCTGTCGGATGAGGAGCTTTTTTTGTTTCATTCAGTCCAGACTTTTCGCTTCTTTCCCCGTGTGACATGATCTGTAAAAGGGTTTTAAATGGAAATTTTCCCTAGTTTGTGAAATTCTTCCCGCCGTTCTCAAACATGCCGGGCGAAAAACAAGACCAATTACTTCTGCTCTATCTCCGACTCGGGGCCTTCCTATGTTTCGCGGGTTGGGCCTGGGTTCATTTCTACTGGCACGCCCCCTACGGCGTCCTACTCTGGCACGATAACACGTTTTCATTCCTCCAACGCTTCGGGATCACGTGGGAAGAATTCGTTGGAACCGGAGTTGGTGACGGATGGGTACAAAAATGGAGCGGCCGAATCGGATGGCTCTACCTTGTCTGCGCGATTCTCTCTCTCACCGCGAGGAAAGTGTCCCGATTCCAGATGATAGGACTACTCTGTGGCAGTCTTCTCCTTGTTATTTTGACCTACGCCAAATTCGTCAAGGCTCAGTATCAGCTTCCCATGTTTGTGGAACACGGCGGCCAGATGCTCATTCCGGTGCTCTTGGTGTTTGCTCTCTTTTTTGGCATACGCCACCAAATGACGGTTAAGGCGGCAATGGTCGCCTTTATCATGACTTTCGCCGGTCACGGGGCCTACGCTATTGGATTTTGGCCGACGCCCAGTACTTTTTATGCGATGACCACGGTCATCCTCCACGTGGAATACCAGGCTGCCCAGATTTTTCTATATATAGTGGGGGCTCTAGACTTTGTCATTTGTGTGGGGATTTTCATTCCCTCGATTCGGTGCGCTTCAGCCCTCTATGGTGCTGCGTGGGGATTAGTCACTGCCCTTGCGAGACCAGCAGCTGGCATGTCTCTTAGCCTGAACTACTGGGGTGCTGATCAATTTCTCCATGAGACAATCCTTCGCGCCCCGCACTTTCTAATTCCTCTCTACCTCTTCTTTCTTTGGCAGCAGTCCCCTTCGAGATCTGCTCCCGAATCGACCGAGGGAACTGGCAAACCCGCGATAACGTCTTAGACACCGACTATCTTTTAGCTGACAAACTCCAAACCTGACGTAGAAAGACCACCATGAAACTTCTGAAAACCCTGTCGATCTGCAGTATCGTATTGGCGATCACCATTCCGGCCGCTTCTCAGCAAAAGAAAAAAGCCGCTAAGGGCCGTGCCATCCTCGCAATCCCTGAAGTCGAGAAAAAAGACGTCATTTGCTTTGCTCTCTATACTGTCAGTGACGGCACGCTCAAGCTGACCGCTCAACTCTATCCCTTGGCTGAAGATGACACGAAGGAAGTTCGCCTCGAGATCGAAAAAGAAGGCAGATGGGTTGAAGTGGCCAAGGTCAACGCGATCGATCCCGGATGGACGGCTCCCTTTCGAGTCGATAACTGGGACGACAGCAAGGAGGCCAAATATCGCGTCGCCCACGGTGATGAGGCCACTTATGAGGGAATCATTCGCAAGAACCCTGTCGACAAAGACGAGATTCTCGTCGCTGGGTTCACCGGAAACTCTATTCATCCAACTCACGGCGGTGACATCTCACGACAAGACATTATAGACAACGTAAAGAAAGCTGATGTCGATATCCTCTTCTTTTCCGGTGATCAGGTTTACGATCACTTTAAGCACTATGCCGGCTGGCTAAAGTTTGGCCGTGACTTTGGCGATATCATCAAAGATCGCCCCACCCTCTGCCTTCCTGATGATCATGACGCCGGTCAGCCTAACCTCTGGGGAGAAAGCGGCAAAGTCTCCACCCTGGGCGGTGCCTCCGACGGTGGATACTCACGACCCGGAGAATACGTCCAGGAGGTGGAGCGGGCCCAAACAAGTCACTTTCCCGACCCAGCCGACCCTCATCGAATCGGCCAAGGAATTGGTGTGTGGTTCACCAATCTCAACTGGGGCAACATTGACTTCGCTGTCATAGAAGACCGAAAGTTCAAGACCGGCCCCGCCGGTCGAGTTCCCAAGCAGGGACCCCGCCCAGACCATATCCTCAATCCAGACTACGACCCAACCAGCGTTGACGTCGAAGGAGCTGTTCTTCTCGGAGAGCGACAACTCAACTTCCTAAATAACTGGACGCAGGACTGGGCTAAGGCCGACATGAAGGTTGCTCTTTCTGCAACGATCTTCTGCGGTGGCGCGCATATCCACGGCAATGCCAACGGACGTCTTCATGCAGACATGGACTCCAATGGTTGGCCGCAGTCCGGACGAAACAAGGCCATCAGCACTCTGCGCAAAGGCTTCGCCTTTCACTATGCCGGTGACCAACATCTCGCCACCATTTTCCAGCACGGCATCGCTGAGCACGGCGACGGGATTTGGTCTTTCTGCGTTCCTTCTATCGCAAACCTTTACCTTCGCTGGTGGCAACCGCTTGAGCCCGGTGCCAATCGCGAAGAGGGAGCTCCCGAATACACTGGAGACCATCTCGATGGGTTCAACAATAAGGTCACCAACTATGCAGCTGCTAACCCGGAAACCAATCCGGCCGGCAATATCTTAAACACCCGCTCGGCAGGGTGGGGCATCGTTCGACTCAACACCAAATCCCGCGAAATCACGATGGAATGCTGGCCGCGAAACGTCGATATTACTGATCCCGCCTCGGAGCAATACCCGGGTTGGCCAAGGACTATCTCACAGTTCGATAACTACAATCCGCCGTCCTGGGGAAAGCTCGGAGAGCTCTCTTTTAACGTGGAAGATCCCGTCATCCAGCTGATTGATAAGGAAACTGACGAAATTCTCTACACAGTTCGAGCGAACGGAAAGACCTTCACCCCGGGCGCCCCCGAAGGGAAAACATTCGTTGTAAAAGCTGGTAAAAATGCCCCCGACAACATCGTGTCTGAGAAAGGTAAGGTCGGCTGCGCCCCTCAATCGGTGTCGCTAAACTAATTTCTCAAAGCAGAGCGGTGATAATCACCGCTTTGCCAACCAATAACTCGTCTAAGTCAGGGAACACTAACTTCAACAATCACGAAGAGGGGTCCATCGGGCATTGGTGCACAAATTTCAACGCGTTCCCAATACTCATCGATGGAGGTCACTGTCTCTGCCTCACTCACGGCCACGAAACTGTCGCTCACCAGTGTGCTGGACATCTTTGGCGTGTAGTCAAGTCCACTGCCCTTCCGCCTAACATACTGGAGAGTCCAACACGGTGTATCACCCACCTCGGTTTGAAGCAGCGGCAATCCTGACGAACCACCATCGGCCATCGTAAGGAGATCCAATGAGTCGAGGTCCATATTGAAGGCATACTTTTCAAGATTGGTGACGCCACCTCCGAAAGGCGTCGCGCTGGGGAGGGCATCTGATCCGCCTAATCCAGCTGCAGTGGCAACGCCATCAAACAAAATTTGAGCTGTAGCGACGGTAAATGTTCTGGAAACATTCTCAGCGGGAAGGTGACGTTGGCTTCCCGCCTGCGAAGCTGTCACCGTGACAGTTCCCGGACCCGTAAATCTCAATATATTTGAGCTATCAATCGTGGCTGGGCCGCTGGTAATCGCAAAAATAACCGGGTTCCCCGATCCACCTCCCGTTGCTGAAAGAGCGAAGGTATTGCTCAGTGCCTGATCAGGAATAGCCGGAAACGAAATGACTTGTGGTATTGGTAGGCTCTGAAAGGAAATCTCATCCACCCAGCCACTATCGGAGCCCGCTGAGATCTGCCCATCCTTAAAGTATTCCCAACGAAGAGAGTGGTTACCCTCTGGAATCGCATAGGAGTATTGGGTCCAGTCGACTTCCCCTGTGATACTGGTAATTGCGGTTCCATCAAGAGAAAAAATCAGTCCATCGAACCCTGCTTCAGAGGACACCTTCCACCAAAAATCAACCGTATCGGGACCAACGACATCGAAATTGAAATATGAAATTTCTCCATCGTCTACGTCGCCGCTTTGAGCGGCGTCAACTCCGTCGTGTGTCGTAGTCGCCTCATAAAACCAGGAAGGACTTCCTGTCGAAACTGGCAAGTCTACATCAAGCGCTTCACCCAGATTACTGATAACGATAGAAACTGTTTGAGTATCGGATCCGCTTGCGTTCGTCGCTGTCACAGAGACGTTTGTTGTCAAAAAATCAGTCGGGGTTCCGGAGATTAATCCTGTCGAGGTATTCAAATTCAAGCCATTTGGCAACGTTTCGCTGGAAAATGAAGTCGCAGGTTCTGATGTCTGAATCTGGTAGAAAAAGGGAACTCCTGCACTGCCAAAAACTTCAGAGGCACTAGTAATAAAAGGGCGAAAATCAGATGACAAAAGAGCGAAATCGTCAAGCCATCCTGCGTCGCTACCCGCGGAAACATACTGATCCTTATCAAATTCCCACCGCAAGTTATGAGTTCCGGCTGGTAACTCATGAACGACCCGTTCCCAACCTACCTCGCCAGCAATGGCTGCTATTTCAGTGCCATCGACTTTAAATCTCAGATAATCATAGTTCGCCTCTGAAGACACCTTCCATTGAAAAGCTACCGTATCCGGCCCTTCAACTGAAAAATCAAGGAAGGTGGTCTCCTCATCATTTGCGTTCCCACTCTGGGCGGCGTCCACACCATCAAACGTGGTCGTAGTCTGTCGAAACCATTGTGGGTCACCGGTCAACGGATCGACACTCGAATTGTCAATTGCATCAGACAGTAGGCCCGTGGTCGCCAGCACGATCTGATCGACCCAGGCAGTGTCCGCGCCGGCACTAATCACCGGATCTTTTTCGTAGACCCATCGCATCGTATGGACCCCTGCCGCTACCTCATAATTCACCTCACGCCAGTCTTCTTCTCCAGAAACCGAACGGACCTCAACGCCATCATCGAGCAAGCGAAGAACATCAAGTCCGCTTTCGGACGAGACTTTCCACCAGAACGTGAGGGTGTCAGGACCTGCTATGGAAATTTCAAACCAAGTGGATTCACCATCATCGACATCACCACTCTGGGCAGCATCGACGCCATCGTGGGTCATCTCTGTCTGAATGAACCAGGGAATCGGCCCCGAAGTAACGGTTAGCCCGGTATCGAGTGCGCTACTCATGCCAACAGGGTCCTGTATTTCAACAGTCAAAATTTGCTCTGCCGTGCCAGACGTGTTCGTGGCTCCAATCGTGACAGTAAAAGTCCCCACCTCAATCGGAGTCCCCGATAAAATTCCCGTTGCGGCATCAAAACTTAATCCAGCCGGCAACGCTCCTGTAATAGAGAACGAAGCAGCCGAATGGGTTGTTTCAATCTGATGACTGAACAGTTTTTCTTTAATGCCGGTTACCAAGGCTCTGCTGATAATTACCGGTCGCAAATCCTCACTGTCGAGTGAGATCAAGTCCACCCACGAAGCGTCACTGCCACTGACCACGGTCACATCTTTTTCATAACTCCAGCGAATCATGTGGGTTCCAGCAGGAACTGCATAGGCGTAGGCCTCCCAGTCCTGCTCTCCTGATATCTGAGCTACCGTCGAGCCGTCATCTTTTAGGCGTAGATAGTCAAAACCGAGCTCAGAGGAGACCTTCCACCAGAATCGTAGCGTGTCAGGGCCATCAACCGTCAGCTCAAACCAAGTCGTCTCATTGTCATCAATTGCCCCACTCTGCGCCGCGTCAACGCCGTCCCGAGTGACCTCATCCTGAAGAAACCACGGAGGATTTCCATTTTGAACTGGAAGCCCGGTATCGAGGGCGTTCTTGATGGGATCATCAGAAACTTCGATTACAAGAGTCTCTGTATCGGTCCCTGCCGGATTCGTCGCTGAGATCGATACGCTGACACTCTCTGAAATTGATGGAGTCCAATTTATCACCCCCGTGGTCGTGTCAATTGTCATTCCAGGCGGCACAGTTCCACCCAAAGCAAACGAGCGGGGCACGTTCTGGGCCGTGACCTGGTAAACAAAGTTTCGTCCCGCAATACCTTGAGCCGTGAGAGGGCTGCTAATAACAGGCGGAGCAAACTCGTCAGTCAAAATCGTCCCGATTCCCTCGCCATCAAGAATAATGGCATTGACTGGACTGCTCAAGACAACAGAAAAAACCTCGTCGTCTTCTGCATCAGTTTCCCCAATTACTGGAACTGTAATTGTTTTTGATAAATCACCGGCGGCAAATGAAAGAGTCCCGGAAATTCCGGTAAAGTCAGCCGGCGATGAGGCAGTGCCATCGGAGGTGGTGTAGTCGACAGAAGTCACCTCCGCAGCTTCGGCACTCAGAGTTACGGTGAATACAGCATCAGTCGTTCCGCTGTCTCCCTCAGTAACCGTCACGTCATTGATTGAGAACTGTTCGTCTGGTAGATCAAAGGCTTCTGTCACAGTGAGGTTATTGGGGTCGCCACTATCACTCGCTGAAAAGCCCATGCCCCGCTTGGCAAAAGCCTGCCAGATCAAGTCGCTGTTGGCCCCACCATTGTTGACTTGATCCGCCAGAAGAATCGCATCGCGTGCTTCAAGATAAGTCGGAGTCGCCGGTTGCAGTTTCAAGCCGTCCATGACCAACTGGAGAGCTATATTATTCCCACCGGAACCTTGGTAAATGTCTGAGTCGAATCCGTGAAAATCCACGAGCTTCCAATACATCTCCCAGAGAATTGAACACCATACAAATCCGATACCATGAGGAACACTCAGACCAGAGGGAAGGTCTCCATAGGTGTATTCGTTGACCGACAAATCAGTCGTGTATGGACGCGGACGAATTCCATTACCGGTGGCAGACTGACCCAGCACATAGTGGCCAACTGAACGGCTCAAATCTGAAGGTTGGCCCGGTTTGGCGGTTAAGGCGAGCCCCCACCAGTCACTCCAGCCTTCACCCATACCCCGGCTTTGGCTTGCCGAGAGAGCACTGGAATTCGCGGCACCACCCGTCAGGCGGTTGGAGACCCCGTGGCCGTATTCATGGATGATGATGACGTTATCGAGATCGCTATCGCGATTCGGAGTCGTACTCGTCCAAACAAACATCTGCATGCGAGGATTAGAACCGTCAGGTGGAGTCCCGAAATTAGCATTATTGGTGCCTGAACCATCCTGAGCATCAGCCTCAACCGGGTCCGAGCCAGCCCCGCCGTTACCGTAATTGTTTTCTTGAAAATTGCCCGCCGCCTCGTCAAATCCGTATTGGTAATGGATATCATGCAGAATGTTATTCCAGTAGAAGAGGTTAGTAATGGCACCGTCGAGGTAAGTTGAGGGCTCCTCGTTAAGGTCCAAAGGATTGTCAAAATTCAGCGCAACTCCCCCATCGGGCCGGTCTCCTCCCGAGTTATTGGCATCAGTGTCGTCCTGTGCATTAACATTATTACCTCGCGTGTCAGAGAACTCAGCACCGCTAATACCGTCTGTGTCATGCCAACCGAATGGAGATGCCGAAGCATCCTCAGGATTTACAACCAATTGCCTTCCTCCTTCTAATGGGGTCTCGTTAGGAAAAGGGAAAACGCGATAATTCGCGTGAGCATACCAGTTTGAACAGGTCAAAATTTCGCCAGAATCGGCATCGATATTCACATCCATCCATCGAGCACTGTCCGATAAGTGAATGACCGTATTCCAAACGAGGCGGGTAGTTTCCTCTGCTTGCGGCAGATACATCAATTTGGCCGGGATCGGATCCTGTGAAATCCCTCCTCCTTCAAACAACATTGCCTGCTCAGGTCCCTTCGCCGCCTGCCTGACAGCCAACGTTTCATCGTAGCGGACTACTCCCAGGTCAGCGGCTGCCAACTGCACAGCTTTCGCTGCATCGATCTGCGGATCTTTAATGTTGATTTCAGAGTCCAAGTCACGGACAAAGCGATTGTGAAGGCTAAGTATTGTTCCATCAGGCCCGACGTTCGCGCTGGCGTCTCCGTTGTAGACCTCGATTCCTCCAATTCGCTGACGAAAATAGAGATGAGTGACTCCATTATGCCGGCTTACGGATTGTGAGCTCAGAACAACATCATTAAAATCGTTTGGCGTGTGGCCTTTTTCTAAGTCACGTTCCTGCATCCACTCAATGACAGATTCCCACGAATCTTCAACGTTGCTCACTTCGCCCGGGCCTGAAGCATAATTCACCATGCCTTGCGCATTCAGTACCTCTCGAGTCCGCGGCCTAAGGTATGGATTACCGACTTCAGTTTGGCGAGGTCTCAAGCGTTCTGCCAAGGCCTGGACCCTGTCACGGCGAGAAGCTGATATCGGAGTATCTAATACCACGCTGGGCTTCAAATTAGCTTCTTCCCGCTTTTCAGATAACGGCTGGAAGACAACAACCAAGATCAGTAGCAGGAGTATAAAAAACGAAGATAGCAACGCTGCCGGTCTCATAAGTCGGCTCAGACGATGACAAGCCTACAAAATTTACGCGTCTACAGCAAAGAAAAGCGCCCCCCAGATCGGTTGAAAGACCAATTCACGCCATAGACGAAACTATTGATGCGCCTCATAATTTACTCATGTTGAAATTCGCAGCTTCCTTGACGGCGTTATCATTCTGCCTCGTCGTCACTGGTTTTACCCAAAACGCAAAAGCTCCCAAGAAGGAGGAGGTCTATCCTGCCAACGTTCCTGCCCCAACCCTGGCAGGGATTCGATACGGTGAACATGAACGACATATCATGGATGTTTGGCAAGCAAAGAGCGACTCCCCCACCCCAGTCGCCTTTGTCATTCATGGGGGTGGCTGGCAAGGCGGTTCCAAGGAACGCATTATTCGATTTGCAAACCCCACTGCCCTTCTCAATGCTGGGATCTCCATTGTAGCGATTAATTATCGCTACGTGAAACAAGCCGTCGAAGAAGGAATCGAGCCACCCGTGAAAGCTCCTCTTCACGACGCGGCACGCGCTCTACAATTTGTCCGCAGCAAAGCGAAAGAATGGAACTTTGATAAAGAACGGATCGGAGCAGCCGGCGGTTCAGCTGGTGCCTGCTCCAGTCTCTGGCTTAGCTTCCACGATGATCTCGCCGACCTTGAAAGCGATGACCCCGTGGCTCGTGAATCAACTCGCCTGTGGTGCGCAGCCGTCAGCGGTGCCCAGACGACGCTTGATCCAAAACAAATGAAAAGATGGACTCCCAACAGTCGCTACGGGGGCCATGCATTTAATGTCCCGAAGTTTGATGACTTTATCGCAAAACGCGATGAGATACTTCCATGGATCAAAGCGTATTCTCCCTACGCGCTCGTGAGCCAAGACGATCCGTCGATCTACATGACCTACAGCGCCCCGCCAGCACTCGGGCAGGAGCAGAAGGACCCTACCCACACCTCCAACTTCGGAGTTAAGTTGAAGGAACGACTCGAAGCAAACGGAGTAACCTCGGAACTAGTTTATCCCGGCGCCCCGAATATCACTCACGAAACCGCGACCGATTTCCTGATCACCACCTTGAAAGCAAAATAAGGCCTTCTTACTGCTTAAGTGTGATATTGCGCCAAGCAACTTTCTTACCGATTTTCTGCTTGTTCTTACCAATGCCGTGCAACTGCAACGCGACATAGCCACTTGCGGTGAGGTCGTCTTTCACATCCGCAGTTTGGACCCCATTGAGCCAAACTTGGAAATGGTCACCCCTCGCGATGATCTTGAAGTGATTCCAATCGCCTGACTTGAAAGAGCCCTCAGGCGCTTTGGCGTCGTCTGGCGAGTGCAGGAATCCACGGCCGCCCTCCTCGTAAAGCGTGCCTGACCACGCCCTCTCCGAAGGGTCGATTTCAATTTGGTAACCCCAAAATCGGTCTTTTTCCCAGAGCTTCTCGATGATGTCCTTGCTGCCGTCTTCCTTGAACTTACCACCCCAGCGCATCGTCTTGGTTTCTTCGGGGTAGGTATTGCTGCGAATCTGAATACCAGAATTCAGCAACGGATCGACTTTGAATTCAACTTCGAGTTCGAAGTCACCATACATTTTATCGGTGGCCAAGAAGCTGTTCGGCAAACCTGGTGCCGCCTCACCCACAATAGTTCCGTCTTCTACATAAAAGTTTCCGCCGCCAAAATTTTGCCAACCATTCAGACTTTCGCCGTCGAACAATTCAACCGCTTCAGCTGCCGCATTCCCGCTACCCAATTCAACGTTTGCAGGCGGCGAGCAAGCAACCAAAAGACTAAAAAAAAGGACGAGAAGGTGTTTTAAGAATTTCATTAGAATAGTAATTAAAATTAGTGGGCGATCTCTCAATGTAAAATCGGAAAAGAACCACTCCAACGCGCTACCCTACCTCGTTTAATCGACGACGTGCCAGCACGCACTTTCCGAAACCGTGAATGATCCCATTAACTTGTCAACCATATGACTGCGAAGACGCTCCAACTCATCGCGCTGAGCCTCCTCAGGTAACTCCATGAGAAACAGCGGCCACTGTGGCTGACCCCAGTAGGTCTTTTCATAGACCGCACCTTCTCTCTCCACCAGTAGAATACCCGAGGTCAACTTTCCTGCTACTTCTCCAAACAGCAGATCCAACTGCACCGGATCATCATTAATTTCCACCCACGGACCCGAAGCAAATCCAGCTCTGGCATTAAGGCAAGGCCAGGCCGGGTAATTTTCCCGCGCCACCGGCATCACCTCCCGGAGATCTGAGTCATAACGCGAACCGTCAAAAACGGTTTTTCCATTCATGGCCACGAGAAGATTATTGTCTGCATACCCCCAAAAGCGATAACGCCCTGACTGAGGCGGCTTAACCTTACCCTGATACCAAATCAACCAACCCGATTCATCAATCACGCGCGGTGACACTCCCAGCCGAGGCGCAAACTCATTGTAGGTGCCGGCAACTCCAGCAAAACGAAAAGGCGCACTTCGGTCCATCCCTTTGAGGCAGGAGGAATCCTTAAATCCGGACTGAATCAGTGGCGCAAAGCGCTGCCCCATCACATCCACTTTGAAACGTGATGGCTGCTTCGGTAGCAACTGATTATCAGGCAGAGAATACAAGTGCCCTACGAGAGAACCCTCCGTCGGCAACAGGGCCCCCATCTCAAGTTCCGGCACCCCACTATGACCTTTCGAAGGCATCTGGGTATCTCCCTCCCGATCGAATTTCGCCAGTTCACCAGCGGTCATAAACCTTTCTCTGGCTTTTCCGCGACCATCAAGCAAGATAAGACCGTCGAGGACAAACACTTGCGATCCTTGCGGCTCAGCGCTTACGACAAAACTCGTTCCCAAGTCCGTGATCTTGCGCTCACGAGTTTCCACAACAAAGCCAATCCCATGCGGCGGCACGTGAAGCTTCAAGTCGCCCCTATTGAGAAAGACACGATCGGCCGTTTGCACGGTCAACGACAACGGCGCTGTTGCAATCGCATGCACCCCGCTATCCCGAAAGGCCAGTTCAACAATCCCTTCTTTCATCGTAAGTCGATCCCCTTCCCTCAGCGAGCCCCCCAGGGAAAGTTGAGCGCTCCCATTCACTTTGCCGTCACCTTCAATACGCAGCACCGAAGCGACTCCGAGGTCGATCAGCGCCCGGGATTGGTCTCCATTTCTGATCCAGCCAAAAATTCCGATAGCCAACGCAGCGGCCACTGCCCCGGTGAGCCAAGTTCGCTGAAGAAAAGGCACAACCCGCGGGGAACCGAAATCATCATCAAAATTAGCACCGCGTTCCATGTCAGCTGCAGCTTCCTCGAGGTAGGCATCTGCTTTGAGTGCGCGCCTGAGTTTTCTGCGACTTACGATCGCCTCATCCTGACGAAGATGCTGCGACAACTCCTCCGCTTCGTCTTCGGTAAGTTGGCCGAGCACGCAGTTCTGAATCAATTCTTCCAATCTTTCTGTTCTCATGGTCCGGTAGGCTCGGATTTCAGTTCGGTTTCAACGCAGCGCATCAACTTGACGCGAAGACGCTGCAGCAATTTGTAAAGACTGTTGGGAGATCGGGTCGATTGCGCCGCCATCTCTTTAACCGCACCGGGACCGCTGTAAGGGGCAAGAATGAGACGCTTGCGCTCATCGGATAATTTACTGAGGCAGTTCATCAAGGCGATATACTCGCGGGACGACTGATCGCCGCTCTTCTCCTCCGCATCTTCCTCGACCAGGATGCGCTCGACCAGTTCATCATCAAATACATGCCGATCACGCACTAACTTGCGGCGATGGCGAAAACTAATATTCCGCACAATCGTTTTAGCCCAAGGCAAGAACTCGTCATTATGACGCAGCTGATCTTGCTTTTCCCAGATCACCACGCTGGCCTCCTGCATCACATCGTCGATAGGATCGACCGATGGCAGAATCAACCGCGAATAGGCCCGCAACTCCCGAGTGTGGCGGGCGAAAAGCTGCAACAACTGGCTGCCCTTTTCCTGACTTTGATCCTTCATAGAATCTATATCTCACTTCGTCGTTGATTCTGCCATCTTTTTGGTAAAAAGCGCCTCAAAGACTGCCCGCCCTGAACCCGTATCTTTGCTGCCGAGAGAAAACCGGCAGAATCAGCGTCTCGTTGAGATATCCTTCTACTGCGCATGAAACACTTTCTCAAAATCCCCATCCTAGTGACCGCCCTCTCTACTTGTGGAACCTACGCGACCGAACAACCCAACATCATCGTCCTGCTCGCAGACGATCTCGGCTACCACGAACTGGGCTGCCAGGGGAACACCGATATCCCCACGCCTCACATCGATGCCATCGCGTCCAACGGTGTTCGCTTCACCGACGCCTATGTCGCAGGTCCCAATTGCAGCCCCTCACGGGCCGGCTTCCTCACTGGACGCACACCAACCCGTTTCGGTTATGAGTTCAACCCCATCGGCGCCGTGAACGAAGAACCCGGAATCGGCATGCCGGCCGAAGAAGTCACCATCGCCGAAGCGCTTCACAATGGTGGCTACGCCACCGGCCTGATTGGCAAATGGCACCAGGGAGGCACCGCTCACTACCATCCGTTCCGCCACGGTTTTGATGAGTTCTTTGGTTTCACTCATGAAGGTCACTATTTCGTTCCCCCGCCCTGGGACGGCACCACGACCCTGCTGCGCCGCAAGTTCCTTCCCGGCGGTCCGACCGAGTCGGGCTATTGGTATGGCGACAAGAAACTCCATTTCCACAACCTGCTTGGTAACGAGCCAGACTACGACGCCAACAATCCCATCGTTCGCGGCGGGCAGCCGGTTGTCGAAACTGAATACCTCACCGACGCCCTCACTCGAGAGGCCGTCGACTTCATCGGTCGTCACGACGACAAGCCGTTCTTCCTCTTTCTTTCCTACAATGCGGTGCACAGTCCGCTTCAGGGAGCCGATGCCTACATGGAGAAGTTTGCCCACATCGAAGACATGCACCGCCGCATCTTCGCCGCCATGCTCGCAAATATGGACGACAGCGTAGGCGCGGTGATGGAGCAACTCCGTAAGTCAGGCCTCGAAGAAGACACCCTCGTTTTCTTCCTCAGTGACAACGGAGGCCCCACCAAGGAACTCACGTCCTCCAACGGCGTCCTGCGTGGACAGAAAGGCCAGATGTATGAAGGCGGGGTGCGCGTGCCCTTCGTGATGCAGTGGGAAGGCACCATTCCTCCGGGGCAGGTTTACGAAAACCCCATCAGCTCCTTCGACATCTTTGCCACCGCCGCCGCCAACGCCGAACACGTCACCGCGCCCAAGCAGGTCGAAGGCGTGGATCTGATCCCCTACCTCACCGGAGAGAAAGAGGGCCGCCCTCACGAAACGCTGTATTGGCGTCAGGGTGGCAAAGCCGGCCTGCGTCACGGTGACTGGAAAATCGTCCGCATGGGCAAGCGCAAGGAGTTCGGCCCGTCCAAATGGGAACTCTACGACCTTTCCGAGGACATCTCCGAAGAAAACAATCTCGCCCAGTCCAACCCGGAGCAGCTCGAAGAACTGATCAAGATCTGGGAAACGATAAACGACGAAATGAGCGAGCCGCTGTTTTAGTGCAGTCGTTCTGAACCGGCTGAGAGCCCTCGCTCATGAAGAGAATAGGATTCACTCTATTTGCGCTGGCGGCCACGGTCGTATCGCCTCTATGTGAAGATTCCTCCCGTCCTAACATCCTTTTCTTTTTCGCCGATGACCAGCGCCACGACACACTGGGCTGCGCCGGTCATCCCATTGTCGAAACACCGACGATTGATCAACTCGCGGCCAGAGGAGTGCGTTTCAAGAATATGTTTGTGACGCGGTCGACCTGCTGGGCCAGTCGGACCACCATCCTCACCGGCTTGACCTCACTGTCTTCGGTCGAGCCGGACGGATCTGATCGCGTTCGCCCCGATGCTCTCACCGAACTGTTCTCAGATCAATTGGGCCAGGCCGGCTACCGCACTGCCCTCTTTGGAAAATGGCACGCCAAGATGCCGAAAGGATTTCAGCCCGAAGATCACTTTGATGATTACGAAAGCATCTTTCGACGCCCCTACTTCAAGGAGATGCCGGACGGGTCGAAGCGCCACACCACCGAACTGGTCGGCGATCGCGGCGTCGAGTTTCTGAAATCAATGCGGGACGATGATCGTCCTTTCTGCCTCAACCTCTGGTTCAACGCTGGTCACGCTGAGGACAAAGACCTCATTCCCGGAACCGGCCACTTCCCCTGGCCCAAAGCCATGAACGGCAAATACGATGACATCGTGATGCCGGTTCCCCGCTTGTCAGACCCGTCCATCTTTGAATCTCAGCCGGAGTTCTTCAAAACCTCGAACCACCGGGAGCGCTATCACTGGCGCTGGGACACGCCGGAGAAATACCAGCTCAACCTGCGTGCCTACTTCCGCATGCTCTCCGGAATCGATCACGTCATCCATCGCGTGCTGGAGACGCTGGAGGAGGAGGGCCTCGCCAAGAACACCATCATCGTCTACTCCTCGGACAACGGCTACTACATGGGTGACCGCGGCTTTGCCGGCAAGTGGTCGCATCATGAACAATCCCAGCGCGTCCCTCTCATTGTGTATGATCCCCGTCTTTCCGAAGACCTGAGAGGAAGAACCGTCGATCCCGTCGCCCTCAACCTCGACCTGCCCGCCACCTTTCTCGATTGGGCCCAGGTGGAAATCCCGGCCAGCTACCAGGGCACCAGCCTCAAACCGGTCATCGAAAACGACACGCCACCCCAAGCCTGGCGCGACGACTTCTTCTGTGAACACCAGAACCCTAAGTATGCCATGTCCTGGCTGGGCGTTCGTGGGGCTCGCTTCAAGTATGCCCGCTACACCGATCAGGAGCCTCACTACGAATTTCTTCACGACCTCAAAAACGATCCTGACGAACTCACCAACCTCGTCGACGACCCCGAATACGCATCCGTCCTCGAACAACTTCGGCAACGGACTCAAACTCTCGCCGAGCAGTATGCCAATGCTCCGATTCCTGATTGATCACCAACTTTTTTTCTCCAACATTTCACCCTTCCCACTTCCAATTTCATCATGACTCCTATCAAAACCTTGATCCTCACCCTCGCCTGCCTGATCGGCACCTCGGTACATGCGGCGCAACCCAACATCATCTTCATCTTCATCGATGACATGGGCTGGGGTGACCTCGGCTGTTACGGCAACGACTTCATCGACACCCCTCGGCTTGATCAACTCGCCAGCGAAGGCATGCGCTTCACCGATGCCTACGCCGCCGGAGCCGTCTGTTCACCCACCCGCTGCGCGGTTCAGTCCGGGCAGAACCAGGCCCGCATCGGCATCACCGCTCACATCCCCGGCCACTGGCGCCCCTTCGAGCGCGTCATCGACCCGCAAACCACCATGGCGCTGCCGCTCGACACCATCACCGTGGCGGAACAGATGAAGGAATCCGGCTACGCCACCGGCTACATCGGAAAATGGCATCTCGGCATGCACCCCCAGTTCGGCCCTGGCTACCAGGGTTATGACCATGACCTCGAGATCAACGGCCCGCACCTGCCCGGCAAATACAGAGTCGCCAGCAATTCGACACAAACACTGAAGCCGAAGCCCGATCAGTTCCGCACCGACTTCGAAGCCGAGGCCTGCGAACACTTCATTCGTGAGAATAAGGACAAGCCGTTCTTTCTCATGCTCTCGCCTTACGCCGTCCACATCCCTTTGGCGAGCAAAGCTTCCCTGGTTGAGAAATACCGCACCCGCGCCGCCGAGCACAAACGCAAATTGCCCAACCCCATCTACGCCGCCATGGTCGAAGAAGTGGACGCCCTCGTCGGACGAATCATCGACGAAGTCGAGGCCCAGGGACTGACCGACAACACCATGATCGTTTTCACGTCGGACAACGGCGGGCTCCATCGTCGCTACGATTACAACGAAGCCGCCGACGATAATGTCTCCAACCTCGCTCCACTCAAGGGTGAGAAAGGCGCTCTGACCGAAGGTGGCATCCGCGTACCACTCATCGTCAAGCTCCCCGGCAAAATCGCCGCTGGCACTACCAGCGCCGAACCGGTCATCAGCTACGACTTCTACCCCACCTTTGTTGCTGCCGCCGAAGGCAGCCTGCCGGAGCATCAGACCATCGACGGCCACGATCTTCTCCCGGTCCTGACAGGACAGAAAGAGCGACTCGATCGTGACGCCATCCACTGGCACTACCCGCACTATCACCACGACCGTCCCGCCAGTGCCATTCGCGAGCGCGACTGGAAGCTGATCGAATACCTCGACGGCACCGGTGACATCGAGATCTACCACCTCGCCCAAGACATCAGTGAAGAGAACAACCTCATCGAAGAGCGCAAAGGCAAAGTCGCCGATCTGAAGAAGAAACTCGCCAACTGGCGAATCTCAGTCAGCGCACGCGTCCCCATTCACAACCCCAACTACGACCCCAAGCGCGCCCACGAATGGTGGAACCTGAGAACCGGGCAAACTCTAGACAGCTCAGCGCGCAAGCGCTTCCCGCAGACGGAGAAAGATCTCTGAGCACAGGCGGTTCGCCGACTAGTGCATCTCGTCGATCAGAAAGGCTTTCGCCTGCGGCGAATAGGGATCTCCCCATCCATAGAACAGCAGCATTCCGGGAACGATCTCACCCCCGGGCTTTGTTACCGGTTGGACGTTGTTGAACCGCCATCCCGAGAACTTCGAATCCATCGGCGTGAGGTCTCGCTTTCGCTGCCACGTTTTCCCTTCATCCGGAGAGCGCCATTCTTCGATGCGACCTCCCCCATGGCTGTCCATCAGACCATCGGATTTCAAGTATTCATCCCCCACCACGAGGAAGGCGACTAATGTGCCATCTTCTTCTTTCCTCAGATGGCCGCTGTTCCACTGATGGGTGGACTCGGCGATGGAAGTCTTTTGCCATTCGTCCCCATCATGGAACACGTAGAAGTAATTCGCCTCCTGCTTGGAGTCATCCCCAGACAGTACATGGAGAAAAGCCGGCTGCCCTTTCCCATCCAGCACGATACTGGGCGGCACTCCGGAACCCCGCCATTCGGTGTCCCAAATGAGACAATTCTCATCAGCGTAATCCACATCCATCGGCGTCTTCATGGTTTCGCCCTCAAAGTTCGTCACCTCCCCGGAAGCCAGGTCAAGCTGGCAGTAGTAAAGATTGTATTTCCAATCCTGTCCCGTCTTCTCCTGATAGCGCGGATTGTAAAGTCGATCCGACATCGCCCGATCAGGATCTTCAAATTTGCAGTCGTCATAGACAATGAATGCGACGTGAAGCGTCTTGCCATCCGGACTCAACAACTTTGTCTGGTAGGAGGACCACTCAAACCGCCCTGCCACATCCATATCCGTCACCGCCTTGTCGGGTGTCTCCCAGGTTTCTCCCCGATCCTCTGTCACACTATAAGTCCAGTGCCCGAAATGCCCGAGGACGCGATAGTATATTATTTCCCTGCCTCCTTCGATGTTGTAGACCGTGGGATAGGAAATGCTGTCTCCGATTTGTGATCCTTCTACCCAGTCATCCAGACTCTCACCAATAGACCCCGGCTCCTTCGAAACGAGATGAGTGCCCGGCGTCCGATGACATCCTGACAGGACATGAAGATACCCCGCTTCGTCCGCCCAGATCACCGGTCCGTAGTGATGATCCTTGCTCCTTTTTCCCAACGTGACTGTCTTTGAGAAGGAACGCTTCTTGGGATCGTAGGTTATTGCCATTGGCGCCGTCCTGAAACTCGGCTCCTTACCCCCCTTACCCCCTCCGTTGAAAACCAGATGCACCTTGCCATCCAGAAACACTGCCTGTGGTCGCTGCCGCCGATCATAGAGCATCTTTTTCTGACCCCCTTTACCGAAGGCCATTGCCTCGGATCGATCGTTGGACCTTGCCTCAGCAGAGCCAAACATGGTAGCAAAAATCAACCAGGCCCACACGAAACGAATCATGGAGGGAGCCTACAAGCATTACCCGCTATCGACGAAGCTTAGGCTGCTCCACAATCGCGGGATGCGACGAGTTTATCAAATCGCGAAAGATCGGTAGAATCCTGATTCTTTAGCGATAATCCGCACACATCCTTGAAACCCTCGACACTCACAAAACTGAGATCGACGCCTATTACCTCAAAAAACATTGAGAATGTTTACAACGTGTTTCTGTTCGCGCGAGCTAATCCACCCGGGCTTATCTTTCGCAAGGCAGACTTTCTTCCTCTTTATTGAAGAGGAAGAAGCGAGGGTAGAGCCAAATGATCTCAAGATATCGCCGTCTTCCTTAACCACCCAAAATTCGACCTATCGCGAAAAAGATTGGCAGAATCACTCCATTCCCGAGATATTCACTTTATTCCCTTATTGCATTTACATGAAGAAACTTTTTTTCATTTTGGCGGTAACTACCGCTGTCGTCCCTTTGACACAGGCTCAGCGCACCGCCACCCCGCCCGATAAAATTGCACTCTTGGAAGGCTTTGAGGCCGAGTTGCTCTATACCGTCCCACGTGACATCCAAGGTTCGTGGGTGGCCATGTGCCAAGACGATAAAGGGCGGCTTATCGTCAGCGACCAGTATGGCGGCATCTACCGTTTCCCTATCCCGAAACTCGGCGAACGGCTCGACTCCTCTACTATCCGGCAGATCACCTATTCGACCGAGGGAGCCCCCAAGCGCGGCGATCACGATGGCACTGACCCTCAGGAACTCAACGCCGAACTCGCCAAACTGCCTAAGGTGGGTCACGCCCAAGGACTCTGCTACGCCTTCGACAGTCTATACGTTGTGGTGAATTCGCGCAACAGTTCCTCCGGCACTGGAGTCTTTAGATTGCTCGACACCGATAACGATGACCAGTTTGACAAATTAGTCACCATCAAGACGCTCGGAGAGACAGCGGGTGAGCACGGTCCGCATGCCATCTTTCCTACCGCCGACGGCGAAGGACTCTACGTCGTCATGGGTAACCAAACACAACTGCCCGAGGACTACACACACGCCCGCACGCCGGAAGTCTGGGGTGAAGATCAGCTCCTTCCCTCTCTGCAACATTTCATGCGCGGTGCCGAAGCTCCGCTGGGCCACGTGGCACGAATTGACCCTGAGGGCAAAACCTGGGACGTGGTCGCCACAGGATTCCGGAACCAGTACGACGCTGCTCTAAGCCGAGAGGGAGAAATGTTTACCTACGATGCCGATATGGAGTGGGACCTTAACACACCATGGTATCGCCCTACCCGTGTTAACCATGTTATCGATGGCGCTGACTACGGGTGGCGCACCGGATCCGGCAAATTTATGGACTACTGCACCGACACCTTCGGAGCAGTGATCGACATCGGTCCGGGTTCCCCGACCGGAGTTTGTTTTGGCTACGGAGCCAAGTTTCCGGCCAAGTATCAGAACGCCTTCTTCGCCGCCGACTGGTCTTACGGAAAACTCTACGCCGTTCACCTTAAGCCCCAGGGCTCCAGCTACTCTGCGACTTTCGAGGAGTTCGCTGCTGCCCAGCCGCTGCCATTGACTGACCTCCTCATCAATGAAACCGACGGCGCGATGTATTTCACCGTTGGTGGTCGCCGGGTTCAGTCCGGACTCTACCGAATCACTTACACTGGCGATGAGTCCACCGCTCCAGCCGAAACTGTCCACGGAGGAGAAGAAGCAAGGGCTGAGCGTCATGAGCTCGAAGCTTTTCTCCAGGCCGGGGCCAAGGAAGCAACAACCGAAGAACTCGATACCATCTGGGACGCTCTTGGCTCTTCCGATCGAGGCATCCGTCACGCCGCTCGCGCAGCCCTTGAAAAGCAGCCTGCCGCCAACTGGAAAGATCGGGTGATCGGTGAAGACGATGCTGTTATCACCACGGCCGCGCTCATCGCCCTTGCCCGCGTGGATGCTGAGAACTCAGCCGCCGCCATTCTCTCTAGGGCCACCAGCTTTGACTACTCATCCACAAAATCCCGCCAAACCCGACTCGACATTCTTCGCGGTATCATGCTGACCCTGACTCGCAGCGGTGAACCCACAGATGGCCAGAAAGCCAAGCTCATCGAATGGCTCGATGGAGTCTATCCTGCCAAAACACCCGAAGAGAATCGTGATCTCTCCGCCTTTGCCGCCTTTCTTGAAGCCCCTTTCGCCGTCGATCGCGGTATGGAACTGCTCGCCAATGCTTCCGGGCAGGAGGAACAGATCGGCTACGCCCTCAACCTGCGTTATCTCAAGGATGGCTGGACCCCGGAACTACGTGAGAAATATTTCAGGTGGTTTGTTATGGCCGGCAATTACAGGGGGGGTGCCCGCCTCGCCAACTACCTGGCCGATATTAAGAAACATGCCATTGAAACGGTGCCTGAGAGTGACATGACTGCTGCGCTCACCGAGATCATCAATACCTCGCCCAAAGATTCCACGCCTCAGTTCACCCTCAAGCCCCGTTCCTTCGTCAAGAACTGGACAATGGAAGACCTCTCTGGTGATCTTGGAGTCGGCCTCGAAGGCAACCGCGACTTCGCCAACGGTCGCCAGATGTTCGGCGCTGGCACTTGCTACGTCTGCCACCGCTTTAATGGCGAAGGAGGTGCCGTTGGACCCGACCTTTCCTCCGCAGGCGGCAAGTTCAGCCCCTACGACTTGCTCGAAACAATCGTCGATCCGGGCGCAGAAATTAGCGACCAGTATGGAAGCAGTATTTTCACACTTGATGACGGCACTCAGGTGATCGGTCGCATCATGAACATGAGCGGTGACCACTACCGGGTGAATACCAACATGATGAATCCAAGCAGCGCCGCCAAGGTGGACGCGAATGCGATCACTTCGATCGAACCATCTCCTGTCTCCATGATGCCACCCGGCCTGATCAACATGATGGAACGCGATGACATCCTCGATTTACTCGCCTACCTCATCTCCGGCGGTGATTCTGATCACGAGCTGTTTGCCAACTAATCTTCGTAAAAGTCAGTCTTTCAGAAAGAAATTCCGGTCATATCCGCATCATGAATGCTAGATTACATCTTCTTGGCGGCCACTGCGACAACACCTGACATCGGCATCATCGGCGGAGGACCGGCCGGCCTCCGCGCTGCCGAAGTCGCCGCAGAGGGAGGCGCACGGGTCACTCTTTATGACGCCATGCCCTCAGTCGGGCGTAAGTTTCTTGTCGCCGGGAAAAGTGGGCTCAATCTTACTAACGGAGAAAGCTGGCCCTCATTTCTGCGGCGTTACAGCCGCTCCGAGATAAGATGCGATATCTGGGACGAAATCCTTTGCCAATTCGACAACCGGGCACTGCGAGAATGGGCAGCCAATCTCGGCATCGAGACCTTCGTTGCCAGTAGCGGCAAAGTATTTCCCATTCCGGTCAATGGCCACATCAAAGCAGCCCCACTACTGCGAAGATGGGTCGAGCAGCTTCGAAAACTTGGAGTGAAGTTTCAGACCCGGCATCTATGGACAGGTTTCCACCCCGATGGTTCGCTTCTCTTTCGTTATGGTGATGGCCAATTCAGCACGCAACACGAACGGGTCATTCTCGCTCTGGGCGGCGCTTCATGGCCAAAGACCGGATCAACCGGTCACTGGGTCCCTTTTCTAGAAGCACGGGGTGTTAGTATTAATCCTCTCCTTGCCGCCAACTGTGGCTGGGAAGTCGACTGGCCCTCCGAAATCCTTGAAGAAGTTGAAGGGAAGCCCCTAAAGAATCTTAATCTCATCGTTGGTGATGAAAACCGACGCGGGGAACTGGTCATCACGCAGTACGGACTTGAAGGTGGACCCATCTATCACCTGGGCCCCAATCTCCGCTCCATGGATTCACCGGAGATAATGATCGACTTCAAGCCGGACCTGACGGCTCAAGAACTAATCGCACGCTTCGGCAAGGTGAAGCGGAATTTTGTCCGAGAAGCAAAGCGGCGCTGGAAGCTCGATGCAGGAACCGCATCCATTCTAAAGCATCTGCCCAACCGGGGTCCTTGGGAGTCAGCTGAGCAGCTGGCGCACGAGGTCAAGCACTGCCAAATTCCTCTCGAAAGACCGCGACCGGTTGCTGAAGCCATTTCTTCTGCTGGAGGAATCCGATGGGAAGAACTGGATGAAAATCTGATGCTACGGAAGCTTCCCGGTGTCTTCGTTGCCGGAGAAATGATCGATTGGGAAGCCCCCACAGGTGGCTATCTCCTCCAAGCTTGTCTCGCAACAGGAACGCGTGTTGGCAAAGCGGTGCTAAATTGCTAGAGTCGAGACTCTGAATTGCGTATGAAGTCACAACACCTCCGCTCATTTTGGGTTGCTCTAGCTCTTGCATTTTACACCGCAGGTCCAACAAATGCCCAAGAACCCGTCGATCTCGAAAAGTATAAGGCAGAGGCTGCTGAGAAGTGGAGAGCAGACATAAAAGCATTCGGAGTCGCCAATGACGGGCTGTCTCAATCCACTGATGCCATTCTCTTCGTCGGCAGCTCTAGTTTTCGCCGATGGGAGGACATGGGAAAAGACATGCTCCCCTATCTCTCGATCAATCGAGGCTTTGGGGGATCCAAATGGTCTGACGTGGCCATCTTCGCGGATCAGCTGATTTCACCGCATCAATTCCGTGCCATCGTATTCTTTGTGGCGAACGATATCGGCGGTAAAGGCAAAGATAAGGCACCCGAAGAAGTGGCAGCTCTGGCAGCCTACGTAAGGAAAAAAGTAAAGGAACACCAACCGGAAGCTGCCGCTTTTTTCATCGCAACGACACCAACCGAGAAAAGATGGGAACACTGGCCCCAAATCAAGCTAGCCAATAACGCGGTTCGTAATTTTTGTGAGTCTACCGAAAACACATGGTTCATCGGCACAGAGAGCATTTTTTTTGATAAAAAAAACAAACCTCGATCTGAACTCTTTGTGGACGACAAACTTCACTTGAATCAGGACGGATACACCCGCTGGGCAGCGGCCATCAAGAGCCACCTCGATTCAGTACTAGTCGACGACAAAAGGCAGTAGCGATCGCGCACTTGCAGATCCAAAAGCATCCTGCTTCGATACGATATGCACAAAATCATCACCAGCTTCGCCATCGTAGCTTTTCTGTCGCTCGCCTGGGCTCAGGCCGAGGATAAACCCAACTTCATTTTCATCCTTGCCGACGACCTCGGCTATGGCGATCTCGGCTGCTTTGGCAGCGAACACATTAAAACACCCCACCTCGACCAAATGGCGGCCGAGGGCATGAAGCTGACTGATTTTTACTCAGGCGCCACCGTGTGCGCCCCGAGCCGCTGCGTGCTCATGACGGGCCTGCACATGGGGCACTGCTGGGTCCGCGGCAATGCCAACAATCAGAACAAGCAAACTCTGCAACCGGGTGAAATCACCGTTCCCGGAGAACTTAAGAAAGCCGGCTACGCGACGGCTCTCTTCGGCAAGTGGGGACTCGGGGAACTCGACTCCGTTGGTCATCCCATGAAGCACGGCTTCGATGACTTCTACGGCTACCTCAATCAGCGCCACGCCCACAATTTCTATCCCGAGTTCATCATCGATCAATACGAGAAAGTGATGTTGCGGAACAAGTATGCGCCGGAGTGGATCAAGATGCGCACCGAACAAGGCAAAGAAGACGACGGCGCCGGCTGGGCCACCGAAGAAACCAAGCTCGACTATGTGCCTGACCTCGTCATGGAGCGCACCTACAAGTGGCTTGAGGAAGTGAGGGACCAGCCCTTCTTCCTCTATCTTTCTATCAATATGCCGCACGCCAATAACGAGGCGACTCGAGGCACCGGCGACGGCCAGGAAGTTCCGGACTACGACATCTACGCCGACAAGGACTGGTCCAACCCGGACAAAGGCCAAGCGGCCATGATCACCCGCATGGATGGCTACGTCGGCAAGGTCATCGAGCTGTTGAAAGATTGGGGCATCGCCGACAACACCCTCATCATGTTCACCAGCGACAATGGCCCCCATACCGAGGGTGGCAACGACATGGAGTTTTTCAATGCCAACGGACCCGTCCGCGGTATGAAACGGGATCTCACTGATGGAGGTATCCGTGTCCCCACGATTGCCTGGTGGCCCGGCACGGTTCCGGCTGGTTCAGTTTCCGACCGCCCGGCTTACTTCGGCGACGTCCTTGCCACTGCCTGCGAACTCGCCGGACTGCAACTGCCGGAAGGGCGTGACAGCCTGTCTTTCCTTCCCACTCTCATGGGAGAAAAAGACCAGGAAACGGCACCCTACCTTTACTGGGAGTCCTATGAGAAAGGCGGCAAGCAAGCCCTGCGATTTGGAAAGTGGAAAGTCGTGAAAGAACCCTGGATCGGCGGACCGATTCAGCTCTACAACGTCGTCGATGACATTGGCGAAGAGAAGGACCTCGCCAGCCAGTTACCTGAACTTGTTCAGCAAGCCGAGCGCTATCTTGAAGAAGCCCACATTCGTTCACCCGAATGGACCCCTCCAGCACCGAAGAAGAAGTAGGGGTATTCAGGAGCCTTTCTTCTGGTTGAAGAGCCAGGTCAAGAAATCAGACTCAGGGTCACAACGATCACCACTGAATTCGGTTTTCCCGTTTTCAGCCCCCGGAATCATTTTGCCGGATACACCGTGATTGTCTCCTTCCCAGGTTGTCAGCTTCATGTTGCCGCCCAGTTCTTTCAGAGCTTCAAAAACGACCCGCTGTTTTTCGTAGGGACACACTCCGTCCTTGTCGCCATGAAACGCCCAGATCGGGATATCCTTGATCTTCGCCGGGGCAATGAAGTCTTCCGACCGCTTCAAACCGCTCCCTGCGGATGGTGCTGCAGCGGCAAAGTAGGTCGGCTCGAGTTGAATGTAGATGTAGGTTCCATGCCCACCCATGGAGTGCCCCATGATGTAGATGCGACTCATATCGACCGCCGGCAGCTCAGCAATCAATGACTGAATCTTCTTTAGCTCCTCCGCATTCCAAAGACTTGGCGCCTGGGGCGCCACGACGTAACAGGGAAATTTTTCACGAATCGCCTTCTCAGCCAGTTGCTTGTTCCAATCCTTGAGCTGCTTGTTATTGTCCGTTCCTTTACCACCGGCACCATGCAAGGAGAGAATGACCGGGTAGTTATTCGATGAATCGAAGTCGATCGGTTTCATCACCCTGACAGGCATCTTTTGATACACCTGCGGTTCATAAAGTTCTGCCCAACTTCCACCCTGCGCAACCAGACTGGAATAAGAAACAGCGAATACTGCAGAGAAAAATGATAGATACCTCATCGTTTTACTTCTTCGTTTCCCACCCGTTTGGAGCAGGCTTGACCGTTGGATAGTTATCAAAAACTTCACCGTTTCCAAGCGCACGAGGATCCCCTTGCTCCTTCAATTCCTGCAGCATCCGTTTCTTCATATCCTTCAATCGCCCGGCTTGGCTTCCGTCTGTTGCTAAATTGGCGACACAGTCAGGATCTTCCACCACATTGAACAGCATGTCGGCCGGACGCTTGCCGAAGTTATGCTTCCAGAAGGCGGTTTCCATATCCATCTCCATGAGAACCGACTTCGTCGGGCCCCTGTCGGTATCCCTCAAGCCAAGCTCGATGTTGCCACAGGGCCAGCGGTCGGGTTCAAAATTGTGAACGTAGAGATAATCCCCCATGCGAATCCCACGCGCTGGATAACCCAGGCCTGACGGCGAACCGGGACGGGCATAGACATCATTCCGTTCCCGCCCAATCAGAACGAAGTCACGTGGGTGACTCGGCTCGTCACGCAGGAGATCCGCCAGGCTCTTTCCACTCAGTTCCATTCCCATGGCTTCCGAATCGCCTTGCTGAAGATCGATGAAGGTCGCGGCAAAATCGACAAAGCTGACGAGTTCTTCAACCCGGCGACCCGGATTCTTGATTCCCGCAGGCCAACGCATCACGAGCGGCACGCGATGCGCATCATCAAAGGTGTGCCCCTTCACGCGGGGAAACGGCATTCCGTGGTCTGAAGTGACGATGACGAGGGTGTTCTCCGCTTCACCGGAAGCCTCCAGGTCAGCCAGTAATTCCCCGACATGGGTATCGAACCGCTCCACCTCGATCGAGTAGTTGAGCATGTCGCCTCGAACGATGTCGTTGTCAGGCCAGTAGGCAGGAACATGATCAATGTCCGAGAGCTTCTTTCCAGCAGCGATACCTGAGTCCTTCTTGTACCCGCGATGAGGGTCACTGCTGCCATGCCAATAGAAAAACGCCGGGGCCCCTTCTTTCCTCGCTTTCAAGAAATTTCCGAAGAAGTCGTCCGGCACCTTTTTCTTACTAATGATGGTCAGCCCGAAATCGCGAGCTGAACCGTCGACGTGGTGTGCCGTCCCCGGCCCCCAGGTCTTACCCACGGCTCCGGTTTGAATACCAGCTGCCTGCAACACCTCTCCGAAGGCCGGGTAGTTGTCAGGAAACACATTCTGGTGATTCGCTCCCGCTTCGATCTGCCAGGGGAAACGCCCGGTCATTATTGAAGCGCGACAGGGAGCGCACTTTGCCGTGGCGACATAAGCATTATCAAAGACGACCCCTTCTTCCGCCAGTTTGTCGATATTGGGAGTCCTCACCCAGTCACAATCATAAGCTTGACCAAAGTGGCGAGACGCATCATCAGCAATGATAAACAGAATGTTGGGTGACTCTTTGGCTTGGCCACTCGAGGCCACTACCCCCAGAGTGAACCCCAAAAACGAACTCTTTAAAAACAAAGCGTGTTTCATGTTATCGTCCGGTCACCGACGGATGACCAGGGAACATTACAATCAGCGTAATCGTGCTGTGACAATAATTTTATGTTCCGCAAAATGTCGCGCAGACCACTTCTGAAGGCTTAGGAGCAAGTTCGTATTCCGAATAAGCTGCCTGTTCCTCGAAGGGACGCTGCAACAGTTCGTTGAGCTTGCGAAATGGGACATAATCCCCCTCGTAGGCGGCCGCAATGGCTTCTTCGACACGGTGATTGCGGGGTATGAAGACGGGGTTGGCTCGTCTCATCGATTCGAGAGCGAGCGTCACATCCTCATTGGACATTCGTGACCGCCACGAAGTCAGCCATGAAGCAATCTTTTGAGTGTCAGAAAACTGATCAAGCAGTCCCGTTTCTTTACCTACCTCGAGAGCATCAGAGAGATGACGAAAGGTCAGAGTAAAATCCGCATACCCATCCGACATGATCGATAACAATTCTTGAACAAGTTCCCAGTCGTTATCGCCTCCTTCCTTAAGGCCAATCTTAAGCAGCAAGCGATGGCGGAGCGCTTTGCTATGGAGCTCGGGGAAGCGGTTCAACTCTGACTCAGCTCCAGCAACAGCTTTCTCAGCATCATCATCGATCAGCGGGGTCAAGGTTTCAGCAAAACGAACCAGATTCCAGTGACCAATCGGTCCCTGGTTTGCGTAGGCATAGCGTCCTTGCTGATCAATTGAACTGAACACTTTCTCGGGATGATAGACATCCAAAAATGCGCAGGGGCCGAAATCGATGGTCTCACCCGAGATACTCATGTTGTCGGTGTTCATGACTCCGTGGATGAATCCAATTTGCATCCAGTGAGCGATTAGCTCAGCCTGGCGTTCAATCACTCCTCCTAACAACTCCAGATAAGGATTATCGGCCTCAATGGCCCTGGGATAGTGTCGAGCAATGGCGTAGTCGGCGAGCACTCTCAAATTGTCAAAGTCCTCCCGGGCCGCAAAATACTGGAACGTCCCGATGCGAAGATGCGACTGTGCCACGCGAGTGAATACGCCACCTGCCGTCATGCTATCGCGATAGACTTTGTCTCCACTGGATACCGCAGCGAGTGCGCGTGTCGTCGGCACGCCGAGCGCTGCCATCGCCTCCGAAAGGATATACTCTCGAATCACCGGACCAAGCGCAGATCGCCCATCGCCACGGCGGGAAAACTGCGTAGGCCCGGAACCCTTGAGTTGGATATCCCGTCTCACTCCATCTTTACCCACCACTTCTCCCAGCAAGAGGGCGCGACCATCTCCGAGTTGAGGAGAAAAGCCTCCAAATTGATGCCCTGCATAAGCCATCGCAATGGGGTCGGATCCCTCGGGAAACCGATTACCCGAGAGAACATCCAGACCATTAGACGACTCCAGCCAATCAAGATCAATTCCCAAAACAGCTGCCAGGTCTCGGTTGACTTCGATTAATTCTGGAGAACTGACCGGACTGGGTTCCACCCTCTGGTAAAACGAGTCTGGCATTCTGCTGTAGGAGTTGTCAAAAGCGAACTTCATCTGGATTTTTTTACGTTTCACAACCCTTACTGAAACGCATTCATTCCAACTCCAATCTGATTCGGCAATGGGGTTCCAGCAACCAGAACTCACATTTTTCAGCACGGCAGAAATGAGACAGGAATTAGTGTATTCCCGTCTGCCCCGCACTTCCACGCGCCTAGGATCTGCTTGACCCCAAACCAGCAAACCGCTAACTCAGGGTCTCTCATATCGCCTGTTTTTACTGCCTATGACACTGATCAACACACTAATCGCTCAGGCTGCTGCTGCTCCTTTAGCTGCCGTCGAAGCGACTGAAACCGCCGGCCCTGGACTCGGTTATCTACTCGGCGTTCTTGTCGCTGCAATCGTCCTTTTGCTGGTCATGATTCTGGTGCTTCGGTTGCAGGCTTTCATCGCACTCATCATCGCAAGTATCTTCACCGCCATAGCTGCAGGAATGCCGCTCGGGGACATACCCAACACAATTGTATCAGGCATGGGGGGTGCTCTCGGTTTTATCGCCACCATCATCGGTTTGGGTGCCATTTTCGGACAAATCTTGGAGCATTCTGGCGGGGCTCACACGCTGGCGAATTCACTGGTCAATCTGTTTGGCCAAAAGCGGGCTTCGTGGGCGATGCTACTGACGGGATTCCTCATTTCGATCCCGGTTTTCCTCGATGTGGGACTCGTTATTGTTGCACCCATTATTTACGCCCTTGCCCGCGATACAAAAAAGTCGCTGCTGATCTTCGGCCTTCCTCTTGTTTGCGGCATGGCTGTAACCCACGCTTTCGTGCCTCCAACCCCCGGCCCCGTCGCCGTGGCTGAGATACTCGGAGCCGACCTCGGACGGGTCATTCTCTACGGCATTGGTATCGGTCTTCCAACGGCGATCATTGTTGGCATCTTCATGGTGCCAAGAGTTTGCAAAGGAATCGAAGTCGATATTCCAGCGTTTTTCGAAGAATCCAAAGAGTCGGGACCTCTCCCAAACTTCGGTCTGGTCTCCGCCATCATGGGGCTACCTATTGTTCTGATCGTTCTTGGCAGCACTTGGGCGAAGGTTGAAGATCCAACTGAGTTGCAGAAAGTTATCGGATTTCTCGGTCACCCAGTAGTGGCACTGCTTCTCGCTACCCTGCTAGCCCTTCTCTTTCTGGGAGTGATGCGAGGAGTCGGCAAAGACAAGCTATTGGAACTTAGCACAAAAGCCCTCGGGCCGGCCGGCATCATTATTTTAATCACTGGTGCTGGCGGCGTCTTCAAAGCAATCCTTGGTGCCAGTGGCGTTGGTGATGCTCTCGCCGAATGGTTGGGTGGCTACGGGATATCAGCCGTTGTTCTCGCCTACCTTTTTTCGATGATCGTCCGCGTCGCTCAAGGCTCTGCTACCGTTGCCATGATGACCGCTGCCGGCCTCATGGCGGGTATCGTGACCGCTGGAGATTACAGCGCCGCCGATCTGGCACTAATCACGATCGCCATTGCGGCGGGATCGACCATGCTATCGCACGTGAATGACTCCGGCTTCTGGATCATCTCTCGCTACCTCGGTATGAGCGAGGCTCAAACCCTGAGAACCTGGACCATCCTCTCAGTCGCGATCTCCTTGATCGGCTTTGCTCTTACCCTCGCGCTAAGCACGGTGATCTAACTCAAACCTACCCCCAATCATGATTCGAACTATAATACTTTTGTCGGCTGTATTCGCCTCAGGACTCGCCGTATCGAGCTATTCAAAGGATAAAACCGTTCTCGCTCTGACCCCGGTTCCTCGCAGCGGAAACCAGGCAAAACTCCATGAGTCTTTCAATGCCATCTCAAGGGAGGGAAAAGCTCAGTTGATATTCCTCGGTGATTCAATCACTCAAGGATGGTCTAGGAAAGGAGCAGAAGCTTGGGAGCAATACTGGGCCCCCTATCAAGCGGCTAATTTTGGTATTGGAGGGGACCGCACCGAGCACGTTCTCTGGCGTCTCGCTAACGGGAACTACGATGGCCTCAACCCCAAGCTCACCGTGCTCATGATCGGTACTAACAATACTGGTCACGAAGGTCGCGAGATGGCTGAACACGGCGGTGCCGTTTACACGAGCAGCGCCGAAGAAACCGCAGCCGGAGTCACCGCAATTATCGATGCGATGGCAGAGAAGCAGCCAGAGATGAAAGTGCTGCTCCTCGCCATTTTTCCGAGAGGAGCTGACCGCAACGATCCCAAGCGTCAGAAGAATGATGCGATCAATAAGCTCATCTCTAAACTTGGCGAACGTGACTATGTTACCTACCTCAATATCAACGACAACTTTTTGAAGCCTGACGGCACACTGCCAAAGGAGATCATGCCGGACCTGCTGCATCTTAACGCAGACGGCTACAAAATCTGGTCTCAGGCCATCGAAAGCACGGTGAAGGAGTTGATGAGAGAGTAATCAGTTCTCCCCCACATCGACCGGCTTCAGCTTCCAGAGATAAAAGTCATCCACGATCGCCTTGTCAGGCACCGCAAAAGCGAAGTGATTCTTAGTCGGATGATCAAATCCCGGTGATGAGTGCGTGGCCACTTCCTCACCGTTGAGATAAAGGGTCAAAGTATCGCCGCGGTGCAGGGTCACCACTTCATACCATTCGTCTGCTTCAATCTCAGAGGGAAACGTCTTTTCGGCGGCCGCCACCGCATCTTTGTATTCCTTAGAATTCTTGTTCTCGCGAAACTCCATTTTAAATCGAGCGGAACGCTCATCAGCCAATACGATCGACTTTTCATTCATCGTCACCCCGTTGATGTGCCCGGCCCAGACTGATTTATCAGCTTTGTCATTATAGGCCAGTTTCAGCTGGCCTCCCTCTTCCAGTTTCATCCGAACAAAAAGCAGACAATCCCCGTAGGTTTCTTTCGGCATAAAATTCGTAGAGATCGCGTGATCAGCCCGCGGTGATATGGTCATCACCAGTTCACCGTCGACGAGATCGTTCTGCTTATCCCCCATCGCTCGGCTGTCACTGTTGGTTGTCCATGGCCCGCCGAGATCGTCTTTATCGTCGGAGTCTTCACGATTAAAATTGTCCTCCATTAGAAGCAAGCCCCGCTCTTCCAACATCACCGTAAGCGATTCAGGAAGATCGTAGCCAAGTCTCTCACCTACCGCGCTGCTCGCGCCTTCGGCGAATTCACGATCAGCCTCGCAGAGTTGATCAAACTTCACAAAAAGCTCAGATCCGTCCGCTCGGCGAAGGCTGACACCCATGCTGTTTTTGGAGACCATTTCCGCCTCAATCGTGCTGCCACTGGTAGAGGTCCAAGTGCGAGCCGAAAGGCTAACGCTGATAAGCGCCAAACCGAGGAGAAAGATGGAAATTTTCATTATACCGATCCTTCCACGGAGTCGTCTCGCTGTAAAGAAACGGAAATAAGCCCGAATCGTTTCTAGTTCTCCGTGTCATAATCATTTACCCAAGATACTTTTCTCAGCAGAATGGTAAGATCCAAAACCAAGAATAAAAACACCGATCACCAAATTCCCCTCAAACCAGGTCACTTAAGCGGCTTTAATAAACTGGTGCAACACAACCAAAACTGGATCCGCGCAGCGCGGCAGCTTTCCCCAGTTCTCATACAATTCGGTTGCTAACCCACTCAAATCCGCCGCAATCCTGTAATTTTAAGCGGCTTGCCCTTCAGCCACGTCATCCCTACCCTTTTCACTATGGCCTTAACAAAACCACTGCTCACCGCCGTTGCGCTAATCCTTTCAGCTTCGACTTTCACTGCGCCAGCGAAGCCCAATATCATACTGATCATGTCAGACGATATGGGCTGGTCAGACATCGGTTGCTACGGAGGAGAGATCGCCACTCCTCATCTTGATGCTCTCGCCAAGGACGGTATTCGCTTTACCCAGTTTTACAATACTGGTCGCTGCTGCCCAACCCGCGCCTCACTACTCACAGGCCTTTACCCACACCAAGCAGGAATCGGCCACATGATGGGCGACTACGGCCTCGACGGTTACCGCGGTGATCTCAATCGTGAATGCGTAACCATCGCCGAGGCGCTCAAGCCCGCTGGCTACCGCAGCTACATGGCAGGGAAGTGGCATGTGACGCCATATTACGGAAACAATCTTGACGATCCAGACACCTCAAATTGGCCTCTCCAAAGAGGATTCGACCGATTCTACGGGACAATCCACGGCGCTGGTTCTTTCTTTGATCCAAATAGCCTCTCTCGCGGCAACCGCTACATCACTCCGGAGAATGATCCCGAGTATCAGCCCAAAGGCACCTGGTATTACACCGATGCCATTTCCGACAACGCGGTCCGCTACATCAAAGAACATGCGGAGGAGCACCCGAATAAACCATTTTTTCAATACGTGGCCTACACCGCAGCCCACTGGCCCATGCACGCTCTGCCAGAGGACATCGCCAAGTATGAAGGCAAATACGACGGCGGCTACGCCCCTACCCGGGAGGCCAGACTCAAGAAGCTCAAGGAAATGAAACTGCTCCCGGATCACTGGGAGCCAGCCCCCATGGTCGGCAACTGGGACGACGTCGAACTCAAAGAATGGGAAGCTGCCTGCATGGAAGTTTACGCCGCCATGGTCGATAATATGGACCAAGGTATTGGCCGAATTGTCCAGGCTCTGAAAGACACCAAACAACTCGAAAACACTCTAATTCTATTCCTGCAAGATAACGGAGGCTGCGCAGAAACTTTTGGTCGAGGTAAGCTAGTCGGGCCTCTCGAACGACCAAGTAACCCAACTCTTCCCCCGCTGGGCAAAGACACTCTTCAGACCGAAATGATTCCCGTTCAGTCTCGCGATGGCTACCCTTTACGGCGTGGTGATGGCGTTATGCCCGGATGGTATCCTGAAGTTGAAATCGGTTACGGTAAAGCTTGGGCCAATGTGTCAAACACTCCATTTAAGGAATACAAGCACTGGGTCCACGAAGGAGGTGTCAGCACCCCTTTAGTTGCCCACTGGCCGGCAGGCATCTCAGGCGAGGGCATTGCGTTCCGTAAGACAAAAGAAGGCAATCTGCATGACAGCCCTTCACACCTTATCGATATCATGGCAACCGCGCTGGACATAGCTGATGCCGAGTATCCTCGCGAAAATCAGGGTAACACGACCAAGCCCGTCGAAGGAATTTCTCTCAAGCCGGCGTTTGATGGTAGGACTCTTGCTCGAATCGAGCCAATCTACTTTGAACATGAAGGAAACCGGGCCGTCCGCGACGGCCAGTGGAAACTCGTTGCCAAGGGAGTTAGAGGTTCGTGGGAACTTTACGATATGGAAGCAGACCGGACGGAGTCGAAAAATCTGATCGGAGAGAGGCCTGAACTCGCAGAAAAGATGATCACCCAATATGATGCCTGGGCTGAGCATGCAGGCGTAGTGCCATTTGGGTCGTGGAAAAAGAACCAATCTGGCCGCGAAAAGAAGAAATAAGCTGATCCGGTCAAAGGATTTTTCGATATCATCTTCCGCCATGTTCGGAACTTGAAGGCAAGATAAACACCAATGGTAAAGACGTCTGATTACTCACCAAAAGATTGAGAATACCCCTACTCGAAATTCCGGTCTGCCCTTCACATCGCACCGGAAATCTTTCGTCAACAATCCACCAAACGCGAAACTGATTTCACCACACTTCCCCGTGGAGGTCTTATTACAAAAAAAAGCGGCAGAATCTTAGAGTCGGGTGTGATTTAATAGGGTTAAGTGTCGTAACGGCCATGATGGATACCCCCCCATTGTATTCGACTTCGTTAAAGCTCGCTGGCAGCCTTGCCGTCATCATTGGCTCTTTTGTCGCGATTAAGCCAGAGGCTGCGGCTACAGAAGTCGATTTTGTCCACCAAGTGGTTCCTATCCTCAGGCAGCACTGCGGCGAGTGTCACAGTGGAGAAGAGTCCAAAGGTGGATTTTCAATCAACACCCGCGCGCTCTTTCTCGACGATGATACTGCCATTCCGGGTCAGGCTGATGAATCCTATTTCATTGAACTGATTCTCGAATCTGATCCCGACTACATGATGCCTCCCGAAGGCAAGGAGCGTGTGCCGGCCCAGCACCTCGCCATCCTAAAGCAATGGGTAAACGAGGGCATGACATGGGAGCCTGGATTCACCTTTGGCATCCCCACTTACGAACCTCCTTTCGCTCCTCGCCGACCGACCTTACCGGAAGTCACCGACGGAAGAGTTCACCCCATCGATCGCATCATCGATCAGCACCTTTCTGCCAACGCCCAACCCCGTCCGTCCAGCATCGACGATTCCACCTTTCTTCGACGCATCTCACTAGACCTAATTGGTTTACTACCTTCTCCGGAGGAAACTCGCATCTTCCTCACCAACGAAAATACTGACAAACGTAGCCAAAAGATCGAGGAGCTCCTCGCTCGCGACATTCCCTACACCGAACATTGGCTCACCTTCTGGAACGACCTACTTCGCAACGACTACGACGGGACTGGATTTATTACGAAGGGTCGAACCCAGATCAGCGCCTGGCTTTATGATTCGCTGAAAGTGAACAAGCCATTCAACGAGATGGTCACTGAACTCATCGCTCCATCCGATATCAGTAGCGCTGGATTCATCAACGGAATCGAGTGGCGCGGGACGGTGAGCGCTGGTCAAACCCTCCCGATTCAGTTCTCACAGAGCCTCTCCCAATCATTTCTGGGCATCAATATGAAGTGCGCTTCCTGCCACGACAGCTTCATTGATCGCTGGACGCTTGCTGAAGCGTATAATCTCGCAGCCATCTATTCAGAAGAACCTCTTGAACTTCACCGCTGCGACAAGCCTACTGGCGAAATAGCTCAAGCTGCCTGGCTCTTTCCCGAAATAGGGCAGGTCAACCCTGAGGCCCCAAAAAAAGAACGGCTTTCACAACTAGCTGCGCTGATGACACACCCTGAAAACGGTCGCGTTCCACGTACTATCGTGAACCGGCTCTGGGGACAACTCATGGGCCACGGCATTGTACACCCGCTCGACGCGATGCAAACCAAACCCTGGAGCGAGGACTTGCTTGACTGGCTAGCGGCCGACTTCCAAGACAACGGCTTCGATCTGAAGCGCACTCTGCGCACCATCGTTACCTCCAATGCTTATCAGAGTGCCGCTTCAATGGAGGAAAGCACACCCGAAGAGTTTTCTTTCACCGGTCCATTACCCAAGCGCCTCACCGCCGAGCAGTTTATCGACGCCATTTGGCAGATTACGGGGTCTGCACCCACAGGCTTCCACGCCCCGGTCGCCCGAGGTGTCGTACCCCCTGAACTGGTGCAGAAACTATCCTTCCCAAGTTCCTGGGTCTGGGGTCCTTCGGTTGATAATGAAGGTATTCCTAAGCATGGCGAAAAGATTCTCCTTCGCCGCGATCTCAAGATCACCAAAGCCATAAAATCTGCTGGCGTTATTGCTGCCGCTGACAACGCGTTCGTACTCTACCTCAATAATCGCCAGATTCTCGACGGGGTAAAATGGGAAAGTCTGGAGGCTGCTCCCGTCACAACTCAGCTACGCTCCGGTAGTAACCAACTTCTGATGGTGGCAGAGAACCGGGGTCCTAAGCCAAATGCAGCCGGAGCTTTCGCCGCTCTGCGAATCGAATACAAAGACGGCACCGATGACATTATCGTTACGGACGAACAGTGGCTAGTCAGCGAAACCATACCGAAAGGAAACCGGCCCGCGAAGTGGGAACTCCAAAAACTGAAATGGGAGTCAGCCCGCCCCCTCATTAACACCACCTGGAAAAGCAAAACCGACTCCCGAATTGGAAAGACCCTCGCCTTTGCATCGGCCGGAAGCGAAGAGAAAGTCCGGGCTTCCCTTCTCAGGGCAGACGACCTGATGCGCTCACTCGGACGCCCCAACCGCGATCAAATCGTAACATCTCGCCCTAACGAAATCACCACCTTGGAAGCCATCGATCTCTCTACCAGTGAGAAATTGATGAGTCACCTCAAACGTGGTGCCGAAAAATTCGCAACCCGCAAGGAGCTTAATTCATACCGGCTCGTGGAAGAAATCTATCTCGCGACCCTGTGCCGCCGCCCCTCCGAAAGAGAGTCAAAAATTCTCACGCAGGCCCTCGGAACTGACCCTGACGTCGATCAAATCACCGACCTGCTCTGGGCTGTCGCCTTGACCCCCGAATTTCTTTTTAATCGATAGCTACCTCTCCCAGCCATGAACTTCGACATCGACCCCAGCGCCCCTCATCCCATCGTTCGACGAGACTTTCTCAAGAAGCTTGGTGCTGCCTCTGCCGCAGCGTGGATGTCAGGCGCTCCTCAGATGGTGCGAGGTAAAGACATCGAACACCCCGAAGCCACGGCCGATGCCTGCGTTCTCCTATGGTTGGCCGGCGGCATGGCGGCTCCGGAAACTTTTGACCCCAAGCGCTACGCTCCCTTTGAAAAGGGTATGGCCGTCGACTCCGTGCTAAGCACCTTTCCCGAAATCGACACCGCAGTCGATGAAATCAAAATCTGCGCAGGCCTTGAGAGTATAGCCGGCGTCATGGATCGCGGTACTCTAATCCGCTCCGCAGTCCAACCCGACCTAGGCAGTATTTTGCATTCACGCCACCAGTATCATTGGCACACCGGATACGTGCCTCCACAGACCGTTGCCTGCCCTCACCTCGGCTCGTGGATGGCCCGCGTGCTCGGTCCTAACAACGAGGTTATTCCTCCCTTTATCAACATCGGGCAGCGTCTCGAAGGTGTCGGAGAAAAAGAGGAGCTAAAGGCCTTCACCACCGCCGGATTCTTCGGTAGCGAATACGGCCCTATGAATCTGCCTTTCCCGGAACAAGCCTCGCAAGCTGTGCGTCCGCCTGACGGCATGACCAACAGTCGCTTCACCAATCGCGACAAACTCTTCCGCCAGCTTGTCGAGAGTAATCCTAATCGAGACTTCGCCAGCGATCATCAGCAGGAATCGCTGCTGCGTTCGATGGACAACGCCTATCGCCTGCTCAATTCCAAAGAACGCGAAGCCTTCGACATCGAAAAAGAACCCAAAGAAGTTCGCGATCGATATGACACGGGGCGCTTCGGCCGCGGCTGCTTACTCGCTCGCCGTCTCGTCGAGAACGGAGCACGTTTTGTCGAAGTGACAACTGAGTATGTTCCCTTCCTCCACTGGGACACTCATGCCGAAGGCCACAACACAGTCGATCGACTGCACAAAGAAATCGACCGCCCTATTGCGCAACTCATTCTCGATCTCGAAGAGCGCGGCCTACTCGATCGCACCCTTGTCATCATCGCCTCTGAATTCAGTCGGGATGCCCTCATGGAAGGCAAACCCGGCTCGCAAGCGAACGATCAGGCCACTCACAAAGTCGAAAAAATAACCGAGGAGAAGCACTACGGCCTTCACCGCCACTTCACCGGGGGCACCAGCGTGATGACCTTCGGCGGCGGCGTCAAAAGAGGGCATCTCTACGGCAAGACTGCGGACGAAAGGCCTCTCATTGCTGTCGAAAACCCCATCGGAGTGACCGATCTTCACGCTACCATAATGACTGCCATGGGTGTGAGTCCGAAGACCGAATTCACGGTCGAAGGACGACCGTTCTACGTGACGGAAGATGGCAAGGGCGAAGCGGTTATGGATATCTTTGCGTAGGGAGAATCCGCCGCACGGTAAGCCCCAACCACAGAAAACTGCATTTAAACCAGCAAACCACCCGTAGATCGGCGGTGGTTCATTTTCGC
>DCQY01000141.1:0-18531 GCA_002323995.1 Akkermansiaceae bacterium UBA1506 | reverse complement strand
ACCGTAGGTCAATGGTGTTTCCGGTGTCTCCGAAGGTAGGCGCCCTTGAACGACATTAAGTCGGGTAGTATCCAACCGCGGCAACACATGCTTGGCGAACAGTTCGCACTCATCAAGGTGAGGATAGCCGGAAAAAATGAAAGCCCGAATCCCCATATCAATGTAGCGCTGCAATTTTTTGTAAACTTGATCTGGATCACCTACGATGGCGCTGCCGCAACCTGAACGTGCTCGACCCACACCGGACCAGACGTGATCCTCAATATAGTCGTCATCTGACTGAGCGCGCAGCTCATTCTGACGAAGAACGCCGGCGGACTTATTATCTTGAGCCCTTGCCTTAATCTCTTCGCCCTTCCCAGCATCTAACTTAGATAAGAGTCGTTCTGCAGCAGCACGCGCCTCGACTTCTGTTTCACGCACAATCATGTGAATGCGCAGGCCGAAATCAATCTTTCTTCCAAAGCCAGCCGAGAGTTCGCTCATCTCTGACATCGTTGCTAACAAGCGTTCTTCCGTTTCCGGCCACATCAGGAATACATCGCAATGTTCCGCACACAACTTTTTAGCACCAGGAGAAATGCCCCCGAAGTAGAGTAATGGTCCTCCATTCTGTTGGTAGGGCTTTACCGGATCCGTCCAAGGAATTTCGAGGTTATAATATTCGCCCGTGAAATCAATTTCATCACGTGTCCAGCACTGCTTCAGAATCTCAATCACCTCACGGGCTCGATTGTAGCGGGCCTCACTCTCCATCGTCTCGCCAGGCAGATCAGAGGAGATAATATTCACTGTCAGCCTACCCTTAGCCATGTGATCGATCGTGCTAAGGTGACGCGCCAGCATAGGTGGGTGCACCTCTCCCATTCGAACAGCCACCAGTTGATTTATCTGCCGAGTCTGAGCAGACATCGCAGCCGCAAATGGAAGAGGTTCCTGACCCACAACGAATGAAGAAGGCAACAGGATATTCTGATACCCCAAATCATCCGCTAATCTGACAATATCTCCACAATGCTGGTAACTGCTTCGAAGGCCTCCATCAGGAACTCCAAGGAACTCATAATCATCGCCACAAAGTGCGGAAAACCAGGCAACCTCAACCTTGCGTTCAACTGTTCGTATTGTGACGGGAGAATCGTTAATGCTCATAAGCGAGTAGATGAAATCTTGCCTGAATCGGCAACCATTCGAGCAGAACTTAGCCAAAGAAACAGAGTCGATAAGGTCTTGTTACTGCTGTGTAAAAAAATACTAAATAGACCAACTATAAACTATTTGGAGCCTGGACAGTTCTTCCCCGCATAGCGCATCTGCGGGGAAGATGGCATGAAATTATCCGGCCAGGTAATTATTTTAACTTTCGGCTTAATTCCATTTGCAACAAAATTAGAAATCTGATAACTAAGCTGCCGGCCCCGCAATGGAACCCTCTTCAGGAACGACAATGCGCCGATTCTTGGAGAATCCTACTGCGACCGCCGCATCAACAACGACTTTAGTCCTTGCCTCGAGTCGCCCCGTTCATTCCGCACAAAATGACGACGGCCTGCTCAAACTCGGACTATTCAGATGCAGCGGTCGCGGAGTAGGCGCCGCCAATCAGGCCCGGACTGTGGACGCCATTATTACCCTTCTCGCCCCGGGTACCACATGGGAATCTATTGGTGAAGTTCTCCGTAATGCCCGGAAGATCATCGTTGAAAGACCAGCCGAGCCAAACCGGTTTAGCTACGAAGCCCGATCCCTTCGCTAAAGCGATTCGCAATAATCTCGAACACAACGAAGTCCAATCCCAAAGAATACTACCTTAAACCTATCACGAAAGCATTGAACCCTTTCGGAATCTGGTATTACCCCCCCATTTTACCACTATCACGGGATATAACAGAATTTACTAGGCCACTGAAGTCTGATACGTCTCCTTTTTCCTTTTAAAGCGATATGACTAACGAACTTGCATCCAATACAAAGTGGTATCACGGGATAACTCGATATGAATGGCTCGTTCTGATCATTGCATCAGCAGGATGGATATTCGACGTCTACGAAGGCCAGATCTTCAACCTGACGCGCAACGATATGTTAAGCGACATACTCGGGCAGGATCTGGGAAGTGCGGACGTAAAAAAATACGGTGACTGGTTTCTCGGCATCTTTCTGCTCGGCGGTACGTTTGGCGGGCTCCTATTTGGCTCAATGGCTGATCGATACGGCCGACGGCCTATCATGATCCTGACCATCCTGATGTATTCAGTATTCTCAGGATTAACTTTTTTCGCTACTGAACTTTGGCACGTCACAACGCTCCGCTTCCTCGTTGCTATGGGTGTCGGCGGCGAGTGGGCCGTAGCAGCAGCCCTTGTTTCTGAGGTATTCCCCAAGAGGGCACGCGCTCATGCTTCCAGTATCTTTCATGCCTCATCGGTCATCGGCACGTGGCTCGCTGCCATCGCCGCTTATCTCGTTAATACGAACTGGCAGTATGCCTATCTGATTGGAGTAGTGCCCGCATTGCTGATCGTGTGGGTTCGCGTCGCAGTGAAAGAGCCCAAGAAGTGGGAAGAAGCTAGAGCTGCAGCAGCAGCCGGAGAAGGCGCAGCTGGAAGCTTTAAGGAATTGCTAACCGTTGCTCCGTGGCGGAGTCGGGCCATTGGAGCTATGTTACTTGCCGCAGTCGGACTGGGAACGTTCTGGGCGGTCACAGTGGCCGGGCAGGATTTAGCCCGAGAACGCCTTATAGCAGACGGTGTCGATCCAGCTGAAGCATCGCAGAAAGCCAAGATCGCCTACGGCATCATTCAGACCCTTGGAGGAGGGCTTGGACTGGTTCTCTTCGGTCCGATCTCTGCGAGGCTGGGAAGAAAGAAAACCTTTATTCTATTTCATCTTGTGGCTCTCGTCGTTACTCCGATTGCCTGTTTCGCCCCGCAGAATTATACGATGCTACTGATAATTCTCCCCGTGTTCGGGTTCTTTACGCTGGGAATGCACGCGGGCTATGCCGTGTATTTCCCTGAGCTTTTCCCTAACCGGCTTCGGGCTACCGGAATGAGCTGGGGCTTTAACGGAGGGCGCATTGTCGCGGTTTCTGTACTCCTTCTTGCCGGCAAGATGAAAGCAACGATGGAACTTCCCGTCGCTGTCAGCATACTCAGTGCCTTCTTTCTTCTCGGTGCTATTGTCGTGATGTTCATGCCTGAGACAAAAGATCAAGAGCTACCCGACTGATTCAATAAAGCCTCCGACCTCCCGACAGGTTTGTGATTCTATTCAAGATTTCTTCCGTTGCAGCAATTTAAGTATTCCTGCTTTCGCCTTCTCTTCTTCGCGGTAAAATATTCAAGGTAGCAGCCCGTGTCAGAAAGCTCTGATGACGTGATTTGCGAGCAGATTCCCTATGGATCCAGCAACGCTTGAACATCTTCTCATTCGTGAAATTCGAAAGTTTCCCGGTATTTCAAGGCGAGACTTGGCCGATCGACTTGAGGTGGCTCGATCAACCGCTGGGCGTCGTGTCGATAGTATGATCGCTGTCGGCATTATCGAAGAAACCGGAATTGAACATACCGCTGAAGCAGGGCGTCCGAAACGTCAACTCAAGCTGCGCGGCGACTATGGCACCTTTATAGGATTCGATTTCGATGCCCGCCATATCTATGGCACCCTTGTCGACTTCGCCCAATCCACCCTCGAGGAAATTAAAATTCCTCTCACCATAGGCCCCTGCAAAGACGATGTGATCGATCACCTTAAAGAAACGATCGATCACTTTAGCCATGCCGGTCGGGGTAAGTTGCATGGCATCGGCATCGGCGTCCCCGGCCTAATTCAGCAGCAGAAACGGATCGCTGTTGGCTACCCCTATATTTCCGATTGGAAGAATGTGGATCTTTGTGGAGAACTGGGCCTCAGCCCTGAACTCCTGCGCATTGAGCACAACACAAAGGCTATGGCTCTAGGTGATTACTGGTTGGAGGGACCCTCTCGCGTTGAAAATTTAATCTGCCTGAACGTCAGAACCGGTATCTCTGCTGCCATCATCAGCGAAGGTCATTTGATCCGGGGCGCTCACGAACTCGCCGGTGAAATCCGCGGCTGGTCAGTCAAGGATGCCACCAGTGGTTCTAAAAAACCAGCCTCACTTGAAGATTGCGCCACTGTCCTAGCTATCTCACCAGAGGGTCTCACGACACCGGAAGTCTGGGATGAGTTTGTGGAAAACTGCCAGCAAGGAAAACAGGAAGCACTCGACCAACTCGCTGTGATTGTGAACCATCACAGCGATACGATCGCCCGTCTCTGTCAGGTTTCTGATCCTGAGGTCGTCGTCATTGCTGGTGCCTTCAACAAGATAGGCGCACCCTACCTCGATCAGGTTCGCGAGGCAACCTCGACGGCACTTCTCGGACAGTTCCTTTCTCCACCACCAATCCGGTTTGTATCACTCGGCCAATTCTCTGGCGCCTACGGTGCAGCAGCCCTCGCAGCACAGCATTTTAAACCCGCTTGACCAGAATACATTGCCGCTCGTGGATGCTTAAACAAATGTGAGTCCAAAATCGGACCACACCCGCGCCATAGCTTATATCGAATAGCACAAAGGCGCTCGTTTATAGTAACGGAGTAGTTACTCCTCTCAGTTCGCCTGAGTTTTAGTCGTGGATTCAGGTCAATCGTCAACCTTCTTTGGACTCCTCGGCACCTGGGCACCACTCATCCGTTTCCTGAGTCTCACTTGCCTCAGGACTAGGTGAATCGATTTCAACCAGTTCAGGCTCAGCAACTTCTGCGGTAGAAAGTGCTACCGACCCCACCTCTGGAGTCGGCTCTTCTGCCGGAGTTTTTTCTTCAACTGAGTCCACTGAAGCGTCATCACCAAAAGCCTCTGATCCGTTTACTCTCAGCTGATTCCCCATAAAAGATTTACCGTGTAGAAATTCAACTGCCTTTTGAGCCTCTACTGTCGATTCCATTTCGACACGCAACACCTTGGTGTCCGCCCCCTCCCCCACAGAGACAGTCTCGCTGAGCTTGACCGACCCAATTCCAATGAATAAGCCAGCAAAATCCTGCTCCGTCGCCTCTGCGTTAAAATTGGCGATAGCCAGATATGGAGATGAAACTTGTTCAATCTGCACCGGCTTCACCTGTCGGGAAGCTTTCTCTAACTTATCACCAGAAGGACCACGCTCACCTCTGCGATCACGACCGCTTCTTTCTCGTCTACCTTCACCTCTCCCTTCAGAGCGTCTTTGCCCTTCAGAGCGTCGTTGGCCACTGCGATCGGGGCGCTTGCTGTCTCGGCTATCGCCCTCGTTTCGTCTTTCTGACTTAGCACCGATGACGCGCATTTTACGCCCCATCAGATCGGTATCATTGAGCTTGGAGACTGCCGCTTTGGCTTCCTCAAGGCTACTCATTTCAACAAAACCAAATCCCTTGGATTTGCCGGAGCGGCTGTGCATCACTACCGTTGCCTCAATCACAGTTCCCATTCCAGCGAAAGGCTTTTTCAACGCATCATTATCAACGTCATAATTCAGATTGCCGACGTAAAGCCGCGGTGTTGTCGGCTCGATCACCTGCGGTGGGCGAGTTGCACGCTTCTTCTCCCGTGATCGTTGTGAAGACTTTCTCCTCGCCTTTTTGGTTGGATCGACTGTACCAAAAGTGATCGCTCTGATGAACTTTTGCCATGGCGTCAGTTTGGGTTTTGGACGCCGGTGGCCGCTGCGATTTCGACCGCCTCCACTACGATTTCGGTTATGACCACTTTTGCGGTTTCCGCCGCCTGTTGGATTCTGATTTTTTCCTGATGAGGACTGCGCCATGAGATGGTTCTTTCTTTTAACCCGAGGCAATCTCCGGACACCTCGTGTCTTCGGACAGATCTACTGGTTCTCGATATTGGCCTGAAAATCAGCCAATCCTCGGGGAGGGCAATCCTAGTTCAGCCCACCAAATGAGCAAGTTATTTACCCACCACCAACAACCAGACTAAAACGGGATATCGTCGTCGGCCGGGCTGCCAGATTTGTTATCATACCCCGCGGGAGGCTCGCTAAGGTTAGATGGAGGGCCTTCCCCGTTATTTGAGTCCTGAGCCTGCCCTGAATCCGGAGCGCCAGCACCACCAGTGTTCTCCACCTTCCACGCGTTAAGGTTAACGTAGTATCGACCATTGTATTCGTTACCCCGGATATCAAAGCTTACCTTGATTGAGTCACCAATTTTGAGGCCATCGGTCAACGATGTTTTATCCTTAACGCACTCAAATTTAATCGACTGCGGATACTTGCCGTCCTCGACCTCAACTACAAACTCACGCTTGCTGAATCCACTCGCGAACGTCTGAACTTCATCGATAACCTTGACGATACCTTCCAACTCAAATCCCTTTGCCATAATTCAATTTGTTCAGGAATCTTTCGACCCGAATCGGTCAGAGCGAAAGGGAAATTTTGCTCAATGAGACGGTTTCCAAAGTTCAGCCCCCGATGAGGCGTTCTGAGCTAGTCTGAAAACCTGAGTTTATCGCTCTCTCTCCATTAAGCTTGCTGATCTGGTCGTTCAAAGTGCAGTAGTCATACAGCACTCCGATAAAGGCAAGGCCACCGGTGAACAGATAAATAAGACCGGTGATCCATTTTCCCATGTAGATGCGGTGAATCCCGAGAGCTCCACAAAAGGTCTGCAGAATCCAAGCGACCGAATAGTCCACGGACCCTGCTTTGAAACGAAGTTCGGCCTGACGCTCCATACCAGGAATTAGGAAAATGTCGATCAACCATCCAATGCCGAAAAGACCGAAAGTCAGAAACCAGATCGTACCCGAAACGGGTTTGCCAAAATAAAATCGATGGGATCCGGTGAACCCAAAGATCCAGAGGACATAACCAATTGTTTTGCTGTGTGTCGGTTCCATTTATTAATTTTGGCAATTCCGCCCACGCCTCCAATTACAATTAATGTCTAAATTTACACCGAAAATCGCCCTGAATTCACTCCAGAGTGATACACTGAATCCAGTTTGGACCATCGCCGGTATTAAGCTGCTCCACTTTCGTCAACTCGCCTGTCTCCTCGTTAATCGCATATACCCCGAGCTTCGCTGCCGTCTGGCCTGCCACGTAGAGGAACTTCCCGGCCCGATCCACCGCAAATGAACGAGGCACCTGCTCACATAAGGTGTGGCCGATCATTTCGAGATGACCCGACTCCAGCACCTTAAACCCGACGATCGAACTGTTCCCGACCACCGCTCTTCGGTCAGTAATGTCCCGGTTGGAAACGTAGAGGAATTTCGCGTCGGGAGTAAGGTGAAGATCGGCCGTTGTAATCACACCATCGAACCCTTCCGGATAGGTCACGATATTCTGAACTACTTTCAAGCTGCCGCTCTGGGCATCCCATTCCCAGACACCAACACCCGGTAATTCCCGCTCGAGGGTAGTGTAGGCGATCTTGCCATTGGGGTGAAAAACGAGATGGCGCGGCTGCTGGGCTTCCCCCTCGTCCATCGGCGCGGGAGCGGAAGGTGGATCGCTTGGGATGATTTTGCCAGTCTCGACGTCAAACTTGAGCTGAAAAACCTTGTTTGGGCCCGTCGCCGGCACGAGCAGATAATTATTTCCCGGTGCAAAGACCGAAGAGTGTGCTTTCTGCTCGAGAGTGACATGAGCCGTCGGTTCAGAAATGACGATACCATCAACACCGATCTTCCAGACGGTAGCGGTCCCTTGACCGTAATTGTTGGTGGCAAAATACCGCTCGGTTGCGTCTAGATCGGCGTAACCACCGCTGCCCTCGATCTCCGCTTTCCCAACCATCCTCAGCTTACCGTCTTCCTCAACATTGTAAGTGGCGATGATGCCGGTTCCAATTGCATAGACCCGGCGTTGATCTTTCGTAATGGCCATCAGCCCACGATCCGGGACTGTCTGAATTTCGGTGAGCTTTCCGCTTTCACCATCAGCCTCGAAAACGGTGATCCCGTCACCGGATGAGGATAGAACAAATGACTGTTCCGCCACCGCGGTGAGGGCCAGCCCTGAAATGAGCAAAGAAAGACAAAAAAATGTAGTGAGCTTTTTCATGCAGACAGATCTGATTAATGAGTGGAGAGTCTTTCACAATCACGGCCGAACAACAATTAGCGTCTTTGCTATCTTTTCATGGGTAAGAAAAAGAAAAATCCTGATGAAGAACTCACCGGCACCGCCCTAGTCAAGGAGACCAACCGACGTATTAGGTTGGCACGGACCTATTGGGACGCCCACAAAAACGGCGCCTGTCGTTTGGAGCGGAAACGGGCTCTCGGGCTCTATGAGCGTCTCACCGAGATAGAGAAACAACAGATCCCCCAGGTGCTTAGGGTTTGGCTGCGATACCGCAGTGAGAAGTACTTTGGAGACCATCGCACCCCACCCGGCAGCAAACACAAAAAGAAGGATCGTTAAACCAGACCCGAAGAATAAGGGGCCGTTTTAGTTAGGCTAATTTGTCACTTCGTCGAGAGCTCCCATCCCAAACTCCTCAGACACGGTCCGCTCCGAACTCATCAAGGCCTCAATATCGCTCACTACTTCCGGATTTGCGGCGGCCACGTCGATGGATTCCGAAGGGTCCGACTCGAGATCAAAAAGTTCAATCTTAAGAGGCTTCTTATTATTTTTTTTCAGGATGTCAGTACGAATCCCCTTCCATTTGTTACCCAACCAAACTGCCTGCTGGCCGCCATACCCTTGGAACTCTCGATAAAGAAATCCCCGTTTCACCTCCTCATTTTCAAGTAGAGTTTCTGCAATGCTGATTCCATTGGCTTCCTCCGGAACAGCCACTTGAGCGCCTATCAGATCGAGTAATGTCGGAAGCCAATCTTCAAAGCCAGTGACCTGATCAGTCACACTTCCTGCTTCAACTTTACCCGGCCATTTCACAATCTGGGGCACGCGTATACCACCCTCCCAAAGCTGCCCTTTGAGACCACGCAATTCTCCTACGCTAGCAAAAAAGTCGTAGTCCACTTCTTTCTTCAAATGAGTCGTGCCATTGTCCGAAGAAAAAATCACGATGGTGTTATCGGCGAGGCCAAGCTCTTCAATCAGGTCGAGCACCTTACCAACGTAGGTGTCCAGCTTTGTAATCATCGCAGCGTAGGCAGCACGCGGAGTGAAGTGCGGCGTATAACCATATCCGCCCTCTCGTGTGAACGGCGGATCCTTCCAACCCTCATCAAGATACAGCTTGAGATCCTCATCTGGCACATGCAGCGCGACATGTGGAATAAGGCTGGGATAATAAAGAAAAAAAGGTCGATCTTTGTGATCGCGAATAAATTGAAGCGCATGGTCATTAATGTGATCTGAAGCGTAATCGTCACCCTTGAAGCTGTTGTAGCTCGAAGGATTGTTCGGATCCGCACTGGCAGATAGGCCTTCATGTCCCGGCACCGGAGGATCGTTATTAAGCGGATACTTCTCTTCGTTACTCCACAAGAAAGCCGGGTAGTAAGAATGAGCGTGACTTTGGCAGTTGTAGCCAAAAAAGGTTTCAAAGCCTTGTTTATTAGGATTACCTTCCGACCAGATATTGCCCAATCCCCATTTACCAAATGCTCCACTGATGTAGCCCTCTTTCTGGAGTAACTCGGCAATCGTCTCCTCGCTACTCGGAATTGGATGCTGCCCCTCGGGTTTCATAGGCCGGTTATTTCGAACAATAGCATTCCCCGGATGCTTTCCTGTCATTAAGACACATCGTGACGGAGCACAGACCGGGCTACCCGAATAAGCCCGTGTAAACCGCATCCCTTCTGTTGCCAGTTGATCTATCCTCGGCGTCTGAATCTTCTTTTGCCCGTAGCAGCCTAACTCTCGAAAGCCGAGATCATCGGCCACGATTAAAACAATATTGGGCTTCTCGGAAGCAGCCGCAGCACCGAGCCAAGTCATCGACACCGCTATCAAAAGAATGACATTTTTCATAGCCCGATCTAATCGAATGGTCTCGCCTATGGCAAAACCATAATGAGGCCTAATTATGTCATTATCGCTCCGTCGAGCCATCAATTCCTCTACCACTTCTATACAAGTTTAAATATTCTTTCCCGTTCCGATGCCTACCCACTTCGACCCTATTTCCCAAATAAATCTCTTTAGCACGCCATGTCTTTTCGCCTTAAGTCCGACTGATACACTTCTAGTTCTGAAAAGAAGCCTCAGCACTGAGTTCTTCTGTCCGACACTCACATCGCAGTTGACCCAAGCTTTCAACCTCGAAACCGGAGCATGGGGAGATTCATAAACTCACCTTGCGATAAGCGATAAGTCACCACCTGCGCCTCGCAATCCCCTGCTTTTCGTTTACCTTGGCAGATGCCTCAGCTCGGGAGAATCAATCAACTTATTGCCCTTCACAAATCCGATCACGGACTTTTCCTTGACGGTGGCGATTTGGGCGAAATTCTTCTGCCTACCAAAGAAGTTCCAGAAGGCTCCGAACCGGGCGACGAACTCAAGGTTTTCCTTTCCCGCGACTCCGAGGACCGCCTCGTTGCTACCACTCAGAAACCATCCTGCGAGGTGGGTGAAATCGCTCCTCTCGAAGTTATATCGGTGCACCCTCGCGCGGGAGCCTTTCTCAACTGGGATTTCCCAAAAGACCTGCTTCTTCCATTTAAGGAGCAAAACCACCGCGTCAAGGAGGGCGAGATAGCTGTTATCAAAGTTCTCCACGATGAGGTATCCGACCGCATTATTGCGACCTCAAAGATCAATCGTTATCTCAATCAGACCCGACCGAGATACCAGACCGGCGATCAGGTATCACTCATTATCCAAGAGCGCACTCCACTCGGCTACATGGCTATCGTTGATCAGCGTTTTAGAGGATTGATCCACGAGAGCAGTCTGCAGCACCGCATTCATATTGGAGAATCGATGACTGGTTTCATCGCTGCGGTAAAGCCCGACGGCAAAATTGATCTTTCACTTCAGCAGGTTGGGTATGGCCGCGTCACCCAACTGACTGATCGTATCATCGAAGCGATGGAAAAGAATGACGGCCGTATCCCGCTGACCGATAAGAGTTCCCCCGAGGAAATTCAGCGAGCATTCAATGTCAGTAAGAAAGCATTTAAGCAGGCGGTTGGTGCCCTCTATCGCCAGCAGCGCGTCTCTCTTGAAACAACCGGTATTGCTCTCATTGAAAATTCCGGTAACTGATTCACGGTTGTTGCCCGCATAAACCCGAGATACAATCAGGCTTCACATCATGAGCGACGATCCCAACACACCTCCCCTCGATCCTCTCTCTCTGCGTCTTGCAGCAGCTAACGCATTGATCCGTCGAAGACGTACGATCAAGCCTAAGGACATGTCAGAGAAGGCCATCGAAAACGCTCATCTCGCCGCGATTCTTGAAAATGCCAACTGGGCGCCCACCCATGGAATGACGGAACCGTGGCGCTTTTTTGTCTTCGCTCAGGAAGGCCGTCAGCGCCTCGCCGATTTCATGCAATCGCTCTACAACAAGATCACTCCCGATGATCAACGTCGTCCTGAAAAATACGAAAAACTGGGCACACAACCGCTCCTCGCTCCGGTTGTTATTGCCATCGGCATGGAACGCCAGAAGAACGAGAAAATCCCGGAGATCGAAGAAGTGGCATCGGTCGCCTGCGCGGTTCAAAATATGCACCTTACCGCCAGTGCAATGGGCATGGCCGGCTTCTGGTCATCGCCACCACTCAGCTACACCGACGAGATGCGTGAATGGCTTGGGCTAGGTGATCCTCGCGACAAGTGTCTCGGTTTTTTCTATCTCGGATGGCCAAAAAACGAAGAATGGCCCGAAAGCAAGCGCGGAGCGATCACCGACAAGGTGACCATGGTTTCTCAGTAAGCAAAGCATGAAAATGGCCCGGATGGAGGACGGAAGTCCGGAGATCTTTTATACCCTCCAGGGCGAGGGTCGTTTCACCGGTCGCCCTTCTGTCTTCATCCGCGCAAGCCTCTGCAACCTGTCGTGTAACTGGTGTGATACAGCCTATACCTGGAACTGGGACAACACCAACTTCGAACATGAATCGAAAACCAAATTTAAACGGGAGGACCAAATCCTCAATTTCACAACCGATGAGATTATCGACGTGGTGAATCAATACTCGTGCAGGAATTACGTATTCACCGGCGGCGAACCCCTACTCCAGGGAAAAGCATGGGTCGAACTAATGGATGCCTTGATCGACAAGGATGAGAAATGTCACTTTGAAATCGAAACCAATGGCACTCTTTTCCCCGACGATGATTTCCTTGCGCGAGTTCATCAGTTGAATGTCTCGCCGAAACTCGCCAATTCAGATGTCCCGCAAGAACGTCGCTTCAAGCAGACGGTCATCTCTCAATTAGCCGCAACAGGAAAAGCGGATTTTAAATTCGTCATTGGCGATACCGTTGACTTCGACGAAGTAAAATGTCTCATCGATACCTGTCACCTTCCCGCGGGGAACATTTTCCTGATGCCAAAGGCAAGATCTATCGAAGAACTTGAAGCAAACCAGTCCTTTGTTGCCGACCTGGCCCACAGTAACGGACTCAATTATTCAGACAGGCTCCATCTTAGGCTCTACGGAGCGAGGCGCGGCGTCTAATCCCGTCCGCTTTTAACGCGGAGGCAGCGTCACTTCGCAGTCGCTTTGCGCAGCTTATCGAGAATCGCTTTACCGACTCCACGATCTGGGACCGGTTCGGCGATAATCTCATCGACATTGAGCAAATCGAGTTGGCGCATCACATGAAAAAAACGAATGCCCGCTTCCGCAACTCGGCCGGAGCCCGGACTGAGCACTGAAACTTCGTCCCAGTCATGCAGATCGACATATCCGTCTTTGGATTGCCCACGGTAACTGAGCAAGGCGTAGCGCTTCCCCTCCTCCGGCGAAAAACTTTCGGGACTTTCAAGGAGTCGCAGCGGAGTCTCACGAGGCGCATAGTGGTTAGCCAGCATGCCAGGTGCTTCGGGAGCTGCCTCCTCCACATCGAAGTTCTTTTCCGAAAACACCACCTTGCCGAACTTTTTCAGCTCCACCTCAGTAACCGGCCCAGGACGCAATACCTCGATGATCGGTTTGTTTTCTCCGGGCTCGATTTTTATGATAGTTGACTCCAACCCTTGCCCACAGGCCCCCCCGTCTACAATTAGAGGGATTCTACCATCTAACTGATCAGCCACGGCTTGGCAGGACGTCGGACTGAGCAGGCCAAAGAGGTTTGCACTCGGGGCCGCAATCGGGCCTCCGAAGTTCTTCGCGATGCGGTGAAAAATAGGATGATTCGCCTGGCGAACTGCTACTGTCGGCAAACCGCCAGTCACAATATCCGGGATGATCGGCTTCTTTGGCAGCACCAAGGTCAAAGCTCCCGGCCAGAACGTTTCAACGAGTTGGGTCACAGTTTTGGCAATATCTGCCGAGATCTCCGCCACCTCATAAAGTGCTGTTTTGTGCGGAACGTGAATTATAAGCGGATCAAAATGTGGGCGCTCCTTGGCAGAAAAAATCTTCTCAACGGCATTTGGGTTCAAAGCGTCCGCTCCCAGCCCATATACAGTTTCAGTGGGCAAAGCGACCACGTCGCCCGTCTGTAACGCGGACACAGCAGAGCGTACTGCATCGTTGGTATTCAACTCGCTATCTGTTCTCGCTATTTCCGTCTGCATGGGTCTTTCAGGCTGAGACCTTTTAATGTCCCTCAATTCTGTTGGGCAACCATGACAATTTGGCTATGGTGCAGATAGTGAATACTTCAGACCAGCGCGGCCGCAATCTGATTTTGATCGGATTTATGGGAACCGGAAAAACGACAATTGGCAAGGACGTGGCCAAAAGTCTGGGCTTTCGCTTTGTCGATACTGATGAACTCATTTGCAGGAAAGCTGGAAAATCGGTTCCAAAGATCTTTGAAGAAGATGGCGAGGCCGCCTTCCGTTTAATCGAAACGGAAATCCTCGAAGAGTATGGCAAAATGACTAACCAAGTGATTTCCACGGGAGGCGGAATCGTGACCGAAAAACGCAACCATCCTCTCCTTCATCAAGCAGGTTACGTCGTGTGGCTCAAGGCCTCTCCGGAAACAATTTTCGATCGGGTCCGCCGGAACAAAAACCGACCACTGCTCCAAGTCGACGATCCATTGCAGACCATAAAACAAATGCTTGAAGATCGCACGGAGTTCTATGATGCCGTGGACGACCTCTCCATCAACACCGACAAACTCACACTCGAAGAAATCAAGTTTGGAATTGTTGAGTCCGCCCGAGTGTCTTTGAAACTAACTTAACTCATCTACCCGTCGCTTCATTAACCAGCCTCTCAAGACCTTCTAGATTTTTGATCAGAGTCTCTCGAGCATCCGTCTCCATCTGATGGTCAAGAATACCAAACGGACCCTCGTAGCCACTTTCAATTGCAACGCGAAGCATTTCTGCCTCAGCTTCCCCGTCACCCAGTAGCAGAATCTTATTCTGCTTCGTAACTTCATTCTCGGTCATGCCGTTCAGGTTAAGGCAGAGCAGATAGGGTTTCATTTTGCTAAAGGCTTCCTCCCAACGCTCAATCTGGTCGTGCCCGTGATGAAAATTGTATACGATACCAACTTTTTCATAGCCTTTTGAACGTAACCCCTCGCATACAGCAACAAGACTCTTAGGCTCTCCACCCCAGCCGCCATGATTGTAGAGACCCAGGGTTCCGCCGTAGGAGACCGCTTGCTTAGCAAGCGGTTCCATCGCTGCCACCGTTGCCCTCACCTTCTCTTCAAAACTATCTCCGCTCTCCCCTCTCACCGTATGCCAGAGTTGCGGTTGGATATCGTGCTTTCGGAATAATTCATAAGCCAGTTCGTGACCTTTCCAGAAGGCAAACATTTCAATACCGTGCTTTTGATAGGCTTCGATTTCGGCTTCGAACATCACCTCATATCCGGGGCGCCAGTCATAGGCGCACCGCTTAAAACCGAGATCCTTCAGCATCGTGGCTCGCTCTTCCGGCCCACGCTTCGAAGCATCAAATGGCACGACGCACCAGGCCACCAAGTCATCTGGCGCCAACCCCACGGGAAGGTCCTTACCAGACGATGAGGAAAGGCAAATCGCCCCGATTAAGGCGAATAGAAACAACAATTTCAACTTAATCATCTGCATCGCTTCCGTCTGGCTGAGAGGAAGACCTTGGGAGGCCTTTTGCTGCAGCTTTGGCAATCCGCTCGATCTCAATTCGATCATCTTCCAGAAGTTTCTCCATCGGATACTCGACCGGACCCTTGGAGCCGGGAACGAGCAAGCGAACTTTTCCGTCGCGGATCACTTCAACCGGGCCGGGTGCTCCCGACTCAGGAACTGAAAATGCTAGAAGTTGCGCCTGAATCGTTTTTCCACCTGTATTCGTCCATCCTCTAAGCGGCGAGATAGCTATGTAGGTAATGGTGCGCACTTGCGGAGTTCTCTCGGAAACTCCAACCGAGGCGGTCCCACCCCTACCTCCTTCGCCAAGACCCCGCTTCATAAATTCAGTGGGAGTGGAGGGAGTCACTTGAGCGCTGGCAGGCATAGTGCTCACGATAGAGAGTAACATCAAGACAGCTTTCATAGCCGCTAAGTCTAGCCCCATTAGTTCGCTTGAGTCGAACTCAATCATGCCTGAATTCAGGCAAGAGACTCGAGCGCTCTTCCGATGTAAAACGCTGCTACAGCAGCCAACCCACCAAGAAACAACATTTCCATACCGGACCTCCACCATGACACCGAAGAAAACCTTCCTTTAGCGACTCCCAAGCCGAACAAAGTCGCTCCCGTCAAGACACATGCCCAAAGGAGCGAATCGATATTCAAGCCTGTGAATCGTTGAACCACAAATGCCAGCAAAGGCACAAAGCCAAACACAACGAAAGAACCAAAGGTCACTAAACCTTTAAAAATGGGTGATTCATCATCTTCGATAATCCCCAGTTCATCCGCCATCATCACGTCCACCATCATGTCCGGATATTTCGCGAGAATTTCCACTACCGCATCCGAATCATCCTGAGACATTCCTTTTTCGACATAGAGTTCTTTGAGTTCCTGCTTCTCGCCTTCGGGATAGTTCTCCAGTTCCCACTCCTCCCTTTCACGCTCCGCTCTTTGATATTGTTGCTCTGCACGACTGCTGAGAACATCGCCAAATGCCATCGCAATCCCATCAGCGATGAGATTAGCAAACCCCAAAATCAAGATCACACTAGAACTAAGCGATGCCCCGGCAACTCCAGCCACAACGGCAAAAGTTGTAATCGTTCCATCAAGACCGCCATAGACGAAACTCTTGATGAACTGCCCGCCTCCCGGACGATGAGGTTCGCCGCCCTCGCCCATATCATGAGCATGGCGCGACGCCTCGAGATCTCGTTCTCTCCAGGCCTTTTTGGCCAGGTCAATCCGGCGAGTAAACATACCGCTACTACTAAACGTCAATTGCCTCGAAAGACAATTATCACTTAAAAAACGCGCTGAGAATGAATCTCCTTAAATTACTTCAGGGACAATGAAAGGCGCACGGTATTCGCGCGTGACTAACTTGTTGGCCATTGTATCCAGTTTCCCGTTACCTTCGGCCCACTCAGTATTAGGATTAAACTTCAACATCGGTCCATAAACGGTCGAAGCTTCATTAGCGTCAACGCCATTGGCCCTCAGGTGATCCGCCATCGAACCGAAGCGCTCCTCCATCACCTTGTCGCCTTTGATTTGCTCAATGATTTCACCTTTCGACATGAGCGATCCAAGGCGGTGTGAAATCAGCCCAGTATGACATAGCGCACTGGAAATATGAGTTTCTTCGCAGTCGGCAAACTGGTCTTCCACTTTCCGACTCTTTACCGCGGAAATAAAGTTCGCAAAGATGTCTTCGCTGTCGTGTGGCTTGGGAACTTCCATTTCTTTTCCATCAGCATCCTTGATCCGAACCTTACCACCGGAACTGGTATAAACACTTCCACCCTCACAAACCACGACCACTCCGATGCCCTTCTCATCAGGAAATTTGTCGGGCGTGTTCATATTCGCACCCCAGCCATTATCTTGAAACTCTTTCGAACTCGGCAGACCACGGGTTTCAAAAATAAGGGGCGCCGCGTCATAGTCATGGTAGACGATCTGGGTGTTAGGAGTTTCGCCGTCATCATCGTAGCCGAGACGGCCACCGATGCTCATCGACCGAGGTGCAATCTTGTCCTCGCCAAGATACCACCGAGCCACATCCATCTGGTGAATTCCCTGGTTACCCATATCGCCGTTGCCGTAGTCATAGAACCAATGCCAGTCGTAGTGGAAACGTTTCCGACGCAGCGGGGCCTCCGGCGAAGCAGGCCCACACCAGAGGTCATAATCGACGCCCCCCGGAATTTGACCGCCACCACCCTTGCCAATCGAAGCTCGTGGCTTGTAGCACATGCCTTTCACATACTTGATCTTCCCAAGCTTACCGTCCTGCACATGCTTCACTGCCGCCTGAATCGAACCCATAGAACGACTCTGAGTACCGCCCTGACAAATCTTGTTGTTCTTGCGAGCCAGTTTCACCAACTGCCGCCCTTCCCAAACATTGTGCGAGATTGGCTTCTCGACATAGGCATCAATTCCAGCCTGAATCGCCCAAACTCCAGCCAGCGTGTGCCAGTGGTTAGGGGTTGCTGTTGACATTGCATCAATCTCACCGCTGTCGAACATGGCCCGCATGTCAGCAAATCCCTTCACTGAAATCCCCTGGTCATCTGCCGCTTTATTGACTCGCGCGTCCAGCACCGCCGGGTCTGTATCACAGATAGCTGCAACACGAACACCGCCCATTTTCTGGTAGGCATTAAGATGCCCTTTACCTCGACTATTCACTCCAATGACTCCAACGCGGATGTCTTCATTAGCGCCGATCACCTTAGAATTTGGCCAAGCGAGGCCGAGACCGAAACCAGCCCCAAATTTTAGCGCGGTTCGACGGTTGATTCGTGTTTTCGATGGTGACGAATGGAAGGAATTTTTCATTTCATCTATAGCGTTACCAAATGTGACACCTATCGCCAATTCCGAACCCCTCCGCAGTCACGGCAACTTCGATACGCAAAAAAGCCGCCGGGGTCACCGACGGCCTCTGGGGAAAGTCATTCAGCTGAATTAATCACGGCTCATGAAAATCCGCAGGATATACCAGAAGAGTAGAGCCACACTCGCAAAGAGAGAGAGGGATGCCGAAACATACTGATCCGTGCGATAGTGGTGAATGATGTTCGAAGTGTTGTAGAGGATTGCTACCGAAGCGAATATTGCCATCGCACCGGCAAAGATCGTGCCGAGGTTAAAACCAAACAAGAGCGAACAAATAATAATGCCGAGGGCAACAAATCCTGCCACCCTGAGGAAACCCTGCAGGAATGAAAAGTCTTTCCCGGTAGTGAATGCGGCAAAGGTTAGTCCGCCAAAAACAAAGCCAGTTGTGAT
>DCQY01000038.1:5761-6166 GCA_002323995.1 Akkermansiaceae bacterium UBA1506 | reverse complement strand
GGCGATATCGTGGGTTACGGCGGCGCTCCAAAAGAATGCGTCGAACGCATCAAGCGCCTCTGCTTCCCGGTCCTCATGGGCAACCACGAAGTCTACACGGCACTTCCTCTCGATCCGGATGAGTTCAGCCCTGCCGTCGCCCGGGGAATCGAATGCGCGCGCGAACAACTCAGCGAAGACCAGCTCAAGTGGCTACGGGAGCTCCCCATGGTGATCGACATGGGGGAGGCTACGATTGCCCATGCTTCCCTCGATGAACCCGCCGAGTTCAAGCATATCGTTGAAACCGAAGAGGCTCAGGCCCACTTCGAGCTTCAGGAAACACCGATCTGCTTCATCGGCCACACTCACGTCCCCACCATCATGGAGGAGACCGCCTCAGGAGTGGACCGCTACGATCCTCCA
>DCQY01000038.1:4920-5558 GCA_002323995.1 Akkermansiaceae bacterium UBA1506 | reverse complement strand
AACCGAAGAGGCTCAGGCCCACTTTGAGCTTCAGGAAACGCCGATCTGCTTCATCGGCCACACCCATGTCCCCACCATCATGGAGGAGACCGCCTCGGGAGTGGACCGCTACGATCCTCCAGAAGAGTTCATGAGCCTCGATCTCTATTTCAACTACGCTGTGAATGTGGGTTCGGTAGGTCAACCCAGAGACGGCGACCCCCGGGCCTGCTATGTGCTTTACGATACGGACCGAGCCGCGATCCGCTATCGCCGTATCCCTTACGATATCGATCGCGCCCAAAACCGCTTCAAGGAAGCCGGCATTCATGAAGAGGCTATCAAGCGCCTTTCCAGAGGCGAATAGCGAAATCTGAAACGACGATGAAGCGCTCAACCTAAGTTGATGCAAAAAGGGATTCGTTACAGAAGTTATTCCCGCATCGCGGCAACCGAAGCTATTTTCCTTTGTTGCGACCTCGCTCCGGTTTAGCTAACTTTTCGATCATGAAATTCCCCACCCTGGTTTTTCCTATCTGTCTAACCGCTGGCCTCGCTTTTGCAGAGGATCAAGTCACTACAGATATTGACCCTTTCAGTGATCCGGATAACGCTCCCGCCCCTAAGGAAGCGGCAGATCCATTTGGCGCGATCGAAGA
>DCQY01000038.1:0-4601 GCA_002323995.1 Akkermansiaceae bacterium UBA1506 | reverse complement strand
ACCAAACGGCCCCGGACTATTCCATGCAGGTTGACCGCGAACGGGGCTCGTTCACACTCCCAGCCGGAGACGGTAGCTATCATCCGGGCAGCCACTTCGCTAACTGGACCTGGATGATGAACAGCGAGCGATGGGGTAACTACTATGTCGGTCTCGTCTACGATTCATCGCGCCCCAAACTCGGTGTCCAACTCAAGGTCGGTCAAGGGGCGGAAAATATTCTTAAGGGATATGCTCCCCGCACCAGTGCCTTGAGAAACAACGACCCGCTCATCCTCGGCACCGCCTACCTCGCTGAACCCGGCGAATATCCAGTCGCACTTCTTACCGGCGACCAATCCAACGTTCCCTCCTTCAAGGTCAATGGGGTCCGCTTCAGCCCAGCGCCAGAATCGGAGCCACTCGGCCAATCCATCGATGGCACGATCACTCTCGAAGCAAGAACAGCCACGACCTACTCGGAGGAAATGCGCTACGAGCCGAAGCCAGAGAAAGATTGTCTCGGTTTCTGGCGCAGTGAAAAAGACTGGGCGGAATGGATCTTCGACGTCAACTCCCCCGGCGAATTCGAACTGATCCTCGACTATGGCTGCGGCAACGGAAACGAGGGAAGTGAGGTGGCCGTTCTTGTGAACGATAAGACATTCAAATTTACAGTTGAAGATACCGGCGGCTTCCAGACTTGGAAGCAGCTCTCCCTAGGTAAGGTCAAGCTTGAGACCGAGGGAGAAAACAAGCTTGCGATTGTGCCACTCAGCAAAAAAGTAAAAGCGGTCATGGACGTGAAAAAAGTTTCCCTGACACCCACTTCGTAAGTAGAATCTCGTCATCTTCTCTTGAGATGGTGAGTGGCTCAGAAACGTCAGATTTCCCGGATCGACTCAGTCCCGTATTCGTGCGCGACCTGCGCCAAGGATTGCGTGCTCATCATTTCGTGTGGGTATTTATCCTGCTGCAACTTCTCGCCCTGATTTCAACTCTGGTCGAACTGGCGCTCATTCAGGTAATAGGCGAACGCGCTCAGGGAGAGGCTCTCTCCGGCATGTTTCAAGTCGTGCTCATCGTCACCCTCTGCGGTATTTTACCGCTCACAATGTTCGGAGCGCTCCAGAACGAAATAGGTCCGGGAAGAAATATTGAGCTGCTGTTGACTGCCAGCCTGACTCGCTGGCAACTCTTGAGAGGCAAGCTCTTCGTCGGATGTGCTCTTAGTGGACTGTTACTTGGCTCTCTTCTGCCCTACTTTCTAATCCGTTATTTCCTTGGTAGCCTCGAACCAACAAATGCCTTTCTCCTCATTGGAGCAGTCGTTCTTTTCAATGCAGCAGCCAACGCCATCATCATTGGCGCTTCGGGCTACACCAACTATGTCGGCAGGTGCTTCGTGATCGGCTATTTCCTGATGTTTCTCTTGATTAGCCTGATAACCAGCTTAGCGGCATCTAATTTTACTTCGGCTACCGGTATGAGAGTTTTCGAGGTCGCCACCATTGCCGGCATTTATGCTTGTGTTGCTATCCTTTTTATCGCCTTCGGTCTGCAACTCGGGCGAGCGCGGGTAAGGCTGTTTGAAAACCCGATCGACCCTCCCTCCTCTGCTGTTGTTTTCATTCTGGTCTTTGCGACTCCATTCTTAATCGGCATTGCTGCCGCTGCCGGTGGCGCCATCGCCACCCTGATCCTGCTAACGCTCCTAATCCTCCTCATCTTTAAGATCGATCCGGGTGCGAGCAAAAAAAATCGTTTGAAGGGACTCCAACCCTAGCCGCAAGTGGGTGAATCAACGACCATGGCTGACTCAGAACTATTTTCTACGGTATGCTCCACCTTCGATTCCAACGGCTGGAATTACGCTCAGGTCTCAGGTCGCGAGGTGATCCGTGCCGGTTTTGAAGCTCATCACACGAGAGTGGAGCTTCACGTGCAAGCTTTTGAGCCTCTCGCCGCCGTCTCGGTCGTTGCGGAGTCGGCTCACCAAATAAACGATCCGGCCAAGCGCGAGCGCCTCGCTGAGTTAGTCATGCGCGTCAACAAGACCCTCACCATCGGGAATTTTGAACTTGATTGGGATACTGGTCAGATCATGTATCGCGCTACCAACCTCTTTCCCAGCCCGCAGGGTGTGGCCTCCATCATTGAGGGACTCGTTCACAATGCGGTCGGAGAGATGGACAGGATGGCCCCAATGGAAAGTATCATTCTCTCGGCAGAAGGCGCCGAGCTTGCCGGCCTCAAGGTGGCTGACCTGCTGCAGCGTCAGGATCTGATCCCGGAAGTTCCATCGCCTGAATCAAAAGACTAATAAAGAATTTAGCGGAACATCCAACTGACGACCGAAACCACGGTCTGAAACACGATAAACCCCTCTGCCTTCAAAAAAGTTTGGGCCACCAAGAAGGTAAAGTCGCTCGTCAGGAGATTGCAGACTCTCCAGCTTAACCGGCTATCGGAGTTTGGATGGCTTTCACAATCTTAACCGACTGCAAGACAATGATTACTGTCATGAGAACGAAGTGGACCCAGTTGACCAACTTCGCATAGCGAGACCTCTGAAGATGTCGCCGGTAGCGCTCGGCAATCCAGAAAAAGGTCAACAAAATCGGGAGGAATAACGCGGTCGTCATTGAATTAAAACGCACCACAGGGTTTCCAATGCCGGCGTAAAATAAGGTCAGCGCGAAGACAATACCGAGAAACAGTAACATCCACCTTGCACTCGTTCCCCTAACTCTCCAGACCTCGTTTTCCTGTTTCCAGAATGCCCACCGGTGAATCGCTCCAATGGCGACGAACACGCCCATGCCATAGATGAGAATCCAACCGCCACGACTCAAGACGCTCGATCTAATCTGATAGAGAGCACCGTCCCAGCCACGCTTGAATAACTTGGCAAATCCATTCTCATTGAGATAGCGGAAAATCCCGGGCCGAGTCGAAATATTGAGCGTTTCCAGCTTTTCACGATCGGAATACGATCGCTGAAACTCAGCTGCTTCCGCCGGCGAATCCAACCACATCGAGTATTTCTGATAGGAGTGGAAAGGATCTCCGAACTCCGTATTCGCAAAGCTCATTCTCGGCCCTACCACGAGCAGAAATGCCGTCAACATCACGGCGAAGCCCACCAACTGGTTCGAAGGAGCCCAAAGGGATTCCTCAACTTCACCTTTGCGACGCGCTTGCACCGCACACGCTATCGAGCGAATTATCGAAACTGATACAAACCCCACAACAAGAGGCCAGATCATCGCTTTAGCGAGATAGGCGAGTCCAAGCAATAACCCGAAGACAGCATATTGCCACAACATGTTCTGTCGGATCATCGAGAGAGCGCACAACCAAGCCAGTAGTACCAGTAAGTAATAAATAGAGTCAGAACTGAAGTAGGCAGAACGTTCCAAAATTACCCCAAAGCCGCCCATTAAAATCATCGCTGCAGACCCGGTAAACGAAAAAGCTTTCGCCGCACCCAAACCAAAAACAATTAGAATTGACCCTGACAGAATCATATTCCTCCACTTCCCGACCTCAAAAATTTGGTCAGGTGAGTCCTGCGAATGGTCCCTCATTAGCCATGGCCATAAAGGATCAATCAAACCATCCGTGTATTGCGGTAACAACTGGGTGAACCGATAGGAAATTGACCGATTCGCTGCCGGATCATCCCCCCCTATTGCTGCCGACCTATAGACCGAATCAATGTACTGCGTTTGGATATTGCCGATCCTTGATACATTCACACCCTCAATCAAAATGGTTGCCAGAAAAGCATAGGCCCAGGCATAGCCACAGAGGAAAAGGGCGAAGAGAACCCAGCGCCACCAGTCCTTCCGTTTGTTATGAGGGGGTTGTGTCGAAGGCTCTGTCATCCTTTTTCGAGATATCGCCCCGATCTATCCTCTGACTTGAGGAAAGATTATGACAATTCGTCGTAGAAAGCACTCAGCAGGGAGAAGCGATTCAGGGCAAATCATTCGCCGGAATCACCGCATCTGCAAGTGCCTTTGACCAAGCCTCAATCTCGTTTGTTTCGAGCGGCCGGTCTATCCGAAACTCAGCAAGAATCCGAGACGCATCTCCATGGCCTGATATCAAGCATCGCCACTCCCCTCCTCCCGCACTTACCTGAGTGGCCGAGACGGTTCCAGGAATGCTGCGACTGTAGAGTGCTTTTGAAGCCCGGGCCAGAACCACGCCAGTTGTCATAGAAGAATGATTGGCTTCGTCGGTTCTCCCGTGAAGCAGACAGCCTTCCTCATCAAAAATTTGTACTTTCCTCACACTCTTCCATTCTTCGGCTTTTTCAGCAAAAATAGCTAGCCTCCCTGGAAGATTTTCAGAAGCGGGGAACTCCAAGGTAGGGGATAGCCCCGCATCGGCGCTTGCTTGGCCGCCCACATTCCCGGTCATACCGAGGATCTCCAGCAAACCCTCATCGTCACCGGACAGCTTTGATTCAATCCCCTTGATAAGGTGATTCTTCTCCGCCATCTTGCGGGCTTCGGCGAGAGCAATGACAGCCTTATCTGACTCGGGTTCGGAACCGGTTCCACGTCGGGATTCCGTTAAGTCGCTAGCATCGCCGTAGAATAGTGCTGAGA
>DCQY01000037.1:19406-21819 GCA_002323995.1 Akkermansiaceae bacterium UBA1506 | reverse complement strand
TGCCAAGATAAGAAACTCTCCGTTGAAGAAATTCACATCGAAGAGGGGCGCCTCGATGAACTTTTCCGTGAAATCACCAAAACGGATTCCGAAGACTGATCGAAAACTCTCTCAATCAATCCCCTAGAATTTCATGGATGCTTTTATCACTTTGTTGTCTGACTTCGCGGTTCCCACGGTCATCATTGCGGCCGTCTTCATCGCAATCGTCAAATTCGCCCTTCCTCGCGAAGTGCGCACAATCTTTAAACGAGAGCTGACCAGCTATTTTACCTCGCCCATCGCTTACGTGCTGTTTGTCGTCTTTCTTGGTATTTCAAATGCGCTTTCATTCTTCTTTACCGGAGTTCTCGAAGCAGGTGAAGCCGACTTATTCATGCCCTACTTCCAATACCTGCCTTGGTATCTCGTCCTCATCGCACCAGCGGTCGGCATGCGGCTTTGGTCGGAAGAGCAACGTCTCGGTACGATGGAGCTACTCTTGACGATGCCGTTGACTCCTTGGCACGCTATCCTTGGAAAGTTCCTCGCCGCAGCTGTTGTGCTGTTCGGAATGCTGGTTCTCTCGTTCCCCATCGTCTGGACAATTAACTACCTGGGCGATCCTGATAACGGGGTGATAATGGCAGGTTTCGTCTCCAGCTACCTCGTTGCTCTCTGCTTCCTTGCCGTGACATGCGTCGTCTCGGCTATGACTCGCAGCCAGCTAGTCGCACTGCTCGTTTCGGTCGCTCTTTGCATGATGCTTTGGCTTAGCGGCCTACCCCAAATTAGCGAATTTCTCACCAACATGAAGGGCGGGTGGCTTGTGCTCTGGCCTTTCATCAAACTCGCCAACGTACTCGGGGTGATGCCTCACTTCACCGAACTAGCCAAGGGCGTCCTTGGCATCCGAGACCTCGCCTTTTTCGTCACCTTCATCGCGTTTTGTCTCTTTGCGACTTCGGTCGTGATCCGTGTCAAGCGAGCCTGATTTTCAACCTCCATAACCTCACTGACGATCAACCATCATGAGTGATTCCCCTTCCACTTCGACCCAGAAGAGCCGCAAAACGATCGCACTCACCGCGCTAATTGTAGTGTTTGCCATTGCAATCCTGATCAACATTCTCTTCGGAGCCTTCGGCTGGCGCTTTGACCTTACCGAATACAAGACCTACACCCTTTCCGAAGGAACCAAGAACATTCTTCAACAACTTGAGACTCCTGTGACGGTTCGCTACTACGTGACCGACGACAACAAGGTCATGGGACCGAGCGAGCGCGCTCGTGCGCGTCGCGTAGAAGACCTTCTTCGTGAACTGAGCCACGCGGCTTCCAAGCGCGAGTTGGAATTAGTAAACGAGAACGGTGAGTTCGAAACTCAGACAGTCCGTATGCTGAAGGTGGAAAAACTCAACCCCGAGCCCAACACGGACGCGGAGGACTCTGCTGTCCTTGATGGACTCCAGCCGGGTCTTTCCGGAGAGACCAACTACGAAGTTTTCTTCGGAATCGCTATTGAATGTTTGGATTCCAAGGAAACGATTCCTTTCATCCCGGCGCGTCCTGAGACCACGCTTGAATATGATCTCGTCCGAGCCATCTCCAATGTACACGGTGGCAAAGACAAAAAAATCGGAGTCATGACGAGCCTGTCGGTTTCTGGAGGTTTCTCTGGAAATTTCCAAGCCCCACCGCAGACCGCATGGATGTTCTATGAGCAACTCAGCCGAGACTATGAAGTTGAGTTCTTTCCTATCAGCGCAAAGGAAATCCCCTCTGACGTCACTACCTTGATCGTGCTTCACCCTCACGACATCAGCGTCGAAGGTCAGTATTCGATCGATCAGTATCTGCTCGGCGGCGGCAATGTGCTCGCCTTTGTCGATCCGAACTTCTTCTACGCCCGCGCGCTAGCTCAAGGCCAACCCCAGATGCCGGGAATGCCCCCACAAGGTGGGCCGAATCCAACTTCCAATCTTTCGGAACTTTTCCGAGCTTGGGGCGTTGGTTTCGATTCGACACGAGTTCTCGCCGACCTCGACTTTGGGTCCGAGATTATTCGTCGGGGCAACTTCTCGCCCACATTCCTCACTCTGGACCGCAGCGCTCTCGGCAGCGGCGATGATCCAGGCCTAACCGATCCTATGACGCGAATGCTAAACCACCTCAACATGCTCACCCCGGGAGCTTTCGTGGTGGACGCGCCCGAAGGCATCAAAGTGGATAATTTAATACTTTCATCACCAAACAACCAACTCGTCGGCTCCTTCGATGCCGATCCGACCCAGGATGGCGGAGCTGATCGTATTCGCGAAAAATTTGAAGCATTTGGTGAACCTCGCGCTCTTGTCACCCGACTCAGTGGAACCTTCAGTAGCGCCTTTCCGGAAGGTGATCCTGCGACACCGGGAGAAGAAGAAAATGAAGA
>DCQY01000037.1:0-19071 GCA_002323995.1 Akkermansiaceae bacterium UBA1506 | reverse complement strand
TGAAGAGGAAAGTGAAAAGGAATCGGACGAGCCTAAAAAAGCGTCCCTCACAGAATCAGTCGCTCCCGGTCGGGTGGTTCTGATCGCCGACGCCGACTTCATATATGATGCCAACGTAGTGCGTCGTAATCAGGTCCCCGGACTTGGAGTTGTTATCCCGGAACTGCTTAACGAAAACCTGACGCTCGTTCAGAACGCAGTGGAGCAGCTTTCTGGTGATCCCGATCTAATTAACGTCCGAAGCCGCTCTTCAGTTCGTCGTCCCTTCACCCGGCAGAGCGAGTGGTATCGCGAAGCGGAGCAAAAATATTCCGATGCCCTCGCCAACTTTGCCGCTCAACGAGAGGAGGTGGCCTCAAGACTGGGAGCAATATTAGCCCAAACCCCCGACAACATCGACGAGGCACTTCTCTCTCCCGAGGTGCAGGCAGAAATGAAAACCCTGCAGGAACAGGAAGCCGAATTTCGCAAAAAAGAACGAGATCTTCAAAAAGAAGTCACTCGGGAATTCCGTCGCAAACTCGCAACCTACAAGTTTGGAAACACTCTTCTCATGCCTGTCCTGATTGTAATATTCGGAATCGGACTGGCTATCTACCGCCGTTCCAAAGTGGCGGCTCGCTAATTAACCCTCATTCTAAAAATCCACTACTGCTCTAGCATTATGGGAACTAAGACACTCATCCGGCTGGTCATCGCTCTGGCTGTCGTTGGCGGCATTGCTGCGATTCTTAATTACACGAATTCTGGTGGCGTTTCCGAAGTCAACTCCTCGACTACCAAGAAAAAAATCTTCGACCAGTTTCCACTCAATGACGTGGCCAAGGTCGAGATCGTTGGCAGGGGCACTTCACTGACGCTCTCTAAAGGGAAAGCCGTCTGGGAAGTTAGCGAGCGTGACGGTTACCCAGCAGACGCAGAGCCGATCATCAAACTCCTCCGTGACATTTGGGCGCTTGAAGTCGTTCAGCCGATCACAATTGGAAGATCGCAGTTCGGACGACTAAGCTTGATCAACCCATCCGAAGCGGATGATGAAGAGGAAGCCGCAACGATTCTGACCTTCAGCAATGCCGAGGGAGATAGCCTAGCCTCACTCTGGCTTGGTAAAGTCTACGAGCGCTCGGATAATCGTCCTAACCCAATGGGTGGAGGCATGGCCATGACTGATGCTGGTCGCTACGTTAAGACCGGCGACAGCAACGCTGTATACCTTGTAGGTCAAACCTTCAATGAAGCGACTACTGATGCCCCTGATTGGATCAACAAAAACTTCTTTAAAGTCACACGGATTAAGTCGATTGAGCTTTTGACTGGAGACAAAGCCAACGACTGGAAGCTGGCCCGAAATGAGCCCGAAGGCGATTTGACTCTACTCGGTGCCAAAGAAGGCGAAGAACTCGACCAAGCCAAAGTTACAAGTATGAAGGGGGCCTTCGCCAATCCCGCAATGGAGGATGTTCTCACAAAAGCCGAAGCTAGTTCCGGGGAGAACGAAGTGGCGGAGGCGACCTTCAAAATCAACACATTCGACGGATTTAGCTACGTCATTAAGACGGGAGAAAAAAACGATCTCAACCAGTTACCTATCTCCCTCAAAGTTTCGGCAAAGTTCGAACAGGAAAGGGAAGCTGGCGAAGACGAAACTGAGGAAGACAAGGATCGCCTTGATAAGGAGTTTCAGGACAACCTTAATGGGCTAAAAACCAAGTTGGCTAACGAGAAGAAATTGGAGGGTAATACCTATATCGTCCGAAGCTACTTGGTCGATAATATCTCAAAGCCCCGCGCTGAACTGATGGTTTCTGAAGACCCCGCGCCCCAACCTGCCCCGGGAGGCGGACAGGGATTGCCTCCAGGTTTGAACCTTCAGGGAATCCCGGGACTCGGAAACTAGCCTCAACCTGTCCATATTGGAGCGAGCCTACTCAGAGTAAATGGAAAGCCGGGATGCCATTCCCGGCTTTTTTGTGCCTTCACACGAAAATTGAAATGTCATAACTCTTTGGCTTTCATGATTCTATAGAATTTTACCCTTGAGTCATTGCCTTTTCATTGATATTTGTTATAATTATAATAAAAACTATACCATCATTCCATTTGAGTCACCTCTCTAAGCCACCTAACGATCGTTCCGCCATTCCCTTAAGGGAAGGTAGTGCCGTGCTTTCTTCAGAGGAAATGGACAACGAGTGCCTGTCCCACGCCACAATTCGAACGGAAGCGTTAGATCAGGCCGAAAAATTGTCCGAAATCGTTGATACCTGGGTCAATCGCACCGGATGGAATTCCTTTGTCGCACAGGTACGAAACGTCCTTGGTGCCGAAGCTTTTGTTATATTCGAAATCACCGCTGAAGAAGAACCTGACCGCATCGTCGCGCAATCATTCTCCGAGGAAAGCATCATTGCTTACCCCGATCTTGAAATTCCCAACTTCCTTCTCACCAACGAAATTATCGCCACAGCCTTAACGGGCAAATTGACTTTTGTTGAGACGATGGACCCATCCTTCATAGCCTTTCGCTATCTACATGGCCAAATCCTCGTCGATCGAAAAGGCAAGCCCATCGCTGCCCTTGCTGTGGGCTTTGATGACGGAGACGTAATCGAAGACTCGTCGTTCAATTCTATCGTGAGCCTTGTCGCTTCTCTGGTTTCAACACAAATCGATTTCGACCGCGAAGTGGCTTCTCGTAAAGAAATTGAGAGCATGCTACGTCATTCGCAGAAACTCACAAGCGTGGGTCGACTTGCTACCGGGATCGCTCATGATTTCAACAATCTCCTCACGGTTATCCAGGGACACACTTCCCTCCTCGAGATGTTCGTTGAAAAAGTTGACGATGAAAAAGCGACGGAGTCACTTGACCTCATTCACAGCGCATCACTGCAGGCGGTTGAGCTATCCAAGCAACTTCTTCTCTTTAGCCGCCAAGAACCTGTTAATCTTGAACGCTGTAACCTCAACGAAGTGGTTAGCGAATTCGTGAAAATGATGCGTCGGGTGGTCGAAGAAACCATCGATCTTGAGATCCAACTCGGCCACGGACTCGACCAGATTGAGGCAGATCGTTCCATGCTTGGGCAGGTCATGATGAACCTCATTGTCAACGCACGTGATGCAATGCCAGACGGAGGCAAGATTACCCTGTCGACATCAGTCCACTCACTCAGCGCCGATGGGGGTAATCTGCCTCCCGGAGACTATGCTTGCCTTTCCATTAAAGATACCGGTTCAGGCATTCCAGCCGACAAACTTCCCAAGATATTCGATCCCTTTTTCACCACAAAAGAAAAAGGTAAAGGGACCGGACTTGGACTCGCCAACGTCGCCGCGATCATTCGAGAGCACGGCGGTCAAATCGACGTTTCAAGTCAGGTAGGTGAAGGGACCAATTTCGAAATTCTTCTGCCTGCGATGCTCGGGCTCCAGTCTTTACCAGAGATAGAAAAGAAAAAATGTAAGATTAAAGACAGCCTGAAGAATACAACGATCCTTTTGGTCGAAGACGAAGACGGTGTGCGCAAGCTTGTTCGCAAACTCCTCGAGATGCTAGGCTGCGACGTTATTGAAACCTCTTCTGGCCACGACGCTCTGAATCTTTGGCCAGAGATTCAGAGAAAAGTATCTTTAGTTGTCACTGACGTCGTGATGCCCGGAGGGGTTTCAGGTTGGGACCTCGCGAAGAAACTTCATTCGACTCACCCGGATCTTGGCATTCTCCTGACAAGTGGCTACAACGAGCGCCCCGAAGATCATGGGCTGGGCGCAGAAAAACAGATCGCTTTCCTCCAGAAACCCTACGAAGCCATGGATCTGAAGCGTCTTCTTTTCCAACTGCTGACCGGAGAACCGGCCAAAGCTGAGCCTTGATCTTCGCTAGCTCTCAACCCCTTTCGGGGGATTCCTTCCAATCATAGGATGCTGCTCGATATCGAAAACCGATCCACTGACTGGTCCCGATTCATCGGCTAGCAAGTAGATGACCACTGCAGCAATTTCCGCGGGGTCAAAAATTCGACCGCTGGGAGCAAATTGGTCGCTCAATCGACTCGGCCAGTCTTCTGGCAGTCCTTGTTCCCGTTTCCGAGTCTGCTCGTTTTCGGTCAGAATCCAGCCAGGGTTTACTTGATTAACCCTTACAGAATACTGTCGATGCAAAACATCCCCAAGGTTTCTCGTCAGCGTCATAAGTGCGCCCTTTGAAATGGAGTAGGGCAACAAATCCGGCTCACCACAGTAGGCATTGACCGAACCAATGTTGACCACTGACCCTTTTGTCACCCGCAAATCATCGAGTAATGCCTGAATCAAAAATAAAGGCGCCTTTGTATTGACCTCAAGAAAGCGATCAAATTCTTCGCGACTGGTCGAAACAACATCCCCGGAACCCACACAAGCAGCATTGTTTACCAGTCCGTCAATTTTACCAAAACGCCCAAGAGTAATCTCTCGAATTAAGCGAGGTGCGTCAGGGTCAGCGAGATCAGCCGCAATGCTCTCGGTGCGCCCACCCTCCGGATCAAGATCAGTCGAAACCTTTTCCGCCAAATCAAACTCGATACCGTGGATGATGACCGACGCACCTTCCTCGAGACAGCGCTTCGCGATAGCTTTCCCGATTCCCGTCGTAGAACCAGTGACAACAATGACTTTATCTCGAAGTCTCAAGGCAGACACAAATCAGAACAGTTCGAAATCGATCAGATCATCCCCCGCTGCGGGTTTTTCGGCTATGTCGATGTTACGATTTTTTGTCACGAGAATGGCAACGGATGTATTCTCCTGGACCTCGTCCACCTTCACCCATCCTAAGATGATATCACCGCGCCGAACCGCGAAACGTTGATCCTTCTTAACCCCTTGACTGGCGCCGGCATCGAAGGTGACAATGCCCCAATCTCGGTCGTAGCCGGTCACCTTGGCTAGCATAGGGGCAGACCGGACTTTATTCCGCATAGCCTCCATATTTGCCTGCTCCGAAGGGTTACCACCCGGAGGATTAGCCGTCGCTTCACGGAGAAATTCTGGAAGTTCAGAGGTAACTGGAGCATCGGCAGCGGCTACGGCTTCGCTGGCTCGCGCATCGACTTCACTGACTAGCTCGTTGTATTGCATCTCGGTGCGCTGCGCCTGCTCGCGGGCCTGCTCTAACGAGTCCTGAAACGTCGTAATATCAGGATCTGCCGGCTGAGGAAGTGAATTCTCAATACCCATTTCGGCGGCCTGTCGAGCGAGTATCGCATTATTCAGGTTTGGATTTACCTGATTCTGGGGAACCGACTGAACCGGCATCTGCTGATTCGGCTGCATCTGTTGAAAGTTGTTTTGTAGCGGCACAGTCCCCTGCTGTTGAGGTTGGAAGCCATAACCATGTCGCGCCATCATCATGGCCTCCTTTTCGGCGTATTCTTTCTCTAGGCTCTCGCGCACGTAGTCGCGATAGCTTAATGCTCCCACGATCAATAACAGCACTGCAGCAACCGTTAGTGCAATGGTCGGAGTGTGGTTCACCGACTGTTTCTCTCCAATTTCCTCAAGGGCCATCATCTTGTAAGGTTCGACTATACAGCAGTGTGGCATTTCAGCCAACAACCGACTTCGGTCGTTTTTGCTGCTCCACTTCCGCACACGGCCCACCAATGAATACCCCAAAATTCAGCGAAAATGTCCGATATCATATTGAGCCAGCTAAACGATGGATATTTTTTGCGAAAAATGTAAAAAATGATGGAGCCTAAAGCTTTCGTCTTAACGCCGAGCCTTTGATAGGCGTAATCTACAGATACCTGTATTTTATATCTTATGACGCCTGAATCCGACGAAAAACTCCGAGCACGCCTTTCCGAAACTCAGTATCACGTTACTTGTCAGTGCGGCACCGAACCACCCTTTGACAACGAATACTGGGACCATAAAGAACCCGGCGTTTACGTCGATATAATTTCCGGTAAGCCCCTTTTTTCCTCAGAAGCCAAATTCGACAGCGGGACGGGCTGGCCCAGCTTCTTTCAGCCGATCGATCCCAACGAAATTGTGGAAGTCGAAGACACAACTTATGGCATGCGCCGAGTCGAAGTCAGGTCTAGGACCGGAGAGGCTCACTTGGGACACGTCTTCCCGGATGGACCGCCACCTACAGGACTCCGCTATTGCATCAACTCAGCGGCCTTAAAGTTTTTACCAGCCTCGGAAGTAGAGGAGTAAAGAGCGCTGATCATCGCCCACTTTGCCTCCGAAAACTCATTACCTGCCAATCATCTCCGCCGCGTTTTCCTTCAGTCGATCTCCCTATCGATCCATGAAACATGGCCTCATCGCCCGCCCATCAGCAGCTCCACTGCACGAGTTTTCAATGGCGCCCAATCTAACTACCATTGTCCTCTTATTGTTGGACTCCACACGTTTTAGTCATTGGGCAAAAGTCACCCCAAACTAATAACTAAATTGATGGGAGACATCCTGCGGCAAATCAGGCTCTAGGATGAGCCTTATTATAAACCTGTTTCATGCGTTCAATCGATACATGCGTGTAAATTTGAGTCGTAGAAAGACTCGCATGCCCTAATAGGGTCTGAACGCTGCGCAAATCGGCCCCGTGATCAAGGAGATGAGTGGCAAAGCTATGTCGTAATTTGTGAGGGCTGATATTCACGGGTATCTTGGACAGGGCGTGATACTTTTTGAAGATACTGGAAATCGCGCGGCTTGTCATACGCTTGCGCAGCTTACTGATGAATAGTGCGCCGTCCATAACCCTTGCTTCATTGCGGTAGGCATGCAGTGCTTCGGCTGCTGGTGTACCAACAGGACAGATTCGCTCCTTATTTCCCTTTCCGAAAACGCGAACGCATTCGTTGTGCAGGTCAAAATCTTCAACATTCAAGCCCGTCAACTCAGCCAAGCGTATCCCTGAGCTGTAGAACAACTCGAGGATAGCCACGTCGCGGTGTGCGGTCCATTGAGCAGCCTGTTTCGGCTGCTCGACTTTGAAAGGCATCTCCAGCAACTCATTAACTTGAGCCTGATTGAGAACGACAGGCAACTTCTTCTCTGCCTTGGGTAACTCAACATCGAGAAGCGGATTAATCGACAAACCCTGTCGACGTGTCAGAAACTTGTAGAAACTTCGCAGCGCTGAAAAATGGAGGCGGATGGTCGAGCGGGACCAACCACTCTTCATACAACAATAAAGATAATCTCGGAAATCATCGGCGTCGAGTTTATGCCATCCAGAGAAATCTGAAACCGAGTTGCGATACGCATTGATAGCATGCTCATAATTGCTCAGCGTCCGATGTGAGCAATTTTTCTCTACAGACAGATATTCCAGAAAAGCTTCGACGTCAGCGTTCTTCTGATCGGTCTGAGCCACAATGTTAGGCAAAGGTTAAAGGCAGGAATGATTAGTTCACCGAAGTCCCATACCCCTTAGGCCAGAAATGAGCACCACGAAAACTCAGTGAACTGCTCATAGCTCCCAGTGAAGATTTCGGAAAATTGGGTAGCTTAACTGTTTGCTCAAAGATCGAGCGGAAGCCGGTCGCGTCAGACCATCCAAGCGCTATGGTATACTCGCGGTCGTCAGCCATGAGGGGAACAATGAAATGTCCTGACTCACGATGAAGAATAATCATCTCCTCGGCGTCTGTTTCTAACCCGTTGATCTGCAGACATAGCCGGGATTTGCAATGCATCGGTTGGCGTTCGCTCGTCAGGTTCCAGTAGACCACGGCGGTATCGCAGTTGCGGGGAATGACTGTGAAAGAGTCATCAAAAAACAGCTCAGACTCGGTGGATGAGGCGTGGGAAACGGCTTCCATGGGATTTGTGATAATTATCTAAGAAAAATTAACCATTAATCGTTCCTAAATACCAGAACTTTTATAGAGAATATTAAATTTTTTTCTCGCCCAGCCTCTCAAGCCGCTAGAAAGCTGCAGCGCAACTGCTATGGTGGCGCCATGCTGACCAAGCGAATCATCCCCTGTCTCGACGTAACCGACGGTCGTGTCGTGAAAGGCACAAATTTTGTAAATCTTCGAGACGCCGGTGATCCGGTCGATTGTGCGGTCGAATACAATCGCCAGGGAGCCGATGAACTCGTCTTTCTCGACATAACGGCATCCTCTGATGAGCGTAAGACTATGGTCGACGTCGTCCGTAAAACAGCGGAGCGCTGTTTTATGCCAGTCACGGTCGGCGGTGGAATTCGTGAGGTCGAAGATATGCGGGAGATGCTCATGGCCGGAGCCGATAAGGTGGGTGTCAATACGGCGGCAGTTAACGATCCCGATCTTGTCTCTGCCGGATCCAAGGCTTTTGGTGCTCAATGTATTGTTGTAGCGATCGACGCCAAGCGTCGCACCACCGACCCCACCGATGGGTGGGAAGTTTTTACTCACGGGGGCCGCACTCCGACAAGTCGAGACGCAATCGAATGGGCTAAAGAAGTATTCGATCGGGGCGCCGGCGAAATTCTCCTTACTTCAATGGACGCTGACGGCACCAAAGCGGGCTACGATCTTGACCTCACTGCTGCGATCAGTGACGCAGTGTCCATTCCGGTGATCGCCAGTGGAGGGGCTGGTAACATGCACCACATGGCTGAGGTATTAGATCGCGGCAAAGCCGATGCCGTGCTCGCGGCAAGCATCTTTCACTTTGGCGACTTTACTGTGAGCGATGTGAAGAATTATCTCCATCAACATGGCGTGCCGGTCCGACCAGCACGCGAACAGGAGTCTTAGCAAGCAAAGCTATCCGACGCAGGGCTTTCCCCGTCGGTGCGTTCGCAAAATCCCGCCGCCGCAAGGTGGTTGAGGCAGTGATAAACCGACTCAATATCTCCTTCACCCAAGGTAGAAGCCATATCGATGGCGATGAATCCAGCCGAGCCAGTTTCGCTTAGGTGACTCTTCACCCGCGCCAGTAGATCAAGAAAATCACCGGCTGCCTTTTTACCAGCCTCAACGCCGGGTTGATGATAGGCGTTAATATTGACGAGGCTCGCGTAGAAGGAAACAGCCCTTTCATAAAGGGCAATCAATCCACCGAGCGAGAACGCATTCAGCGAATCCAGCGTGATCGTAATCGACTGACGTCCGCTTTCATACAGGGCTTTCCTGGTCCCTCTCAGGAAACCCTGGAGATAATCGCCCGTCGTAGAGCCCAACTCATCCACTTGCATAGAGTCTCTGGATCGGGTCGAGCGAACTTCGATAAAGGTGGCAAAAAAATTCAAGAGCCCATCACGGAGCTGCTGCACATAAGCATGCTGGTCGGTAGATCCCTTATTGCCATAAACCGCAATCCCCTGATTAACCCTCTTGCCATCGAGGTCATACTCTTTCCCGAGGGACTCCATCACCAACTGCTGAAGATACTTGCTCATCAGATCCAGTCGATCGCAGTAGGGTAAAATCACCATGTCCCTTTTGCCGACCCCGTCACCAGCATGATGCCACATCAGGGCGAGTGTCATTGCTGCATTGGTGGCCACGTCGTCGACACGAGTCCTCTTATCCATCGCAGCAGCTCCAGCGAGAAATTGATCAATATCGAGTCCCAGTAGGGCTGCTGGAAGAAGCCCCACCGCGCTCATCACAGAAGTTCGACCGCCAATCCAGTCCGACATCGGCAGCCGGGTAATCCAGCCTTGAGACTCTGCTTGCTGATCAAGCTTACTACCTTTTCCAGTGACGGCGACGGCATATTTTGGAAAGTGGAGACCACGCGAAGTATAAGCTTTTTCGGTTTCAAGCATACCATTCCGTGTTTCCGCAGTGCCACCGGACTTAGAAATCACGATGACAAGGGTCTCGGCAAGTTCTTCATTAAGTTTCGCGAAGACGTGATCCATGCCGCCGGGATCCGTGTTATCGAGATAGTGGATATCAACCGCAGCATCAGCGGGCAGAAGCGCCTTTCCTACTAGCTGAGGGCCCAGCGCCGATCCGCCGATTCCGACGAGCAGAACATGGCGAAAATTGCGATCATTCGGCGCCTTGATATCACCGGTAAGAACCTGCTTAGCAAAACTCTGAACCGAGATGAGAACATCCCTGATCCATTGCCCTTCTTCGGCGGGAGCCAGGTCGGGATTGCGAAGCCAATAGTGCCCTACCGCTCGACCTTCATCAGGATTCATGATTTCCCCTGCCTCAATAGAAGCCCGGTCTTTGAAGCCGCGGGCAATCCTTTCCTCCATTTCAGAAGACCAGTCAGACGGAGCATCCATCCGACTAATATCGATCGTGAATCCGATCTCTGGATATCGGATGATGGATTTTTGGTAAGTATCCCAATGGCTCATTTTTCAAAAGTGGAGTTTATGTTCGACAGATCAGATCGTTTCGCAAAGAGTTTCCCCATGAAATTCCCTCATTTCCTCGCATTGTTTCTTGTATTCACTCTGAGCGCCTCTTCAGCGCAAGCGGACCATCATGATGAATCAAAGTTTCGTCATGCGGTATTTTTTAAATTCAAGGACACCGCCACTGACAATGACATTCAGGGGATCATCGACGAGTTTCTCCTCCTCAAAAATAAGATCGAAGGGATCAAAGCGATCGAATGGGGATTTTCTGAAAGTGTTGAGGGTCTCAACGACGAATTCACCCACTGTTTCTTTCTCACGTTCTCGGATAAAGCCGCATTGGAAGCCTATGTTCCCCACCCCGATCATAAGGCATTCGTTTCAATCCTGAAGCCTCATCTCGATAAAGTGTTCGTTTTTGATTACACGCCGAGGAGCTGATTCCTAAATCATCCAGTCAGAGTCATCCTCGCTTCCGGCAACGAGTTCGGAGAGCTTAATCTCACGACAATTCTCTAGTAGTGCTTCATTCACTCGCACCCATGCGGCGTGAACGTTTCCGGCCGACATCCCTTCGTTTCCGAGACTGCTTTCAATAATAGAACCTCCTTCCATCGCGAGAGCAATATCAGCGAGAGTAATTTGATCAGGGTGCTTAGCAAGCAAGTAGCCTCCGTTTTTACCACGACGGCTGATGACTAAGCCAGCCTGTCTCAAAACCGTCAAAATCTGCACCGAGTAGTTAGGAGAGAGATTTTCGGCGACCGCCAGATCCTCGACTTGTCGAACACCTTCCTCCGAGTACGTTGATGCCAGTTGCGCAAGAACCTGGCAGGCATATTCTGTCTTTAACGGGAGACGCATCTGGAAGTTATTTACAACCTTGGTTCTTACAATACCTTAGTAAATGACGCAACTTTAAAACTTTTTTCAAAAATTGGTTGCCAAAGGGCTCTGTCGATACATTAGTAAGTGACGTAACTTTAAAATCTTTATCCATTCCCAATTGCAAAGACACTCATGAAAGTGGGGAAAACAGCGAACGAAGGCATCAAAATTGCCAGTGATTACCTGCGTGGCACGATTCTTGAGGGTCTGGCTGATTCTTCCACCGGCTCCATGTCGGCAGACGACCAGCAGCTTACCAAGTTTCACGGTATCTACCAACAGGATGACCGTGACGTCCGTAAGGAACGCCGTAAGAAAAAACTGGAGCCGACATACTCCTTTATGATTCGCGTTCGCGTTCCTGGTGGCGTTTCAACACCACAGCAATGGCTCGACATGGATCGGATAGCCCAAGAGCATGCCAACGGAGCGATCAAGCTGACGACGAGACAGGCTTACCAATTCCACGGAGTTATCAAAAGTAACCTCAAGAAGTCGATCGCCGAGATCAACGAGGCCCTTTTCGATACGCTCGCCGCCTGCGGTGACGTGAACCGCAATGTCATGTGCAATCCGAACCCGAACCAGTCTAAAGTTCACGGTGAAGTGCTCCGACTCGCGACTGAGATTTCAGATCACCTCAGCCCACGCACCAGCGCCTACCATGATATTTGGATTGATGACGGCAGCGGTGAAAAAGTGAAGGTCACCTATGACCCGCCAAAAATTGACGACGTTGCAGACGAAGAAGAGCCTATCTACGGAAAACTCTACCTGCCACGGAAGTTTAAAACGGTCATCGCTGTACCGCCGAGCAACGACGTCGATATCTACGCCCATGACTTGGGCTACATCGCGATTCTCGATGGAGACGACAAGATTACCGGCTACAACGTAACGGTTGGCGGTGGTATGGGTATGACTCACGGAAACGAAGAGACATTCCCCCGCCTCGCTGACCAACTTGGTTTCTGCACACCAGAACAAGCTGTCTTAGTGGGTGAAGCTGTCGTCCGGGTTCAGCGCGACTTTGGTAATCGCGACGTCCGCACCAACGCCAGACTGAAATACACTGTCGAGCGCATGGGCATTGATGCCTTCCGCGATGAGGTAGAAAAGCTCTGTGGATTCAAACTTGGTCAACCTCGCGAATTCGCGTTTGACCACAATGGCGACCGCTACGGATGGATCGAAGATCATAATGGCAACTTCCACTACACCATGTTTATTGAGAACGGTCGCATCTACGACACCGATGCGTATCCTCTCATGACTGGCCTCCGTAAGATCGCGGAAATTCACGAAGGCGACTTTCGCCTGACTGCCAATCAGAATTTGATTATCGCTAACATTTCTCCAGAGAAGAAGCTTGAGATCGAGAGACTGCTGGAAGAGCACAAGATGGTTGACTCCTATGAACGCACGGCTCTACGCCTTAACTCCATGGCATGCGTGTCGCTTCCAACTTGCGGCCTCGCTCTTGCTGAATCGCAGCGATACCTTCCCGATCTCATCACTGAAATTGACGAAATTATTGAAAGTGCTGGTCTCCGTCACGACGCCATCACGATTCGTATGACAGGTTGCCCTAACGGATGCGCACGCCCCTATATCTCTGAGATCGGCTTTGTCGGTCGGGCGCCGGGGAAATATAATCTCTATCTCGGGGGAGGCTTCCACGGTGAGCGACTCAGCAAACTCTATGCGCCTTCCATCAAAGGAACTGACGCTGCGGCAATCCTTAAACCGATCATCATTGACTACGCTAAAAATCGCGAAGAAGGCGAACGCTTTGGCGACTTCACCATCCGTGCCGGTTACATCAAGGCTACCGAGAATGGTCGCGACTTTCACAAAGATTTTGTGGAACCCGAACTGGCTGTCTAGATATTCGGAATTTCAACATCTTATCTTTTCAGAATTTCTAAATGAGTTCCTCCAATTCTCCGCTGCCACCTGATAAGCTGCTGCAAGCTCAGAACCTTGCCGTCGGACTGACACCAGACCAAGCTAAGTGGCTAGCTGGTTTCTACGCAGGGATCGGTTTCGCCACCGGTGGTGCTATCGATCCCACACCAGCAGCAGGGGCCAAGCCCCCCCTCACCGTCCTTTATGGCTCTGAATCAGGGAACGCTGAAAAGCTTTCCGGCAAGATTCAGAAGGTAGCTGACAAGGCCGGTTTCAAATCCAAGGTGGTGAGCATGGGTGATGCCAAGGCTGCCGACCTGAAGAAGTCAGAAAACCTCCTCGTTGTTGTCAGCACATGGGGCGAGGGCGATCCACCCGACGCAGCGATTGACTACTATGAAGAATTCATGGGCAAAGACATGCCAAAGCTTGATGGTCTCAAGTTCTCCGTCTGTGGACTGGGTGACACCAGTTATGAGCACTTCTGCAAGATGGGTAAAGATTTCGACACTCGCCTCGAAGCGCTTGGAGCAGAACGCGCCCATGAACGCGTCGATTGTGATGTCGATTTTCAAGCTGACTTCGATAAATGGCTGGCAGGTGCGATCGACGGTTTACCTTCTGCAGCAGTTGCAGATGTTGCAACGCAGGCCGCCGTCGCTCCATCCACCGTCGAATACAGCAAGACCAACCCGTATGAAGCGGAAGTTCTCGAAAAGATTGTTCTCAACGGTACTGGCTCCGCTAAGGAAACACTCCACCTCGAACTCTCTCTGGAAGAGTCCGGCCTAACCTACCAACCGGGAGACGCTCTTGGTATTTACCCAGTCAACCGGAAGGAAGACGTCGATGCCATACTCTTGGCCACCGGGCTCAAAGCCAACGCCAAACTCGGAGAACAAACCCTCGTCGAAGCTCTCGAAACTAATTTCGATATCACGTCCTTAAGCCCGGCCATCGCGATGAAATACAATGGCATCGTCGCCAGCAAGAGTCTCGAAACAGCCATTGCTGAGAAAGCTGCTTTCAAAGACTGGATCTGGGGACGCCAACTCGTGGATTTGATCGAAGCCTACCCCCACAAGGAATGGACTCCCGAGAGTTTCACAAGCATCCTCAGACCTCTCGCTGCCCGCCTTTACTCCATTGCCTCCAGCTTGAAAGCACATGAAAATGAGGTCCACCTAACCATTGCTGCCGTGCGCTACAACAGTCATGGACGTGACCGCGTCGGAGTCTGCTCCACTTACATTGCTGATGAAATATCAATCGGTGACAAAGTCAGGATCTATTTCCATGGTAACAACAATTTCCGACTCCCTGAGAATAACGATACCGATGTCATAATGGTCGGGCCGGGAACTGGCATTGCCCCTTTCCGCGCGTTTGTCGAGGAACGCTCTGCCAATGAAGCGAAGGGCAAAAACTGGCTCTTCTTTGGGGACCAGCATTTCTCTTACGACTTTCTCTACCAGTTGGAGTGGTTGGACTACCTGGAAGAAGGTAGCCTTTCCAAACTAACGACCGCCTTTTCGCGGGATCAGAAAGAAAAGATCTATGTGCAGCATCGTCTTATCGAAAACGGTTCTGAAATCTGGAAAATGCTGGAAGGCGGGGCCCACTTCTACGTTTGTGGTGATGCTTCGCGCATGGCTAAGGACGTCCATCAAGCACTCATAGACATTGCCGTGGAGCATGGCGGCAAGGATGCTAAAGAAGCTAAGGATTGGCTTTCGGCTCTCCGCAAAGAGAAGCGCTACCAGCGCGACGTCTACTAAGACTCAGCAGGATAAGGCTGGAGGCATGAATCTGTTTCAGACCAGATAATCAGTCAGCCCGCTCAAACCATTCGCCGTAGGGCTGATAGTTGTTGAAAGGGACTGCCTTATCTTTCCAATCAATCACTTCACTGTCGTATTTCTGACGCAGTTCTTTGAGCATTATCTCGTGTTCAGGATTGGCGATGAGGTTTGTCAATTCATATGGGTCTTTGGCGAGATGATACATCTCTTCGGTTTTCCTAAACCCATCTGACTCGTCGTAGGGCCAGTAAATGTATTTCCAATCTTTGGTCACCACCCCAAGACTCTGAACAGCTTTAGGTCCCCACACGTTGATAAGAGGTAACTGGGTATGAGTTTCAGCGTCCGGATTGTCGTAAAGCGGTAAGAGGCTCTTTCCATCAATGCCGTGGGGGACTTCAACGCCGGCGAGTTCCAGCATAGTAGGAAAGAAATCAGTGTTTCCAGTCAGGGCACTACTTCTCAATTTCTTTCCGGAGTTCTCATGCCCAGGAATATACATGAGCATAGGGACCCGCGACGATTCGTCGTAGGGAACCACTTTTGAGCCGTAGCCATGCGATCCGCAAAGGAACCCATTGTCAGAGGTGAAAATGATCGCCGTTTGATCGGCAACTTCAGCTTCTTCCAGCGCCTCACGGATCATTCCAATAGCGACATCCACGGCAAAAATTTGCTGGTGATAGATGGCCATAACCTCGTCGTAACGATCCTTATATCCCCAGCTTTCGAAACGTTCATACTGACGGCCCTCGCGGCTCTGCTTGGAAAAGTGTTCCCCGTTTTCCCGGCCATAATTCTTAGGCTTTCTAAAGACCTTTCCTTCATACACATGATCAAACTGCGGATCAGGCGTTGCCGGCATGTGGGGTGCTTTAAAACTGATGGAGAGGCAGAATGGCGCATCGCCTTCAGCCACATCTTCGATGAAGTCCCGCCCGAAAGCTCCATAAGACACGCTGGCGTGAGGGTATTCTTCTGCATACTTCGCCATCGACTTATTCTTCTTCGTGTCGTAGCTGGTCTGACCGGGGCCTGCACCCCAGACGTCGAAATCATCCTCAGGGAGATAACCTTTTTTCCCCTTCGACTTGTCAGAAACTTCGATCCCGATCTTACCCGCAATCGCCGTGCGGTATCCGGCTTCGCGAAGGAGGATAGGGTAGCTTTTATCCCAGTGCTCTCTCACGAGGTGACCGTGCTCAAAATTGCAGCCATTGCGATACTCAAAAAGTCCGGTAAAAATCGTGGCACGGCTAGCCATACAAATCGCCGTGGTAACATAGTGACGGTCAAATGCTATCCCGTCACGAGCCAGCGAATCCATATGCGGCGTCTGCACGTCTTCGTTGCCGTAGCAGCCCAGCGAATAAACTGTCTGATCGTCAGTCAACAAGAACACCAAGTTCATCCTATCGTCAGCCCGAGAGGAAATCAAAACAAGTGACGCGAACGCTACTGTAAAAATGAATGTCTTTTTCATAGGAACTCTGCACACCTAGCACGCGCTTCGTTGCGCGGGCAATAACGAATATCCGATCATGTCTTGCGTGAAATAATATCACGCGATACGGTAAGCCTCTGTCTCATGACTCAAGGCGATAAAGATATTAGCTCGCTGCTTTCCACTTGCAGAGAGATTGGCATGCGCAAAACCAAAACGCTCGTTTCTACGTTGCGAGTCCTTGCATCAACAAGACAGCCGGTCACACTGCAACAAATCACCGAGTCCCCCGATTTCGGAGTCAATTGTGATCCTGCAACCATATATCGTCTCGTCACCAAGTTAACGGAAAATCGTATCGTCCGCCGAATCGGCTTTCACAGCCGGGCCGCATACTACTGCCTCAGGGCCGGGCACTGTCAGGATTATTTAATCTGTCGAGATTGTGGTTCGGTTGAGGTGCTGAACATCGCCTGCCCCGTTGAGCATCTCGAAGCGCAAATTGCGGAAGACAGCGGCTACGCTGATGTGGAGCATGAGCTCGAATTCTATGGGCGCTGCGCTGCCTGCGAGTAGGTCGCCACGACAAGTGTTGGGACATTGCTGAGGACTTTCACCCGACGATCAAGGGGCTCTTTCTCATCCTTGAGAAATTCAATTAGTCCCGCTGAAAATGGAATTTACAGTTGTTCAAATCCGCAAAATTGATATAGAGTCCTGAAGTGAATCGCATCCCTGCGAATCTAAGTCTGCCTGCCATGAAATTTTCCATCAGCCGTCTTGCCTTCATCCTTGGTGCCTTCATCCTCGGACTGATAGCCATCGATGGGTTGATTCAACTAAATCGCGAAGCTTATGCTGGATTCGGCATGGGTACGAGCCAATGGGTTGCTGCCGATAGCGCCATGGCCCTTTTTCTGGTTGGACTGGTAGCTGGAATCGTCCTCGGCATCGCTGTTTTCTTTGCCTACATCGTCTGGCGCGAGAAGAATCTCACCGAGGAACCCGACGACCTCGACGCCCTCCTTGATGAAATCGCGAGCGAAGAAGCTGAAGACGAAGAGAATCCTCTATTCGTTGAGGACAGCACTAGTGAAGAACCAATTGAGTCGCTTGATCCGTGGGAGCGGCCTGCCGACTGGTGGAAGGGCGAAGAAAACTAAGCGCGCGCGTTTTCGAGTGGGCAGCTTAGCCCCTAGGGTGAAAACGTCTATGTACGTCACGGAGCTGTTTTTGGTCCACGTGCGTGTAAATTTGCGTAGTGGAAATATCAGCGTGACCAAGCAGTTCCTGGATCACTCTCAAATCTGCCCCGTTTCCGAGCAGGTGAGTTGCGAATGAGTGTCTCAACAAATGAGGGTAAACATTCTGCTCAATGCCGGCGAGTTTAGCGCGCTGCTTAACAATCTGCCAGATCCGTGTGGTCGTTAGCCGCTTACCCCATTTTGATAAAAAGACTTCACTTCCCGTTTTTTGGCTCACGAGGTCCGGGCGCTCATTATCGAGATAGGCATTCAACGCTTCAAGCGCGGCGGTCCCAACCGGAACAAGGCGGGTTTTATTTCCCTTTCCGGTAACACGAATAGCGCCATCATCGAGGTAAAGGTTCTCCAAACGAGTACTAACTAGTTCTGAGACTCGAAGGCCACTGGAGTAAAGCAGTTCAAGAATCGCCGTATCTCTGCGAGCCAAGGGCCGCGAGTCTTCCCTTGCGGCCTCAAGCAGTTGTTTCACCGAAGGCTCGTTAAGCGTCTCGGGGAGATACTTTTCCATTTTCGGCGAATCGATACCCTCCGACACGTCTTCGCTCACCTTCCCTTTCCCGGCAAGATCACTGAAGAAGATCTTGATAGCGATCAGATTAACCCGGAGACTCGAACTGGCTAACCGATCATCAAGTCGACGATGAGCTAAGTAGGCCGTTAAATGCTCCAGAGTGACCTGATTCACTTCGGTGACTTTTTTATCTGCTGATAACCAAGAGGCGAGACTATCCAGCGCCCGCCGAACTAATAGTTGATAATTTTCCGACAGGCCTTTTTCGACGGCCAGATAACGTATAAAGCGTTCAATCTCCCGCTCCATAGCGGTTAACGAAACCAGCCCTCAGTCACGAAGTCGGTAATCACGTAGTGGTTAATTCCGTGGGCAAAGGGCTTAGACTCCATCGTTACAATGACAGCAAGCGCATCATCATTGAGACCCACCACCTCTTCGAATTGAGCAGCAATCGGACTGTCTTTCCTGACGAAAGCGTCGGTAGAAAACTCATGCTCTCCTCCATAGGGAGGTTTCACCTTATAGACATAGTACTGGTCAAGATCCGGGAATGTTTCCCGGTCCGGCCCATAGTAATCCGTGACACGATTGATTACCACCCTGAGTGTGTGTGGGCTTGGAATGTCACCAGCGAGAAACTTGACGAAATGCCCGTCACTGAATTCTGCAAAGATCTCCCAGTCAACCTTGAGCAAACCATCCTCTGCTCTGATAAACAGTGGAAATCCGGAGTCATAATCGTCCGTGGAAATTAAGTAAACCCAAAACGGTCCACCATTGTTCTCGCTGGACTCCATTTGGTAGAGTTCTTTTGAAAACCTTCCAGATTGAGTGAATGGCCACTTCTCGTAATACTCGGAAATCAACGGTCGAAGGCTTTCTCCTTGATAGGTGTATTTGACTCGGGATTCCCAGTCAGGTGCTCTGAG
>DCQY01000065.1 GCA_002323995.1 Akkermansiaceae bacterium UBA1506 | reverse complement strand
ACCACTCAGACATCTGTCCTGAAATCGTTGAACGGAACGGGCGTCTACCTTGGTTGCTTTCCCGCCTTTCGCAAGAGAAAATCCTTCTCATCTCTGAAACGACACTCTTGATTAATTTTACTGGCTTTCAGCCGGCTAGAGGGGCGATTAATTTTATCGATGCCGCGCTTCGAACGGCAGTCCTTTTCCAGTCGTTACTAGTTCGAGAAGACCATAGCAAAATGGTTGTTGTCTATGGCTTGAGCGATTCCACGTAGACCTGCTCGGCCACGTTGACCCCAAGTTGAATTCGACTGCCGCTCTTTCGTGCAATTTCGAGCACCCCGGCAGCACGGTTAGGATGAGTGAGCACAAACTCCTCTCCGATGGTCAAGTCGTTCTCATTTAGCCATCCTAAAAGATCTGGGTTATCATCCGAAACCCGAACGACCCGGTAATCACCGTCACCTACTTCGGCAAGTGGCGTCGCATGGACGACTGCCAGATTTCCATCTCGATCAGGAATCGGGTCACCGTGAGGATCGTGAGTTGGTTCACCGAGCATCTTATCTATTCGATCCAAAAGGCGGTCAGAAATCACGTGTTCAAGAATTTCGGCCTCCTCATGAACTTCTGACCAATCGAGCTTCAAAACTTGGACAAGGAACAACTCGATAAGCCGATGACGCCTAACCACCCTAAGCGCTGCCTTTCTGCCTCCCGGCATCAGATTGAGCTTTTTGCGTGGCTGGTAATTCACCAACCCCTGCTCGCTTAGAGACTTCATCATGATGGTCACCGTTCCAGGTGTCACACCAAGGTTCTTGGCTATCTCCCCGACCGTGGTCGAACCGGATGGTTCCTCCAGGTGGAGTATCGCTTTCAGATAGTTTTCGACCGTACTCGACGCCATTTGCCACCAACCGTATCAACCTTTGCTTGTGATATCAACTATTTTATCTTGACGGCCCAAGTAAATATAAGAATATAACTCAACATCTACACTTTGTAACCTCAACTATGACGCCCAAAAGCCGCTTACTGCTCTCCCTCATAGGATCGACTTTTTGCCTTTTCTCTTGTGCCGACAAAGACTCAACCGAGTCATTGGATGGCACTACAAGAGGCTACACCGTTGCGGCAACCGTCGGGATGATTGCGGATATCGTTTCAGTAGTTGCCGGCGACAACGCAGAGGTTGTTGGGATAATTGGCGCAGGAGTTGACCCTCACCTTTACAAACCAACCAGCACCGACGTTAAGGTTTTGCAGTCCTCTGATGTGATCTTTTACAATGGTCTTATGTTGGAAGGGAAAATGGGCGACATACTCGTTCGTCTCGCCCGGGCAGGTAAGCCGGTTTACGCTGTGACCGAGGAAATCCTCAACGACAGCGACTACATCCTGACCGACGAAGAAGACCACCAAGATCCCCACGTCTGGATGGACGTTCAAGGGTGGATTAAAGCCGTCAACGCAGTGGCTGTGGCACTCAGCGACTATGACGACGCCAACGCCTCCGACTACCGGGAAAATGCTTCAAACTACATCGCGGAACTTGAAGCTCTCGATGGCTACGCCAAAGAAAAGATCGCCTCTATTCCAGAAACCCAGAGAGTCCTTGTGACCGCTCACGATGCGTTTGGATACATGGCCCGCGCCTACGGCCTCGAGGTTCTCGGAATTCAGGGACTGAGCACCGAATCCGAAGCTGGCGTCAAAGACATCGAAGATCTGGTCAACTACCTTGTCGAAAACAGCATCCCCGCGGTCTTTGTGGAGACCTCCGTCTCCGACAAGAACATCAAAGCCCTGATCGAAGGCGCTGGCGCCAAGGGGCATAATGTGGTGATTGGCGGTGAACTTTTCTCTGATGCGATGGGTGCAGCTGGAACTTACGAAGGAACTTACCTCGGCATGATCGATCACAACGTGACGACAATTACCAGAGCGCTCGGTGGTGAAGCCCCTGAAGGAGGCATCAGTGGAAAGCTCAGTGACCATTCTGAATAAACTCGGCAGCTAATGCATTCCGAATCCCTCAAATCTCAATCCACCTTTCCCCCAAAGGCGACGGAACCGCGCCCAGAACATCCGCCGGAGGTTCCGTTAGCGATCCACGACCTAACGGTCGCTTATCATCGCAAGCCGGTTCTCTGGGATGTGGAATTGAACATCCCAGAGGGAAAGCTCGTCGGTATCGTCGGACCCAACGGAGCGGGAAAAAGCACCCTGATCAAAGCCTGTCTCGACCTGATTCCCAAAACTTCAGGATGGGCTCATATCTACGGCAAACCCTACCGTAAGGCCAGACACCTTGTTGCCTATGTTCCTCAACGTGAAAGCGTCGACTGGGATTTCCCTGTTACGGCTTTAGATGTTGTCGCCATGGGCTCTTATCGACGCCTCGGTTGGTTTCAGCGAGTCTCAAAGAAGGAATCCAAGCGTGCCCACGATTGCCTCGACCAGGTCGGCATTGCCCACCTCGCCGACCGCCAGATCAGTCAGCTCTCCGGAGGTCAACAGCAACGTGTCTTTCTCGCACGCGCGCTCATGCAGGACGCCGAGCTCTATCTCATGGACGAGCCTTTCGCAGCCGTTGATGCCGCTACTGAAGAGGCCATTATCTCTCTACTCCGTTCTCTCAGCAACCAGGGTAAAACCTGCCTCGTCGTCCATCACGATCTGGCAACGGTGAGCGACTATTTCGACTGGCTAGTCCTTCTCAATATGCGCGTGGTCGCCTCCGGCCCAGTCGAAGAAACCTTTACCCGGGACAACCTCCAGAAAACCTATGGCGGCAAGCTGAGCCTGCTCGAAAAAGCAGCCGAAGCCCTTCGTCACTCCATTACTTGATGCCGAACTGGGGAGACATCGTTGAAGTTCTGTTTCTTCAGAATTACAACACGCGACTTGTCGTGCTGAGCACGACACTACTCGGAGTCGCAGCCGGGTTCGTCGGGTCATTCCTCCTTCTCCGCAAGCGCTCTCTGATGGGCGATGCCCTTTCGCACGCCACCCTTCCCGGTGTTACGATTGCTTTTGCGGTCATGGTCGCTCTCGGAGGCGACGGGAAATCGCTCCCAGGCCTTCTTCTTGGGGCAACCATTTCTGGGCTAGCAGGAATCGCCACCATGCTCATGATTCGCAACACCACACGTCTTAGAGACGACGTGGCGATGGGCTTTGTGCTGAGTGTCTTCTTCGGGATCGGAGTCGCCACCCTCTCGATGGTAAGTCGGGTGCCGGGTGGCAATGCCGCCGGCCTGGAGTCATTCATCTACGGGAAGACAGCTTCGATGCTCCAATCTGATTTCGTAATCATTGCCATCGTCGCTGGTATCGCTTCGCTGGTGTCGCTGGCACTTCTCAAAGAATTCCTTCTTCTCTGTTTCGACGATGGGTTCGCCTCATCTCAAGGATGGCCAACTCTCTGGCTGGATCTATGCCTGCTGGCTCTTGTCACTGCGGTGACCGTTATCGGCTTGCAGGCGGTAGGACTTATTCTTGTGATTGCGTTTCTGATCACCCCTCCGACGGCAGCCAGATTCTGGACCAACCGCCTTCTTCCCATGATTCTACTCTCGGCAATCATCGGCGGGGTCAGCGGATGGCTGGGAGCTTCAATCAGCGCCTTGACGCCGGACCTTCCCGCAGGGGCTGTTATCGTTCTTGTCGCTGCCATTCTTTTTCTCATCAGCATGATGTTTGCCCCGGCGCGCGGAGTTTTTCCCCGCCTCATGCGCCAGGCTCACCTCCGAAGAAAAGTGAATCGCCAGCACCTCTTGCGCGCGGCCTATGAAATACTCGAGTCAATTGCTCCTGATACGGGAATCAAGAACAGCTCTTTTCCTATCGAAGCCCTCCGAATCAAACGAGCATGGTCGCCCGAGCAATTGAAACGGGTCCTGCGGGTGGCGCGACGTGAGGACCACCTCGAACCCGTCGGGCCTGGCTTCCTTCGACTATCCGAACCCGGATTTGGCGAAGCCGCGCGCATCACCCGAAATCATCGCCTCTGGGAAAGGTATTTAATCAAATACGCCGACATCGCTCCCAGTCACGTCGACCGTGATGCTGATCTGGTGGAACATATTCTCGGCGCCGATCTTGTTAGTGAGCTCGAGGCTGATCTGAAAACTGAAATCGACGAACGAAATCTAGCGGTTCCTGTCCCCGCAAGCCCTCACCTCATTCAACCCGAACCCCCCGCGGAAGCATGAACTGGACTTCCACAGATACCTGGATTGTGGTCGTCGGTATGCTCTGCGCAGTCGCATGTGCCCTGCCAGGATGCTTCCTTGTTCTCAGGAAAATGAGTATGATGGGTGACGCGATTAGTCACGCCGTACTGCCGGGTGTGGCAATCGCGTTCATCATTACGGGCACTAAAGCGAGCGTTCCCATGTTCATCGGTGCTGCGGCGGCGGGAGTTCTCACTGCCGTATTCACGCAATGGATCAGCAAACTCGGCAACGTTGACCGCGGCGCTGCCATGGGAATCGTTTTCACCACTCTCTTCGCAATAGGACTCATTCTCATACGGCGCGCAGCTGATCATGTCGACCTTCATCCCGACTGCGTCCTCTACGGCTCTATTGAGTTCACTCCCTTAGACATGGTTTCGCTCGGTAGTCTTTCAATCCCTCGCGCCGTATTGGTCAACGGAGGAGCCCTTCTCACTAATCTTATTATCATTGTCGCGCTATTCAAAGAAATGAAAGTCTGTGCGTTTGATCCAGAGCTAGCTGATACCCTCGGTTACTCGCCCCAACTCATGCACTATCTTTTGATGACAATGGTCGCGGTAACAACCGTCGTCGCCTTTGAATCTGTCGGGAGCATCATTGTTATCGCAATGCTGATTGTCCCGCCGGCAACGGCCCTTCTGCTGACCCACAGAATGGTGACGATGCTGTTGATTGCTTCCGTCGTTGCCGCTCTATCTGCAGTGATTGGACATATTTCCGCGTTGATCGTGCCCGGCTGGTTCGGGCAGACTTCCTCCACCTCAACTTCAGGAATGATCGCTTTTGCGGCGGGGCTTCTCTTCACTCTTGCCTGGTTATTCAGTCCATCAGAAGGAATTTTGGCAAACACTTTCAAACGAAAATTTGATCCCGCCCTTTCCGCAGATGCACCTAAGCCAAGCGGAAACAGAGCATGAAAAA
>DCQY01000057.1:18775-23832 GCA_002323995.1 Akkermansiaceae bacterium UBA1506 | reverse complement strand
ATAATGAAACTGTTATCCGAATATGTCTGACCAAGACTCTCAATCTGAGCAGGAGATACCGATCAGCGCGACTACCTTCGTCGACGCTTATCGATGGATGTTCTTCGCACGAACTTTCGAAGAAAAAATTGGTGCCCTTTTTCGCGCGGGAAAAGTGGTGGGTGGAGTTTATCTGGGACGTGGGCAAGAAGCCTTCAGCGTTTCTCTAGGGATGCAGCTCGAGCGAAACAGAGGTGACGTTTTTGCAGGGCTGATTCGAGATCAAGGAGGTCGTATCGCATTCGGCGAAGAATTGATCGATTCTGCGAGGACCTACCTTGGATCGGTAAAAGGGCCGATGCAGGGACGTGATGGCAACATACACCGTGGGCGTCCCTCGGAAGGGATGCCTGCCATGATTAGTCACTTGGGGGCGTCGGTATCGGTAGTAAACGGCATGTTGATAGGAAAGCGATTTCGAGGAGAGAGCGGCTTTGTGGGAGGGGTGACAGCTGGTGATGGTGCGACATCTACTGGAGCGTTTCATGAGGGTCTCAACCAAGCAGCTGTAGAAAATCTGCCGCTTGTCATTTCCGTTGCTGATAACCAATTTGCTTATTCAACTCCAACCGACCGTCAGTATGCGTGTGAGCATCTAGTCGATCGAGCCGCGGGATATGGTGTGAAGGGTTATGCGATAGATGGAACAGATTTGTTGGAAAGCCTGACCGTGTTTCGAAGAGCCATTGACGAAGCGAGACGCGGAAATGGTCCCCAATTGGTTGTTGGCAAGTTACTCCGTCTTTCGGGCCACGGTGAACACGACGATGCCAGTTATGTTCCGAATTCGGTGAAAGCCGGCAGGTATGGCTGCGATTGCCTTCAGGTTGCTCGTGAACAGATTTTATCGAATGATTGGGCTACAGCAGAGTTTTTGGGCAAGCTTGAGCAGGAAGTTCAAAAGACTGTTGAAGCCAACGTATCGCAGGCTCAGGCGGAAGAGGCTCCTGATCCGTCGAAAGATGACTGGAGAGCAATCGCGACGAGTTCCCTGATAGAGGGGGATCACTAATTTCGATTCTATTGGGGCGAAGGATTTTGGAGCCATCTTTCCACCGGCAGTATTTTTGAGGATCGTATGATACCTTACTATCTACTTTTACCCCTCGCCGCTGCGGTCATTTATTCCCTTGGGTCCGTCGTCGTGAAGCGGGCCTTGAAGGAGGGGGTCACCATGGACCAATCTTTTCACCTGACAAATTTGGCGGTAGGGTTGCTTTTCTTGCCCCTCTTGCTTCTGGAGAACGATGCAGTCGATTGGTCTGAGCTCTGGCGACCGTTATTGATGGGCAGTCTTTTCTTTGTCGGTAACTGGCTAACTTTTTTGGCAATCAAGAGGGGGGATGTATCTCTAGTCACACCGATCATGGGAACTAAAGTGGTCTTTGTTGCGGTTGCTCTCGTTTTATTGAGGGGGCTATCGCCGAGTGCGTCCCTGTGGGTGGCCGCACTAATGACGCCTGTTGGGATTCTTGTCATGAGCGCGGCTGAGCTTAAACATGGTCACCATTTTCTTTTCACCATAGGAGTAACTTTAGCAAGTGCAGCGGTCTTTGGGTTTTGTGATGTTCTGGTAAACTGGTGGGCTGAGGACTTTGGTGCTATGACTTTCCTTGCCATCGGATCATTAATGGTTGCTGCTCTCTCGTTTGTGATGTGGTTGTTGCAAGGACAGCCATCGATGAGGTTGGAGCCAAGACTAACGAAATGGGCCTTTGGGGGAGCTATTTTAATTGGACTGCAGGCGATCGCTATTGGAACAGCGCTCGGGTTCTTTGATGACGCTACAGGAGTTAACGTTGTATATGCCTCTCGCGGTTTGTGGGTCATTATCCTCGTAGTTGTGTTCGGGGCAAAACTGGGAAACAGTGAGCATCAGGAGCAGGGCGGCGCCTTTCGTTGGAGGGTCATTGGGACCGTGATTTTGACGGCCGCTATCGTGATCGCAGTGATCGATCGTGCTAATGCTACGGTAGTGAAGTTAATATGAGTGACGCTGAGACATTGACGACAGTGGGTATGATCGCCGGGAACGGCATCTACCCAGAGACTTTTGCTCGGGAGGCCCGAAAATCCGGGGTTGAGGTGATCGTAGCGGCTGCTTTTGAAAATGAGACGGAACCTGAAATCAATGAAATCGCTGATGAGGTCGAATGGTTTCGTGTTGGGCAGCTTGGGAAAATGATCAGCTTTTTTAAAGCTCACCATGTTGAGAAAGCGGTGATGGTAGGGCAGATAGCGCCAAAGAATCTATTTGACCTGCGCCCTGACATTAGGACTCTGAAGTTGCTAGGGAGGGTGAAAGAGCGCAATGCGGAGAGTCTTTTCGGCGCGATCGGGGAGGAGTTGGCGAAAGATGAGATCGAGCTGATTTCTGCGATTACTTTCCTTGATGACCTCTTACCGGGAGCGGGGCACGTGTGCGGTCCCAAGCTTTCAGATCGTCAAGAAGAGGATGCAGCCTATGGGTTTCGCATTGCTAAAGAAACAAGTCGACTTGATATCGGTCAGACGGTCGTTGTGAAGAAGGGGACGGTCCTCGCGGTTGAAGCTTTTGAAGGCACCAACCAGGCTATTGAACGCGGAGGAAATCTAGGCAAAGGCGAAGCGATGATGGTCAAAGTCTCCAAGCCCGATCAGGACTTTCGTTTCGATGTGCCGGTGGTTGGTCCGGCAACCATCGAAACCGCTGCCGAAGCGGGAGTCAATGCTATCATCGTGGAGGCAGGTTGCACCTTGTTACTTGGGAAAGATGACATCTTTGCGCTCTGTGACATCCATGGCGTCAGCATTGCGGCGCGAACTTTGTGAGAAAGCAGACAAGATTTCGATGAATCGGGGTTGCCGTTAAGCTTAGATGCTGCCATAGCATGAGACCATGAGCGTCAAAACAGGTGTCATTGGAGTCGGGGCCATCGGAAGAAATCACGCGCGTATTTACGCGGAACTGGAGAATTCTAACCTTGTGGGTATCTACGATGCCAACATGGAACAGGCGGCAGCGATCGCTGAAGAGTTTGGAACCAAGGCGTTCAGCTCCCTTGATGAGCTGGTCGCTGAGGTCGATGCTGCCTCTGTTTCGACTCCGACAGTTACCCATCGTGAAATAGCGACCCAACTATTGAATTCCGGCAAGCATGTTCTCGTGGAGAAGCCTATTTCAGATTCCGTCGATGACGCCAAAGCAATCATTGATCTGGCCCACGAGAAGGGGCTCGTGCTTCAAGTAGGGCACATTGAGCGGTTTAATCCAGTAATGAGCCAACTTGAGAATCGTTTGGATCGTCCCAAGTTTATCGAGTGCCACCGGCTCTCGCCCTTTCCTCAGCGGAGTCTCGATATAGGAGTAGTATTGGATCTCATGATTCACGATCTAGAGATTGTTCTTCACCTCGTGAATTCACCCGTCGCCTCAGTCGATGCGGTCGGCATTCCCGTCCTGACCCGCCGTGAAGATATTGCCAACGCTAGGATTCGTTTTGAGGACGGCTGTGTCGCGAATATCACTGCCAGTAGGATCAGTCCGGAGCGCATGCGTAAGATTCGTGTGTTCCAAAGCAATGCCTATCTCTCACTCGACTACCAGGACCAGAGTGGATGGATTTATCGGAAGGATGGTTTGGAGATCGGACGTGAGGAAGTTCAGGTGGAGAAAGACGAGCCGCTTAAGTGCGAGTTGATGTCTTTTGTTGAGTGTGCAGCGAAGGGTGAGGCTCCTAAAGTGAGCGGTCAGCAGGGGGCTGCCGCGTTGGATGTAGCGCTTGAAATCACCCGCCTGATTGAGGCTGATGCCTAAGAATTAGTTTCCTAGATTTCGAGGGTAAACGGAAGGATCTATTACGAGATTTTCTATGTTTCTTCATCTCTGGAGAGTCGCTTAGGCATTGGCACGACTGCGGCCTCGATTCGCACTACAGTCCAAACCGCAGAGACTTAGACAGCTTCTGCGGCCCTCATTTTATCAAATGAAGAGTGCAGCGCGCCTTTGGGCAGGGGTTTGCTTTAAGCTTCCGGCTAGTTTGACGGTATTCGCAAAAATGAGAAATAAATTTAAGAAACTTTTAATATTTGATTGACTAAACCAAGAAAAAGTCATTTATTTTAAAAAAATTCAGAAAAAACCCTCCCATGAAGCGAAAAATTTTAACGATTGTTGTCCTTTTCATCATAGCCGTCGTCTTTCTGTGTTCGGCAGGTGCAGATCAGCAGTTTAGAGATTACCACCCACTTGAGGCGAAGCTGGTCATGATTGGCCCGGGTGCGAAAGCGATAGCTCCTTTAAAGCAGGGAACAAAGGTTGAAGAACTCCTCTCTAAGGCTTGGAAGGATTTCGACAGATGCCACTGGTCCCAGGCGAAGGATGCTTTTCTTTCCGCCCTCGATGCGGATCCAAGAAATCAATTAGCTGGCGAAGGACTAGCGATTAGTGTCTACCGATCGGGCGATTACAAAGGTGCATTTAAACTGGCAAATGATTTGAAGGCGTCGATCCCTTCCGTCCAGGAGTTGGTGTCCGAGATCGTCGTTGCTGAGGTTCAAAGCATGATACGCGCAGGTGATTTCGCAGCGGCGAGCGAATTTCTCAAAAATTTTCCGTCCTCAGACTCGGGATATGGTAGGGCTCACGAGTTACTTGGGGGAGCGCACGAGCTTTCGAAGCAGCTAAAAGCGGAAGGCATGGGTTACCCCGTAATCAGGTAACCTTCTTAAAGGTTTGGCGTCCGTAGCTCTCCGCTTTGACACTCAAAAAGGCAGTTTTCTTAACCGTCTAGTTTTGCGGTCAGATGGAATGATTTAAGGAGGAGTTTAAGCTCCCTTTTGAGTCTTGTAGTATTCCTTTTTCCAGCGGGTGCGGTGATTGAGAGTCCAATCAACTAGAGCGGTTTCGAAACCTACATCGTGCCCAGCTTCCTCGCTCTTGAGCCACTTGTGGCGATAAATTTCTTCGCGTTCAGCTAGAAATTCCTGATAGAGTGAAGAATTAGTCAGAAGGGAATTTGTTTTTTGTTCAGCCATTG
>DCQY01000057.1:0-18386 GCA_002323995.1 Akkermansiaceae bacterium UBA1506 | reverse complement strand
GCCAGAAAAAAGTTTGGATAGCTGAAGTAATTCTCGATTTAGAAAAGGCGAAAGAAGTGTTGGTTTTTTGAACCAATTTTAGCAACTAACCGCGCTGAAGGAGATAGGATTTAAGAGCGGTGTTACTCCTAAGATTTTGAGCCTCAGGTTGGCGTCTTATTCGATAAAACTCTTTCCGGCAAGCCCGCTGTGATCGACATCAAACCAGGCCGACAAACTGGCTGAGATGTCAGCGTAGCTTTCACGAATCCCGAGGTTTCGACTCTTGTGAGGAGTATGTAAGAGCAAGGGAACCCGTTCACGAGTGTGGTCACTACCAAGCCAGGTCGGATCATTTCCATGATCGGAAGTTATGATGGCTAGAAGCTCGTCATCTAGTTTTGGAAGTAGCGTTCCAAGCCATTCATCGAATAATTGCAGTGCTGCGGCATATCCGACTGGATCGCGTCGATGGCCAAACAACATGTCAAAATCGACAAGATTGGCAAAGATAAGCCGGGGGCATGCCGGCGCTTCGGCCAATAGGCTATCAATAAAGCGGCAGCCCTCGGCGTTGTTTTCGGTCGGGTGTGAGTGGTCGATACCACTCCCCGCAAAGATGTCACTGATCTTGCCGACTCCAACGGTCTGGATCCCGCTGTTTGAAAGACGATTCAGTACGGTTTCCGGAGGGAGCATCGAAAAGTCATGACGATTTGGAGTGCGCGAAAATTTTCCAGGCTCCCCGGTGAAGGGCCTCGCAATAACTCTGCCAATGCGTTCCCGATCAGCGATCTTCCGACAATTACGGCAAATTTCATAGAGCGATTCGAGTGGGATGACCTCTTCGTGGGCTGCGATTTGGATGACGGAATCGGCACTGGTGTATAGAATTGGATGCTTGGTTTGGCAGTGCTGTTCTCCGAGTTGCTCGAGGATGAGTGTTCCTGACTCGGCATAGTTTCCAATGAAACTCACTCCAGTCAGAGACTCCATTTCTGCGACCAGTGATTCAGGGAATTGTTGGTAGGTGCGAAAAGGCTCCAGAACAGGTGATCCTGCTATCTCCCAATGGCCCGCAGTGGTATCTTTACCAGCGGAAAGTTCTGTCATGGCGCCGAATGACAAGCTGGTTTCATCGGGTGGGAGTGCCTCTCCAGCAGACAGGCATTCGGAGGCCCTCAGTCCTGCCGCGTCAAGATGAGGTATGCAAAAACCAGCAACCGTTTCTCGAATGTGTCGCAAGGTATTAGCCCCAGTGTCTCCAAATGACGCGGCGTCAGGTGCATACCCGATGCCGACCGAGTCAAGAACGATGAGCAGGGCCTGTTTCACTCGAAAAAGAGGTTAAGATCCGATCGGGTGCCAGGCTGTTTTTGTTTCGGTCCCGTCGAGAATGCGATAAGGGTCGCATGCGGCTCCTTTAAACCAATCCTCTGGTGAGGTAAATGAGTGATCCGAGACACGCTTCAGATTGTCTGCTGCGCCCGACTTGAGTGTTTCGAGAATGTCCGGATCTCCCGATCCATCGATGATCGCATTAACATCCATGTGGCTGGCGAGCCACGGAGTTAGTTCGTCCCGTGCTCCAGTGAGAATATTAACGACTCCACCAGGCAGGTCAGATGTGGCAAACGCCTCTGCCAGCGAGACAGCCGATAGTGATGCTGTTTTTGAGACAATGACTACGGCAGTGTTTCCGGTGAGGATGGTCGATGCGATAAGGGAAATCATTCCAAGGAGTTCGGGGGAATCGGGTGAAACGATTCCGACGACACCGGTAGGCTCTGGCACCGAAAAATTAAAATGTGACGAGGCCACGGGATTTACCGAGCTAAAGATCTGGGAATACTTGTCGGTCCAGCCGGCGAAGTGAACAATTCGATCGATTGAGGCTTCCACCTCTCGAATGACCTCGGCTTCGCTCCGGCCTGTGACTGACACAAGTTCGTCGACAAAGCTTTCGAAGCGGCTCTCGATCATTTCAGCGCTGCGATAGAGAATTTGACCCCGGAGATAGGCTGTCGCTTTGCTCCATCCCGGGAAGGCCGACCGAGCCGCAACCACCGCATCCCTTAGATCCTTGCGCGAAGCCTGGCAATAATGCGCGATGTGTGATCCGTCGGTGGCGTTGGTCGCAGTCATGTATCTTCCGCTCTCGGTGCGGGGGAACTTCCCCCCGATATAGAGTTTATAAGTTTTCAGGACATTCAGTCTCTGATGAGGCATATTTTCATTTTAGGCTATTTAGGGAAAGGAGAAAGGCAAAAGGTTGTTTCTTGGAGGATTGATTGGTCAAAGTTGTAAGCTGATTGATTCGACGCGCGTATGTTTGAATAGGATGGAGGATAAAGAATCAAATCAGGAAAGAGACACAGGTTGTGAGCGTGTCGCTCTGGGTTTGGCCGCTGGATGGTTATTGGTTCGTCATCGATCCTGCCGAAGAAACCTTCTTTTTGTTTCGACTTTGCTGACCCTTGTCATGGTCTTCCTTGGCTCAGCACCGCTAACAGGCGCGCTTGGTAAAAGTCCATTCTGGTTCTCGATCTATTGGGTAGCCTGCTTCTTCCTTGTTGGATTTGTGCTTCTTCTGGCGATCTATGACCTGATCATGATTCGAAAAGAACATCGGGAACGGATGAAACAGTTGGAACAGGAATTGTCGAAAGCGGCGGAGGAAGCTCGGCAACTTGCAGAAGAAACAAAGAATTCGTGATGAGTTGCACTGAGTTGAAGTGAGCCAAGTGGCTCACGAAAAGCGGTTGCTGTGGCACTAGGCTTCGGTTACATCGAAATGAATGGAATATAACGGCTGGTTTATCGCAATAGTGCTTGGGCTCTTCCTGATGTGGAAGCTAGACCTTTTTGCTACGTTGCTCAATCTGAAGGCATTGAGTAGTGAAATTCCAGCGACGTTTGAAGAGTTTATCGATGAGAATGCTTACGAGCAATCGCAGGAATACACAAGATCCCGGGCGACTTTTGGGATAGGGGAAGGCATATTCTCTCTGGTCTTGTTGTTTGTCTTCTGGTGGCTTGGTGGTTTTGCCTGGTTGGATGTTCAAGTGAGGGCCTTCGGTTATGGACCGCTTATCACAGGGCTTATCTTTGTGGCGGCTTTAATCTTGGCCAATCAAATAATATCGATTCCTTTTGATCTCTACTCGACTTTTGTGATTGAAGAGAAGTTCGGATTCAACCGAACCACGCTTGCGACGTGGATTATGGATCAGGCGAAAGGGCTCCTGCTTGGAGCCTTCTTTGGATTGCCTCTTCTTGCCGCCTTAATTTGGATTTTTCAATCCGTTCCAATGGCATGGCTTTGGGGGTGGTTGTTGGTTACCGTTTTCTCGCTCGCCCTGACCTACGTAGCGCCGACATGGATCATGCCGCTGTTTAACAAGTTTCAGCCTTTGAAGGATGGCCAGCTGAAAACAGAGATTCATTTGATGGCTAAAAAATGTGAATTTCCGCTGCAAGAAGTCTTTGTGATGGACGGTTCAAAACGTTCCTCAAAGTCCAATGCCTTTTTTACGGGTTTCGGAAAGACAAAGCGTATCGCTCTTTTTGACACCTTGATTGAGAATCACACTGTTCCGGAGTTGGTTGGGGTGCTCGCGCATGAGATCGGGCATTACAAGTGTCGCCATATCGTGAAATCGATTGTCACGGGCGTTTTTACGACCGGTGCCATGTTTTTCCTTCTGGGCGTGATGATGGAAAATCGCGCCCTTTTCGATGCCTTCGGAGTCAAAGAGACTTCTGTCTATGTCAGTTTGATTCTATTCGGGATTCTGATGAGTCCAATAAGCGATCTTCTTTCAATCGGGGGAAGCGTCATGAGTCGAAAGCACGAATTTGAGGCGGATGCCTACGCTGCGGAAGTGACAGGTAACCCGGTGGCGATGGCGGATGCTTTGCGAAAGTTGAGTAAGGATAACTTGAGCAATCTTACCCCTCATCCATTCTACGTTTTTGTGAACTACAGCCACCCGCCGGTAAGTGAGCGGGTCAGGGCGCTGGGTGTGGAGTGATAACCACACCGCTTTCCGACCATTTAAGGCGTCAGAGTCGGCCGTGGTTCTGTCCTAATGCTTGGGTGGTGGAGCAAAACTAATAGACGTCGCGCTGGTAGCGGTGGTCTTCTTTGAGTTGCTTCAAGTAGGCTTGGGCGCCGTCGCTATCATGGCCTCCAAACTTTTGAATCAGGTCGAGGAGTTCTTTTTCAACGTCGCCAGCCATGTAGGTAGCGTCGCCACAGACGTAGAAGTGCGCTCCTCCATCAAGCCAATTCCAGACTTCTTCGGCGTTATCCCGAATTTTGTCCTGCACGTAGACCTTGTGATCCTGATCTCGGGACCATGCGAGATCGATTTTGGTGAGGACCCCGTCTTTCTGCATAGCATCGAACTCCTCTTTGTAGAAGTAGTCCGTCGTTTCGTGAGGATTGCCGAAGAAAAGCCAATTGCGCCCCTTGGCTTTGGTAACTTGGCGTTCTTCCAGAAATGCGCGGAAAGGGGCAATTCCGGTTCCCGGCCCAACCATAATGATATCTTTGCTCAGATCGGTCGGGAGTTTGAAATGCTTGGTGGGTTGCATGAAGACACGGACCGTTTCGTTATCGCTCATGCCTTCACAAAGGAAGGTAGAACAAACCCCTTTGCGATGGCGCCCCTTCGACTCATAAGCCACTTTGGCGACGGTTAGGTGGACTTCGCCAGGGTGCTTTTTCGGACTGGAAGCGATAGAGTAGAGGCGCGGCGTCAGTTTGCGGAGTAGACCGATAAATTCCTGACCGTTTTTAAAGTCGGCAGGGAATTCATAGATCAGATCGATAATTTCGATCCCGTCGATAAGTTTGGAAACTGTCTCGTTATCTTCTATCACCGCGCGGAGGTAGGGGTGGGAAGTAAGGGGCTCCCATTTTTTGAGGATTGCCTTGGTCACGGTGCAGATGTCGTAGCACTCAAGGAGAGCGTCTCGAAGAGGAATTTTCCGCCCGTCGTGGACTTCGACAGAAACAGATGTGTTGAACGGTAAAGCGGCTAGAATTTCTTCAACTAGCGATTCGTCGTTACGGGGGTAGGTGGCCACGGCATCACCGACTTCGTAGGAAAGGTTGGAGCCTTGGAGGTCTAGTTCGAGGTGTCGTGTATCCCGAGGCGACGGCTCAAGGTTAAGTTTCTGGCGAAACTTTAGAGGGGCTGGAAAAGGGTTTTTCTTGCCGAAGGGGATTACCTCTGAGGTCGTCGTGGTCACCTCGGCGGATACCCCAGCAGCTACGGTGAAGGTGTCCCTGCCGATCTCTTCCAAATTAGAAATAACGCCACGGAACCATTCTTCGGCCGGGTCTTCATAATCAACGTCACAATCAACGCGTGCCGCGATCCGTTCTGCGCCCAACTCTTCGAAACGGGCGTCAAAAAGCTTACCCATTTCACAAAAGTCGGCATAATTGGTGTCGCCGAGAGCTAGAACCGAAAATTTTGAAGCCTCGAGTCGAGGGTGTTCGTCAGATGAGAATTTTGCCCAGAAGTCCTCAGCATTGTCCGGAGGATCACCCTCTCCCCATGTGCTGGTGACTACCAGGATGAGAGGTTCCTTGGTAAGGTCAAGGGTGTCATGCTTTTCCATATCAACCGCTTCAGCAGACCATCCATCTCCGCTCATCACCTCAGCAAACCCCTCAGCTAGACCTTGAGCGTTTCCACTCTGGCTGCCCACGAGGAAAAGAGCCCGCGGCATGGTTGTTGTTTCGGTGGCTTGTTGGAGTGTTCCATCGATGGCAATGCGGCTGGCAAATTCGGTAAGATAGGATTGAAGCCACTCGCGTTGTTCGGGAGAGAAAGGGGCGTTGGTGGGAATCTCTGGTATTGTAGTCGCCATAATGCGGGCTGGTGATATAGCTCACGATTGTTAAACTGCAAATAGAGCGTAGCTGAACACAGTCCGCTCTCGATAAATGATTACGAATTGGCCCGTTAATTTTCCGCCCCCTTATTCGAGAAATTAGCGATAAAATGGCGTTGTGAGTTATTTCGTCGGAATCCAAAAGCTAAAACTCGGCCCTTTGAAGACCGGCATCTGAAGAAGACGAGATAGAAAAGATATCCAAATACCTAATGTTAAACATGTTAAAGACAAATTTACGAATCTTGGGTAATAAATAAGGAAATCCAGAGATGGCGGCTTTGCGGAGCTCGCACTGCCTTGAGGCAACCTCTCTCTTATTCACAGAGAATTTAAACTTTATGATGCTGCCAGTTTCGTTTGGCCTTTCGCTGTTTATTATCTGGATCAACGGAAGTGGTTCGCCGATGCCCCTCGTTTCTATTTCTATGCTCAGTCGAGCGCCCGTAACATAGCGAAATAATCAGGGCGACCTGATTTTATCGTTTCGATGGTCGATCACAGCAGGGTTCTGCAGAGTATCAAAGTTAAGATAAGCAGAGTTTGAGCTTAGGGCGTTAACCGATATAAGAACATCCGGCTGAGTCCAAACCTTCTGTGAGTGCTACGGTAAAAGTTTGGCCGACAGGAGAAGCTGCTTGAGGGTCGGCAAAAAATAGTGCACCCAATGGGAGGCGCGTTGGTTATATCTGATTGCCCTGGACTCTCATGAAAATTTTCTGGCTCATTCTTCGTCTTGGTTTTGGCGCTATTTTCATTTGGAGCGGTGTCGCGAAATTGAAAGACCCCATTACTTTTGCTGATACAGTGAGAAATTTCCGCCTCATAGGTGATCCGTTTGCCCCAGCGATGGCACTTCTTATTCCTTGGATTGAGGTTGTTTCGGGTGTTGCCGTGATGGCTGGCAGATGGGTGCGGGGAGGTGCGTTTTTACTTGTGGGTGCGCTGGTAATGTTTACCGGCGCCGTTGCAGTTTCATGGGCAAGAGGGCTAGATATCACTTGCGGCTGCTTTGGTAGCAACGAGGAGCTGAATTACCCGGTCAAGGTTTTCGAAAATGTTCTTCTCTTGATCTGGGGAATGACGATCTGGTTTCGGGCAGAGATAGGATCCTTTAATGGATCATTTACTTCAGATCCTGCATAGCGTGAAGCAGGTAGCTGGCGTGGCGCATTTAGTATACGGGCAGAGTCTCTGTGTGTGCCCCCTCGGCTGGCTCAATACCAAGCATTTTGCACACGGTTGCGTGAAAGCTGAGCTGATCGATCTCATCTAGTGAGCCCCCGCCGATCGGAGAATTGGGGAATCCAGAGAGTAGGATCTGACCAGACATTCTTATCGACTCCTCAACGGGATAACCATAGCCGGCAAAGGCGTTTATTGGATCAAACACTGGGTCGTCTGATTTTTCTTCGGTAAAGGCGTATCCGGTTTTGAGGACTAAGATTCGATCACCGGTGCGTTCTGGGTGGACGTATGACCATTCCTCAGGTATTTCCTCTCGCTTGATCGTTCGGAAGTAAATCCTCTTGCTGAGTTCGCTGTCGAACTTCTCGATGAATACTTTTTGCTCGGCCTCGGACTCAGGAAGCCCCTTAAAGAACAGGTTGGCAATCGCGTCATGGGCGACTATTTCAGCGTTTGCCATCATTTCGTCGCCAAGGAGGTGAGGGATGTTTACGTTCTTCTGGCGCTCGGCCATGCCGTGGTCGGTTGTAACAAGGAAGATAAGGTTGGCATGCTTGGGGGCTAGATTGCTCCATTCAGCTTGAACGCTATCAAAAAAGGCCTGGAGAGCCTTATCGGTTTTACTGATGGCGGCATAAGTATCGTCCTCTCGAGGACCGAACTCCATGCCCGCTTTTTTGATATCATCGAGTCGGAGCATAACCAGCCGGAATTTTTCGGTATCAATGTTGTCGGAAGTCGCTGGATCATTACCTGATCCAACTTCCGCATCCATCGCGGCTTGAGCCTCTTCTTCGCCGGGGGATTTTGTCGCTGGAGTGGCACCGGAGCCCGCTCTCCATGCCTCAAGGGCTCGGTTGAGACGCGCTACATCATCGAGGCTGTCATCATAACTGGGCAGAAACTCCGCCGCGGCGTTGTCACCGCTTTGGTCGAAAGACAGAGGCCAGTCGTGGACGAGCGTCTTGATTCCTTGGCGCGTCGCGGTCTGCCATATGGGCTCAGCATTGAGCAAATCGGGATCAATTGCATCGACGATGGCTCCCCCTTCGCGAATTTTGTCGCCGAGAATGCCGTGAACGGATACAGGAACACCGGTCGCTAGAGTGGTATGTGCAGGGGAAGTCAGGCAGGGAAAGTTAGGGCGCATCTTGTTGGTTTCGTCACCATCTCGGGCGAGCAGGTCGAAGAACGGGGTATCAGCCTTTTCAAGATAGTCACCGCGAAAACCGGGAATACTTACCCAGATGACGACAGGAGGGCCGTCACCTCTGGACACGGTGGTCTCAGGCTTGTCCATTTCTTCATCGTCGCCGCCAGTAGAGACGATCTCACTGGCCTTGGCCTGTCTGGCGCGAATGTCCGCTAGGATCTGCGGGGTGGACTTGTCACCATCCATGGCCACTCGAGAAATCTTCACTCCTTGACTCCCACTGTAGAGAAAGATGATGATAAAGGCGAAGAGAAGAACCGCCACAAAGGTTAGGATCGAACTGGCGAGAGATCGGAACATGTGGGTTTATTATCCGAATTTCAGGCTTGGCGCAAGTGGTGGAAAGGCAGAAATTAAGGCCTAAGCAGGGCAGCAAAAGCGCCATCGTAACCATCCTCCCAAGGTAAGCAGCGGCTTACCTCTTCGACTTGGAGTCCTGAAGATTCGATAACGGCCTCATTTTCCTCAAGATCGATCGAGCATGTGCTGTAAACGATCCGACCGTTTGGTTTTAGGTAATTGGAGACTCGTGCGAGCAGTTCTGACTGAAGCTTGGCCTGTCGCGAAAAATCATCTGGTTGCAGTCGCCAGCGGACATCAACTCGGCGCCTAATCACTCCGCTGTTGGTGCAGGGGACGTCTAGCAGGATGGCGTCGAACTGGCGATCTTTGGCAAGACACGAGCCCTGCGTCCAGTCTACTTCGCGGATATCGACCTGGCTGGCCCCCAGTCTCTCAAGATTTTCCCGTGTCTTTTTGAGACGCTGACTCGAGCTGTCAGTAGCGATAATTTCTCCCTCATTCCTCATCAATTGAGCGAGGTAGCCAGTTTTCCCCCCGGGTGCTGCGCAAGCATCAAGGACTACTTCGCCCGGCTTAGGATCTAGGAGACGGCAAGAGTGAGAGGTGCTCGGGTCTTGAATGTAAATAAGTCCTTCGTGGAGCCATTCACTGTTTGGGGCGCCCTTCACCTGAAAAAAGTGAGGGTATTCCTTCCCTAGTGAATAGGATTCTGTCTCAAGCTCTACTTTTTCGAGCGCTTCCTTATTTGCGGCGAGGTGGTTGATTCTAGCGAAAACTGAGGGTGGGGTGTTGTTCCACTTGAGCAATGAACGGGTAGCTGTTTCTCCAAACTGTTTTTCCCATCGTTTGATTAAAAATCTTGAGTGTGAAAATTGGTCTTCGAGTGGCCAAGTGGTAATGTCGCTCTTAAATTTTTCTTCTCGTCGTAATGCGTTCCTGAGTATGGCATTGACAAGGCTCTTTTCGTGCGGTCTAGCGAGGTTGACCGTTTCGTTCACGGCCGCATGATTAGCAATGCCAGAACAGAAAATTTGGTAAAGACCGATGCGCAGAACGTTTTGTGTGCCCGGTTTGATCCTGCCACGGCGAAGTTGTTCGATAATTTCATCGACGAGGAAGAGATTACGTATCGTCCCGTAGAAGATCTCCTGCGCCAGTCCGCGGTCTGCAGATGAAAGCTGAAACTTTTTGGCCAGGTCCGAGAGAATCTCGTCTGCGTAGATAGAGGTGTCTTCCCAAGTGTTAAGCGCTTTGAGTGCGCAATTACGAGCGGACATGAAGGAAAAAATTTGCGGAGAAGGGGGGAGCTAGTTTGATACATTTAGTTTCTGGCGGATGGCTGCGGCGGTATCCCCGTCAACTACGAGCGATACGGCGAGAGCGTTCCCAAATGTTTCAAAATCATTGAAGCTCCAGACAACCTTTTTATCACGTGTGATCTCAATGATTTGCGGATTGTCAGGGCCGGCATGGCAGTTTCCTACAATAAGGTTTCCGTTTTCCATTTCCTGCAGGGTGGTTACCCATGCGAGGGTCACACCCTCAAGATCGTCTTGCTCTAGCTTCCATACGATTTCTTTTTCAGGAGTCACTTCGAGGACACTATGTCCATTGCCGGTGGCAATGAGGTAGTTGCCATTTCTTGCTTTAATCGCGTTAAAGCACTTCCCACCGAATGCGTCAGGCCCATGGCCTTTTGTCGGCTCTCTTCCAAAAAGTGGAATGGAAAATTCCCAGACTACTTTCCCCTTGGGGTCATACTCTTTGATTACTTGGTCGGCCTCATGGGCAACGAGGTAGTGACCATTCTCCAGTTTGTGTGCTTGACGCGTATCAGAGTGACCGTTGGGTGCAGAGACCTGCAGGGAGATTTCCTTGAGAAGTTTACCATTCGGGGCAACTTCGATAATTCGACTCGAACCTGACTCGACTATCATCGTTGTGCCGTTTCCAAGTCTCTGCACGGCATGGATCTCATACTTCTCAGGGGTGTTAGCTTTGGTCCTGTTCTTCTTTGCGGCATCATAACTCCATACCACACCTTCGCTCAGGCATACCTCAATGATATTTTTCCACCCATCTTGAGTCAGAAGATTGAGGTCAGGCATCAAGTGTAGGTTATGGACTGGACCGTTTAGGTTGTGCTGCCAAAGAACCTTGTTTCCGTCGGACGGATCGACGATAGCGATGGAACGTTTTCCTTCGGCTCCGATGACGAGTCGGTCTTTAGCGTTAAGCGAAAATGATAAGGTGCCAACAAGAATACTAATAAGCGCGGCGGTTTTCATCGGGGGCTATTATGGGTTTTGGGTGGCGATGGGCCAGTCGGATTTTATATCTGACGACTCCACCCATCCTCTCAAATTTCCTGGGATGTCAACGTAGCACCATTGACTGGAAGTTTGCAAGACGCGCACCTGTGAACCCAGCGGGAGAGGTATCACGATTTTGGCGCTCGGTGTGGGGGCGGTAAGAGCAGCGGCATTAGGGGAAGTGATCGTTGAAAAATTCGTAGCATCGACACGGTGACTTAGGTGGTGCTGGAGTGCGAAGCCTCCGGCACTAATTGTTATTAGGATGGCAGACAGTGCCGCGATGCCCGAGCGGTTGCGTCTGAGGCGGTTGCTGAATACAGCGCCCGCCGCGCAAAGTAATCCTATCCATAGACAAAAGGTTCCAGTCCAGCGTCCAGCGCCGGGGGGAAGGGTTTTCAGGAGTTGGCTAAGAGAACTGTCATCGAACTCGAGGAATCCGAGGCGGGTCCGGAGAAACTCAATATTTTGTCTCGCTTCGGGCATGCCTGGTTCCGCGAGAATGGCGCGGCGCATCCAGAGCATCGCTTCACCTTCGTTTCCAAGTCGGAAGTGAGTTGTGCCAAGATTAAAATAAAGCTCCGATGAGATCAGACCCTTCTCAATGAGACTCTGAAATTTGAGTTCGGCCTGTTCAAAGTCGTTGGATTCAAAGTCAGTATTTGCCGATAGAAAAACCGAGTCAGGTTCTTGGCTGAAACAGATTGCGCTGACCGCCAGAATAAATAGGGCGGCAAGGGAAGAAGGAGTTGGAGCGGAGCGGTTCACTAGCGTTGGAGTTTTCGAAGTGTGGAATAAATTTCGCCCGCTTCGTCATGGGTGATGGGAGTATCTGAAGTGAATTCGCCGCTGTAGAGAAAGCCTTCGCAGCGCTTTGAAAGGGCATCTATGACCTCAGGAACCGGACCAGGAGCCGCACTGTTTTCGTTTTTCCAGAGAGCAAGGGAGGTGGAGACCGCACGGTAGAATTCTTTCTTGGGTGCTCCGCCTTTGGGAATGCGCTTGAGTGACTGTCTGAAAGTGGCTGAATTCCCCGTGTGACTTTGTCGATGCTTCAGGCGCTTCAGCCAACGGAATAACCCGACGCCTAGCACGGTGCAGAAGGTGACCGAGAACAGAATTTGTAGGGCGATGAAAACTACCCTGTGATTGTCTGGACGTATATCGGCAAGCCAACGCGGGGCGTTGAGTCGGATGTGCATCATTCCATCAAATTCCGGTTTCGGCCGCTCGACTGCCGGCCCTGCTGTCGAGCCCCCGTCCGAGACATTGAGCGGTTGCTTTAGAGCCTCGTAGGAGCTGCCATCTTTTGTGACTGAAATAAGTATAGGCTCCGTTTTTAGAGTGACATATTCAGAACTAATCGGGTTGAAATAAGCCAGTTCGAAGGGCGGAATTTCGGTAGCTTCAAACTCCGGGATAATCACCTGCGAAAAGGTGACCGAGCCGGGCTCAATCCCATCGGAGTCTTGTTCTTCGATTAGTGTTTTGACAGGAGTAAAAGTCTTCCAGTCTTTATTAACACTTGAAAATACCGGCGCTGACATGGTGCGCAGATTGCCCACTCCGGTCACTTTGAGCTCAATAGAAATTGGATCTCCAAGATTTAGTTCCTTGGTTGATGGCGATGCCTTGATTATGAAGTTTCCGACGCCTCCAGTAAAGCTAGGGGGAGCGCCGTCGGGAAGTGGCTTCACCGTGGTAGTGACGGTGTTAGTGGTAAGTTCCTTAAGGTTGGTGCGCGCGAAGAAGGCGGAGAGGCCTCTGCCTCCTCCTGACTCTATTGCGCGCACCGCGATGGTGCCCGGCCCGAGGCGATGCTCGCCAGGCTTAAGGGCAAAAAACGTTGAAGGGAGTGCTGCTTCAGAGAACAGCGTATTGCCAATTTCAGATGCGCTCGTGCGAACATTACGGAAGCCTTTGAAGATAAAACTTTCGTGCTCGAGTTTGGCACGGACAACGTCGTTGATCGAGTTCCGACCACGAACGTAGCCTGTCATCGTGAAGGGAACAATTTCATTGACGTAGAATTCTGTTTTTTCAAGATCGAGTTTACCGAATTCAGTTCGAGCCGAATTCGCGGCGTCGGAGTTATCTCGCTCGTAAATACTTACCTCAATATTCTGGGATGACAGTGTTGTGTCCTTAAATGGGACTTGGACAGAGGGAATAAGAAAAGTTCCCAACTCAGTTCCGCGAACCGTGTAGAAATGGGTTGTCACAAAAGTTTTAACCCCGTTGATGTTAAGAGAGTGCTGTTGTTTTCTCGACTGAAGGATTTCCAGCCCTTCGGCTTCTATTTGCTTTGGAAGATCGATATCACCTCCCGCGAATTTGAAGACGAGACTGCTGTACTCCCCGACGGGGATTCGGTTGTCGTCTCCAAGCAATTCTGCCGAGAATATATTTTGTGATTCGAGAGGTTCTTGGGCTGTTGAAGCGAAACCGCCTAACAATACGAGGAGAAAGATGGCAGGGCAGCGGAGCATGAATTACCAGTTTTTGTAGTTCTCGTTTCCTGATGGCATCAAGACGGGTTTGACTTCGGTCTCATCTGCAAGTGCTTCGAGTAGTTGGCGAGCTTCGGAGGGCGAGTATCCGGTCTTTGGATTTTGCTTTACATCCTCTGGATTCATACGGGTTTGCTGTGGCGGGGTGTTTTGTGGTTGATCAGGTTGGGCACTGAGATTGCCTTCTTCAGGAGCGTCGGGTTGCTCCGGCGTTTCTTGTGTGTTCTGCTGGTCGGTTTGCCGAGGATCCTGATTTTCCTGGTTCTCGTCTTGATCGCCACCGGGGTCGTCTTGCTGCTTCTGTTCGTTAGAGTTGTCTTCGGGCTGTTGATTGTTGTTCTGCTCGTCTTCGTCTCGACTTTTCTGATCCTCCTGTTGCTGGTTGGTTTGTTGGTCTTCCTGTTCCTGCGGAGATGAGTCATCGTTTTCCTGATCCTGACTCTCTTCACCTTGGTCTGGGTCTGTTTGCTGTTGCTCCTCTTCCTGCTGTTTCTTTAGTTCCTCCAGCTTCTTTTTAACGACTTCACGATTGTGGATCGCTTCCTCGTTTTTGGCGTTGATGGAGAGGGCGGATTCGTAGTGCTCGATAGCGCATTCCCACTGTCTAATCGTCGTTTCTCGCTGGTCGATCGGTGATGATAGGCTTTGTAGTGAATCCGGGTTAGAGATGGATTGAGAAGTTAGGTTTGACTCACCCTGTCGGAAGAGGGTGTTACCGAGGTTGTAGTGAGCAAGTTCCTGGGTGCGCTCGTCGGAGCCGACCAACGCTCCGCCATAGGCTTCTGCGGCGCGCTCGTAGTTGCCGTGCCGAAATGTGGCTGCCCCTAGCCCCATCTGGAGTCGCGAACGGTCTCCATCAGATACTTTCTCTGACAAGGCATTTTCGTAGAAACGAATGGCGGTGTCGAACCTTTCCTGAAGATAAAGTTCGTGTCCTTGAGTGATGGCGTCAGATGATAAAGCTGTAGGGGTTATCAAGGCTATAATCAGAGAAATAGCAGCGGCACCGGCGGTTATCGGTGATCGGGTCTTTCGAGCTTTAGGCCAGAGGAGGAGGACAAAGTGAGATAGAGCTAGCAGAATGAAACCAGCCCCAAGAGGCCACATGAAGCGTTCGATAGGGCGGAGTCGCGATTCACCGTCTTCCCTTGTGGTAGTGATTCCTTTCTTAATTTCCTCAACGACACGCGATAGAGAAGATTTACCACCGAGATGAATATAGATTCCTTCATTTCCGGCCAATTCCCGGATGGCTCCGGTTTCAAGTCGACTGCGGATAATCTGGCCCTCGCGATCCTTAAGGAAAACTCCCGGAACGGTTCGACCCTTCTCGTCCTGCTCCGGAATAAGGGAGCCATCACGAGTTCCGACACCTACGGTGATGATCGTCATTCCTGCTTCAGAAGCTCTCGCACGTACGCGCTCTAACTCTTCACCGCCCTCGAGGGCTTCTCCATCTGAAAAGATGACTAAAATGCTTTGCTCCAGGTTGGATTCATCGAAGGTTTCAACTGCCATTTCGGCTGCAGCAGCAAGGTTGGTGCCTCCGCGAGGGATGACCTCGGTATCCAGTTGGGAAATGGCTTCCAGCACCGCTTCGTGGTCGACGGTGAGCGGGGCCTGAAGAAATGGTCGGCCCGCAAAGGCCATCAATCCAATGCGGTCCTCAGGAAGTGATCTAACGATGTCGGTGGCTGCGAGTCTTGCGCGGGCGAGCCGGTTGGGTGCAAGATCGTCGGCCATCATGCTGCGAGAGGTGTCGATCGCTATGATCAGATTCCGTGAGTCTGAGCGGGTCTCAACTTCTTTGTATCCCAACTGGGGTCGACTGATGGCTGCGAAAAGTGCAATTAGAGCTAGTATCCGGAGCAAAAAAACAACCCAACGCTGTGACCGACCATTGCCGTTGATTAACTGTCCAGTCAGTTTTGGCGAGACCAGACCACGAAGGTTGCTGCTTGCGTGGCAGTGCGACCACATTCGCAGTGCCAAGAGAGGTAATGTCAAAAGCCCTCCCCAAAGCCAGGCCGGAGATGCAAAGGTGAGGTCGATCATGGATATCGTCTCCAAAAAGTTTCCTCTCCTATAATAGTTAGCAAACCAAAAATAATAGCAGCAAACGCAGGCCAATGAAAGAGCTCAGCTGCCTCAATTCGCGTGTGTCGGATAACTTCAGTCTTTTCCATCTCGTCGATGTCTGCAAAGATTCTCTCAAGTCCCGAGGTGTCTTGCGCCCGAAAGTACTTCCCGTCTGCGATCTTGGCAATTTCTTGAAGGGTTTTCTCATCAAATTCCTGTCGCAACCGCTGAGGGCCGAGTGGGGTTTGTATGACGTAGTCACCATAAGTTCCGACTGCGATCGTGTAGATTCGGATGTTAAGGGTCTTGGCAAGTTTGGCTGCTTCGAGCGGGGAGAGTTTTCCGGCATTATTGACCCCGTCAGTTAGCAATACGATGACTTTGCTCTTGGAATCTCTTCTATCTAGGCGTTTCGCCGCCGCCGCGATTGCTGAGCCAATCGCGGTTCCATCTTCGACCATGCCGATATCGACTCTTTCCAGTCCCATAGGACCTTCAAGCCACGCTTTCGACATCGTGAGTGGGCTGGCAAGGTAGGGACGGCCAGCGAAAGCGAGAATGCCGATCCGGTCGGTGGTTCGGCTATGGATGAAATCACGGGTGACCTTTTTTGCGGCCTGGAGACGATTGGCCCGGCTGTTGGCGATCGTGAAATCTTCTACTTGCATGGAACGGGAAACGTCGATGGCCAGAATAAGTTCAACACCGCTCTCGGAGATATGTTCAGTGCGATTGATGATTTGCGGTCTTGCCAGCGCAGAGACGAGGCAGATAAGCGATAGGAAAAGGCTGGCGAGGCGAAAGCCTCCGGCACGGCCTCGGGCGACTGGGCCGAGACGCATGAGGATGTGAAGGGAAGAAAAGATAACAGCGCCCTGATTTCCCGACTTGCTGCGCAACAGTGCGAGAAGAGGGAGTAGGGCAAAAAGCAGAAATGCCCAAGGATAAGCGAAAGTGAAAGTATTTTCTGCGAGGTAGAACATCACGCTACGGAAAGTTTGATGCCGCAAACGTTCATCTGATTACAGACTTTACCACTCGATTACGGCGCTAGCCCAAGTCAGGCCAGCTCCAAAAGCGACGAGAAGGATCTTGTCACCGCGATTGATGCGACCGTTACGATGGGCTTCATCAAGGGCTATAGCGACGGCAGCGGCGGAAGTGTTGCCGTATTTATCGAGGTTGATGAAAACGTCTTCGCGGCCGATTTCGAGCCGTTCAACGATGGCGTCAATGATACGGAGATTCGCTTGGTGGGGGATTAGCAGCTTGATGTCCTGAGAAGTCAGCCCAGCCGCCTCGATCGCCTCAATGCTGGCTCGTTTCATCGCGTTCACGGCATGTTTGAAAACTTCGCGTCCTTGCATCGCTAGGACGGCCGTTTTTTCGTTAGCATTTTCAAGCGTGATTGGGCAGGCTGATCCTCCGCATGGGATGTTCAGTAACTCAGCTTGAGCACCGTCGGTCCCAAGTTGAGAAGAAAGAATCTTTCCGTCACCGCTAGCGGAGGGGAGGATTACGGCAGCGCCGGCTCCATCGCCGAATAGGACGCAGGTATTGCGATCATTCCAGTCAACAAAGGCACTTAGTTTTTCTGCACCGATAATTAAGGCATTCTTGAATGCGCCGGCACCAACGGTGTGTTTCGCGTAATCTAGGGCATAGAGGAATCCCGAGCAGGCGGCAGAAATATCAAAGGCGACAGCCTTGAGTGAGCCCAGTTGCTGTTGCACGTAGCAGGCGGTTGCCGGGGTGAGTGTATCAGGAGTGATTGTGGCAACGATGATTAATTCCACATCTCCAGGATTCAGCCCGGCCTGATCGAGAGCCGCTTCAGCTGCTTTTGTTGCGAGATGGCTGGTGTATTCGTCCTCAGCGGCAATGCGACGTTCCTTGATTCCAGTGCGCGAAGTGATCCACTCGTCCGAGGTGTCTACCGTTGCCTCCAGGTCGTGATTGGTCATGACCCGCTCAGGGAGGTAGCTGCCAGTTCCGGCGATCTTCACCGGGACCAGCGCGGGAGCGGAGGGTGCAACGGGATCAGTCATAAATTTTTAAAGCGGATCACTCTACAAGAAGGGCGGTAACTCGTGCCATTTCCTCTTCGATGTGCGGGTTAACGTGATGTTTTACAGCTTCTGCACCAACTCGAATAGCATTCTTTATCGCCCTTGGCGAACTGGAACCGTGTCCGATGATGACAATTCCATTCACGCCGAGTAGCGGGCTACCACCATAGGCTTCGTAGTTTCCGCGCTCTTTAGCGGCTTTGAAGGCACCTTTCGAGATAAGCCCCCCAAATTGCCGAATGGGTGATGCCATCATTTCCTGACGTAGCCACTTAGAAACAGCCTTAGCTGTCGCCTCGCAGGTTTTGAGCAGAACATTACCCACAAAACCGTCACAAACTACTACATCCAACTGAGACTCAAAAAGATCATGGCCTTCAACATTTCCGACGAAATTGAGGTGAGAGTCTTTTAACATTTGGAACACTTCCCGGGTGAAGTCGGTTCCTTTTGAATCTTCCTCGCCGACAGACATTAAACCGACTCTCGGATTCTCTTTGCCCTGAACGTGATTTGCGTAGACTGCGCCCATGATAGCATAGCCAAGCAGGTGAGAGGGTTTGGCTTCGACGTTTGCGCCCGCATCGACTAGGTTACAGGGGCCGTATTCATTCGGCAGCGGGGAGGCGATCCCAGCGCGCTCAATCCCCGGAATGGTTCTGAGCTTGATCGAAGATGCAGCAACGACTGCTCCGGTGTTACCAGCGCTGACAAATGCCTCGCACTCGCCTTTTTTGATCAGGTCAAGAGAGACAGCAATGGATGATTTTTTCTTCTGGCGAACCGATTTCACCGCAGATTCATGCATTTCCACGGATTCTGG
>DCQY01000133.1 GCA_002323995.1 Akkermansiaceae bacterium UBA1506 | reverse complement strand
TTTGTGCGCGGAAGAGGACTCGAACCTCCACGGGTTTTACCCCACAGGATCCTTAATCCTGCGCGTCTACCAATTCCGCCACCCGAGCAATCACCCCGCGCCTTTATTAGCACTGGCGAAGAGGGCAGATTGATAAATTCGAATTGTCGGTTTCGCAAGTAATCTTTCTTCCGCAAAAGCAAAAACCTTCCGGACTTCCTCCAACTCACCGGCTTGGAGTTGGATGACCTTCGAGCTATGGAACCTGCATAGTCCGCAGCAAAAGGATAAAAGGGTATTAGAAGACAAACCAGACAGCGAGAATTGTTTTATGCTCGTCCGCGTGTTTCCTCGATGGTGTGTGCACCGACGTGAATTTCGAAAATTATGAAAAATAGAAAGTTAAGCCGACAACCCGCCTCAGGAAAATGCTTCCCGAACAGGCAATTTAGGCCCAAAGGTCCCGATCAAGGGTTCTATATTGGATTGCCTCCAGAACATGAACTTCACCGACATTAGGCTCACCGTCGAGATCGGCCAAAGTACGCGATACCTTCAAAATTCGATCGTAAGCCCGAGCGCTGAAGTTGAGGCTGTTCATGGCTTGCTCCAACGTTAGTTCGCTAGCATGAGTCAGTCGACAGAATTCGGTGACCTGTCGAGTGCCCATATCCGAATTACAACTCATACCAGGATAGGATATAAATCGTTGGAGTTGGATGGCTCTGGCTTCTTCAACGCGCTGACGAATTGTCGCTGATGATTCCCCCCGTTGATCGTTTCTCAACTCACGATAATCGACAGCAGGCACGTCCACGTGCAGGTCGATTCGATCCAACAGGGGACCGCTGATTCTCTGACGATACTTCTCAATCTGGTTGGGTGAGCATCGGCATTCACGTGAGGGGTCTCCGAGGTAACCACACGGACAGGGATTCATTGCTGCGACGAGACTGAACCGACTTGGGAAAGTGAATTTTCCAGCAGCTCTTGAAATGGTTACCTGCCCGTCTTCCAGAGGTTGCCTCAGCACCTCCAGAGTAGGCCGTCGAAACTCGGGCAACTCATCAAGAAAGAGGAGCCCATTGTGCGCTAGGCTAACTTCTCCCGGGGATGGGTGGCTACCTCCACCTAACAAACCAACATCAGAAATGGTATGGTGAGGCGATCGAAACGGACGAGTCGCGAGGAAGCTGTTCTTTCCATTAATCAGTCCAGCCACGCTATGAATCTTAGTAGTTTCGATGGCTTCCTCTTCCGTCATAGCCGGAAGAATCGTAGAAAGTCGCTTGGCAAGCATTGACTTCCCTGTCCCGGGGCTACCTAACATTAGTATATTATGTCCACCAGCCATCGCGACCTCAAGGGCGCGCTTTGCATGAGCTTGGCCTTTTACCTCATCGAAGTCGATGTGGTAATCCTGGTTTGATTGGAGCAAAGCCTCTCGATCGAGTTGATGTGGACTCACATTACCATCGCCGGAAAGGAGTTCATAAGCCGAACGTATGGATTCGATCCCATAGACGTAAATTCCATCAACAATACTTGCCTCTGCAGCATTCTCCAAAGGAACCAAAATTGCTCTTTTACCTTCCCGCTTGGCCTGAATAGTCAACGGGAGGATTCCTTTGATTGGCCTCACTCTCCCGTCGAGAGCTAACTCACCGGCAACAGCACATTTCTCTAAAGCCCCTTCTTTGAGTTTGCCATTGCGATCTTCATCGAGGGCCGCCATACCCAAGGCTATCGGGAGGTCAAAACTGGGGCCCTCCTTGCGAATATCAGCCGGCGCAAGATTGATCGTTATTGGCTTGTTGGGCCACTGAAGAGCGCTGTTCTTGATCGCAGTGGTAACACGGTCGACGCTTTCGCGCACTGCCGCATCGGGCAGCCCTACCAACTTAATATCAATTTGACCGCTGTCGCCGGCGTTGACCTCAACTTCGACCGGTTGGGCGTCGACGCCGTGCAGCGCCGCGGAAGATACACAAGTGAGGGCCATTCCCCACCATCGCCTATTGGATCAGGGTTTGGCAATCAAAAACTGTTCAAAAATACACTATCCCATCGAATAAGGATCGACATCGACAGTCACGATGACATCAGATGGAAAGGTAAGATCCCGCATTTCCTGAGAGACATAAGCAGCAAGTTTTCGCGCACTGGTCGCCTTTAAGATGACCTGATATCGCCACTGGTCGTGTGATTTCACCAACGGAGATGGAAGCGGCTCAGTCAGGCGCATGTCGTTTGGAAGTCCTTTTGCTAAGCGAGCATGGAGAGTCTTAAGAGAAAATTCGGCCCGCTGCTGGTGAACCGATCGAGCCGTTATCAAGACAAGATGCAAATAGGGTGGATGGCCGAACTGGCGGCGCATTTGTAGTTCCTGATCGGCAAAGCCCTCAAAATCGTGATGTCTGGCAAACTGGATCGAGGGATGATGGGGGGTGTAAGTTTGCACCACAACCTCACCCTCAAGTTCTCCACGTCCGGCCCTACCAGCGACCTGAGTCAACAGTTGGAAGGTTCGCTCCCCGGCCCGGATATCAGGGATATGCAGCCCAACATCGGCATTGAGTATGCCAACAAGAGTCACGTTCGGAAAGTGAAGCCCCTTGGCAATCATCTGGGTCCCGACCAGAATATCGATCTTGTTGGCTCGGAAATCGTTCAGGGTGTCACGTAGCTGGTTTTTCCGACGCATCGCGTCGGTATCGACTCGAGTGATTCTGGCACGGTCGAAAACTTGCTTCAGAACCTCTTCAACTCGCTCCGTTCCATAACCAGCATTCACAATAGATTTGCTGCTGCATTCAGGGCAGTTCTTGGGTGGCAGCTGAGAAAAACCACAAATATGGCAGACGAGGCGATCCTCTTTCCGATGAAGAGTCATCGTTGTACTGCAATGGCGACAGTTCGCGACATACCCGCATTCCGGACAGAGAATATTCTTGGCAAATCCTCGGCGATTCAGGAAGAGGATGGTTTGCTCTCCATTGCTCAACCTCTCTTCGATTGATTGACGAAGCTTGTGAGAGAGTATCGTTGGACCCGCTTGTGCCTTGCGTGACTCTTGGCGCATGTCGATGATCCGGATCAGTGGCATCTTCCGGTCATCGATTCTCTGGCTCATGATGGTCAGTTCGTATTTTTCATTTTGCGTGTTACTCCAAGATTCCAGTGAGGGCGTCGCGCTGCCCAGGAGCACAGGGCACTTTTCCAAGTGGCCTCGCACCACCGCTACATCACGAGCCTGATAACGCGGTGAAATATCTTGTTTGTATGAGTTCTCATGTTCCTCATCGACGACGATGAGACCGAGATTCGTGATCGGTGAAAAAATAGCACTCCGAGCGCCTATGACAATGCGAGCCTTCTGTTCGAGGACTTTGCGCCACTCGTCGTGCCTTTCTCCCTCCGAGAGATTACTGTGGAGGATTGCTACTTGGTCTTTGATCTTGGCAAAACGCTTTTTGAATCGATCTGCCGTTTGAGGGGTCAACGCTATTTCAGGCACTAAGACGATGGCACCCTTACCGGCGTCGATCGCTTTTTGAATCGCCTGAAGATAAACTTCAGTTTTACCGCTTCCGGTGACTCCATACAGAAGAATAGGCTTCACCTTTCCACTGATTTCGATTTCGCGTGCCGATGCGAGGACGCGTTTCAATGCTTCTGCCTGCTCCTCATTAAGGCTGAGCGGCTTTGATTCAACATACTCAACTTCGGCCAAGGGATCACGCGTCACAATTCTTTCACCCACTGTGACATAGGATTTATCCTCGAGGGCTTTGATCGAGGAGCGGGAAAAACCAAGCGCTCCGGTCAAACGTGCCAGCGACTCTGTTCCATTAGAAGAGAGATACTCCAGCACCTTCTTCTGCTTTACCTGCCGCCCCGAAAATCCCTCGAGCGCAGTCGACGAAAAACTATCGCTCAAAGAAACCACTTTTTCCGTCTTTCGCTTTTCTGACTCGCCTCGCGATGGCTTCGGCAACATCGTCCGGAAGACGGATTCAATTGGCGTCAGATAGAAACTTGAAATCCAAGAGGCCAACTTCATCAGCCCCGGAGTTAAAAAGGGATCTTTGGAAACGAGGCCTCCAATCGGCTTCAATTCATAGGGAAGGCCTGAGATATCAAGGTCCTCGACTGCAATAACAGTTCCAATAGCCCCGCGGTTTCGAAGAGGGATGCGGACCCTCTGTCCAGCCACTAAAGACAGACCCTTAGGAACTGTGTAACTGAACGTCAGATCATCTGACGCGCCATCTACCAGAACCTTAACCACAGTCTCCATTAGTGTACAAAAAGAAATCGCCCTCCCGCTAAGGAGGGCGATTTACACCAAGGTTTAAAGTAAGAATTTTAAATCTTTTAACTTTTAGTCACCTTAGAAGGAGACGGAAAGACTCACACCACCGTAGAGGATGTCAGACTGACCTTCATTGATGGACTGATTTGGAATGTCAGCAGCCCAGCCGGTAGGCGCTCCCTGAAAGGAGACGTAAGGCGTCAAGGTCGCGCGGCAGTTAAGTTCGATGGGAAGAGCAGCAGTCACATAGTAGTGGCTCCAGTCAGCTACAACGCCGTTGTAGCCATCGTTGTAAGCAAGACCAAGTCCCAAGACAAGATCGACTGAATCAGTTACGCCAAAAGCTTTCTCGATTCCTGCTTCGTAGTACTGGTAATCAACACCAGCAATTCCGAGTGAACTCGCGGCGGAAAGAGAGAAGTCAACGATACCGAGGCTTCTGCTAAGACCGAGGGTGAGATCGCCAGTGCTAGGGTCGTTAGCAGTAGGGAAGTAATAGTGGACGTAGGTCAAGCTAGTGTCAAAACCGAGGTAGTTACCTAGCTCAGCACTCACGTAGAGGTCGAGCTCGTCGTAATTATCTTCGATTCCGCTAAGATACCAGAGGCCAACATTCAGAGGAACGATGCCAGTGTCGATCGTGTAGTTAACGTCAGTCCAAATGTTATCGTCTGTAAAACGCTGCCCGTAAAAAACGAAAGCAGTGTCGTATCCAACGCTGATTGAACCGCCGATATCAAGACACTCTTCGATAGGTGTTTTGTCGACGACTGGGGCTTTGCCCCAATCTCCTGCGTTAACGCCGAGCGTCATCGCACCAATAATTGCAACTAGGATTGCTTTTTTCATATTCAATTAACTCCCTTGGTTTGAGATGTGGTCGTAATAACCTGTTTGTGGATTTTGTCTCCACCCGCTTATCTGCAATATTCGTGCCAACTTTACGCTGCTACGTATATCAAAGGACAAGCTTCCGCCAACTTCATTTAAGAGTAGCAGTCACGCAACAAAAAATTTGTGAACTTTTCCTAAGAAAGCATTTGCTTAATCGTTCTTTAATCTAGGGTTCTTTGGCTATTTCGAATGCTAATGCCTGATAATCACTGGGGTTACATTGATTTAGGTTGCGCTTAAAAAGCCCCAGTCCGACCCATGAACCCGGCTCAAATAGCTCGAAAGGGCCGGTAATTTTGCCATCTTCTCCGAGGGAGTTTTTAATATTTCCCCCCGGTTTGACGGGTTTTTCTGATTTCAGCAGCCTTAAACTTTTTTTCACCCTGCCAACACTTTCTATTCGGGAAACGATTTCTTGTCCCAAATAACAGCCCTTGTGGAAATCGACAGCCCATCGGTCCAGCCCCAGCTCTGCCGGGAAACGATTTCCGTCGATCTCGTGTCCAAGTCGGGGTACTTTTGCAATAACGGAAGCCAAACGGTACTCGGCAGTGCTGATACGTGATGCGGACTTAAAGGCGGATGGCATTTCTTCCGATGGCAGCCAGAGATCTTTCCCTTTGAGCCCCATGCGCCACGAACTCACACCCGACTGGCCCTCATCAAAATGGTGAACCAGTTTCAAGCGCCCTGTTTCATCTATAATCTCGCAATCATCAGCTATTAAGTAGCGGTCGAGACGGAGTAAAAGATCTTCCCGCTGGGAAAGCTCCCCATCCAAGATCAATTCATCCTCAGTCGCACTGATCCAAACGAGTGATTCTACTTTACCCTTAATAGTACAAAGACAAGCTGCGACTGCCTGCTGGGTGAGATCTTTCGAAACATCATTCGTAACTTGCCCGTTCAGATAACGCACCCGGTCCGGTCCTGTGATGCGAAAGACCGCCCGATCCTCTATCGAAGCCCAGCGCCCATTCAGTGATTCAATCACTTCCTTCATTGCGTAGCCTTGTCCTTTTCAGATTCTTGGAAACGCGCAGCGATCACCGAGAAGTCTTTTTCCCCGAGTTCTTTCTTCATGGATCGAAACATGATATTCGCCGTCGTCGATAAGGCGGGCATTTCAACTCCAAGGCTCTTTCCAAGGCCAAGTGCATATTTAGCGTCCTTAAACATATTCTTAAGTGTAAAGTGTGGCTCATAGTCTTGCTCAATAATTGCAGGCAGCTTCATCCCTGTTACAGCGGACCTGCATGCATTGTGCTTGATCGCTTGTTCAAGCCTGTCCGCCCCAATCCCGGCGGCAGTAATCAAGCCATAGGCCTCTGACAATACTTCGACCGTTGCCGCCGTAATCATGTTAGTGGCGATCTTTAAAATGGTCGCCTCGCCCACCTTGCCTAGGAACAAAATCTCTTTTGAGGAAGCTTCTAAAACTGGTGTGGCCTTTTCGAGGACAGCAAGATCACCACCTATATAATACACTAAGGCCCCGTCGCCTGCCGCCACTTTACTTCCGGTAAAAGGGGCATCAAGAAACGATGCTCCCGTCTCTTTCACAATCTGATAAGCCCTAATCACAGATTCCGGATCTGCAGTGCAGTTGGAAACAACTGTATGTCGTTGACACAGTTCATTCTTCATGGAGGTGACCACCTCAAGAAGAGCCCCTCCATCACTCACAAAGAGGTGAATTACCTCAGAGAGTTTGGCTATCTCCATGGGCGAACTCACGAAATTAGGTTCCGACTTCGGCGTTCGATTCCAGACATAAACATGCCTCCCTGTCTCCCTCAATTTAGCGGCTACTTGGTTTCCGATAATACCAAGACCAATGACTCCGACTTTTTCAGTTCCGTCGCTTTGCATCACAAGTTTTCTTCTTTGCTGTTAAAGGCGCCTACTCTGATTCTATTCAAATCATTGCACACGCTAAATTGACTGGCCCCGACTAATCATCGGGCGAAGGGGCTTGCTCTCTCAAATCGAGCCACCGCTGCAGAATCTCGACCGCGGCAGCTTGATCAATGATCCCCTTCGAGTCTTTTGCTGTTCGGCCGACCTGATGAAGTTTCTCCATCGCCATTTGCGTGGTGTAGCGCTCATCAACTTCATGGAACACCACCGAAGCGGGAAGACCTCTCTTCAACTCCCTAATAAAATCCCTCACTCCTTCAACCGCAGTCCCCTCTTCGCCGCTGACCCGAAGTGGTAGACCAACCACCACGTCGCGAACGCTGCGGTCGTTTACGACCTCCATGATGCGTTCCACAGCACTATTAAGGTCAGCAGCCGGAACTGTTTCCAGAGGATGAGCCAACATCCCGATATCATCGCTCACCGAGATCCCTATACGAGCTCTCCCGAAATCAATCCCAATCGCTTTGACCCACTTAGACACTTAGTATTTTTGTTAGGTCAACTCTGGTGGAAGTTCCTCCACCAGTTTTTTGATTTGGTCGGCATCATTTCGATCGGCCACAAGAATCGCATCCGCGGTATTCACTACAATCAAATCGTTGACGCCCATTAATGCGATGGTCATTTCATCCACCGCCGAGAAGACAATATTATTGTTAGAGTCAACACTTACAAGCTTGCCTCGATTCGTGTTACCTGATTCATCTTCATTGAGATATTTTGCTACTGACGGCCAACCGCCGACATCATCCCAGCCAACATCTGCTTCGATGTTAAGAATAGTCTTTGCATTCTCCATAAGGGCGTAGTCGATCGACACTCTCTCTAGTTCTGGAAACGAGTCGGCTACGATCTTTTTGAAATCTCTGGCACACTGCAACGTCTCGATAAACTCGGCAAGTTGAGGGCAATGCTGCGAAAGCTCTCGTAACAAAGTCCGAATCGTCCAGATGAAGATCCCTGCATTCCATGAGAAGTTTCCGCTCTTCAAATACTCCTCAGCCAATTGAACGGTAGGCTTCTCTTTGAAACAATTTACCTCGTGGACATCATGAGAGGTATCTACCGAATCCAATTTCGCGCCCCGCTCGATGTAACCGTAACTTGGACAGGCCCAGTCGGGCCGAATCCCAAGGGTAACGATCGCGTCTTTCAACTCAGCCGCTTCCGCCGCTGACTGAAGAACAGCCCGAAATTCTTCGTCATTTATCACGAGTTGGTCAGCTGGCAAAGCGATCATGGTTGCTTCGGGATCTCTAGCCGCAATCCACCCAGCAGCAAGCGCAATGGCTGGGGCCGTATCTCGGCGAGCTGGCTCAGCCACCACGTTCTCAGCTGGAATTGTGGGCAAAACCTTCTGAATACCGTCAACCTGTGCCTCGTTAGTCAGGACAAGAATTCGCTCCGGATCTACCAATCCTTCCAACCGATTCACGGCCTTTTCGATCAAAGTTTCTTCATCGAAAAGGTTAAGTAGCTGCTTCGGCCTCACGTTTCGGCTCAGCGGCCAAAAACGCGTCCCACTACCGCCGGCTAAAATGAGAGCGTAGAGATTAGAGATTTCACTCATGAAGGAGGGCAATCGATAACAGAAGCAATCACTACCGTCACTTGTCTGGATTGCAAAAGAATATGACCGCATTCTCTTGCAGAGCAACGACTGCGGCGCTTTATGAATGGTTGTGAATCTACGTTGGATCCAGATTGCCTTCTTTTTCCCCTCGCTCCTCTGTCTTGACGTTCCTTTCGTGACCTTATCCTGGGCGTTAGCCGTGGCCTTGGATTCAAGAAGCGATGTTGAAACGGCACTCCCTAAGTTACTGCTTCTCTTCTTCGGGGTCTGGGCAGTCTATTTGATAGATCGGATCCTCGACTCTTATCGGCTTCGCAAGGCAACCGTAATCACAGATCGTCACCGATTTGCAATCCGGTTTCGCTGGCTTCTCTGGACCCTTTTGGCTTTTTCAGCAGCGCTGGCACTTCTTCAACTCTATCTCGTGCGAGACGCCCTCTACGTGTTAAGTGGCGTTCTTTTGGCCATAGTTACGACAACCTACTTCTTAGCATTTCGTGTCAGATCGAACACCTCGACCCGAAAACTTCCGAGCAAAGAACTAACCGTTGCGATTTGCTTTGCGGCCGGCGTCATGTTGACCTCAGGAACTCTTTCTTTGAGTTGGCTCAACAGTGTCATTGCCCTTGGGTTAGCCAGTATCGCGCTGTTTAACTGTCTTGTGATTTCATACGGAGAAGCTGACTTCGATCGGCGCCACGATATGAAAGCCTACTACGCTAGACAACCGCAGGCTAGACCTCCCACGACCTCTGGGTGGATTGGAGGCATCTGCGGCTGCGCCCTTTTACTAAAAGACGGAACTTATATTCTCGGAAGCTCTATGATCATAGCCAGCATGGCTCTTTTCTGCTTTTCGCGCAGTATCGACCGCGATAAACCCAGTCAGGTGACTCAAGCGGTAGCTGATAGCATCCTCCTCATCCCAATCCCGCTGATTCTCATGATGGAATATCTCTTCTAAATTGCCACTAGCTCAGTCCCAACCGCGCAACGCTTGACCCGTTGACGGCTTCATAGCCTGAGTTACACTCCACCGTCATGCTAGATATCAGAACGCTTCGAGAGGACTCAGATTCCGTAAAAGCCCGCATCAAAGCTCGCGGAGGCGACCCCTGGTCACTGATTGATGAAATTCTCGAATGCGACGAGAAGCGTCGCTCAGGAGAAACCGAAAAGCAGCAACTCCAGGGAGACCGAAACCGCATCTCAAAAGAGATCGGAATACTAAAGCGCGAAGGGAAGGATAGCTCCGATATTGAGGCAAAGGTGCGAGCGATCAGCGAACGGATCAAGACAATTGGTGAAGAGGCCGATGCCGCCGAAGAGCGCCAGACAGAATTGCTCCTACAGATACCCAATCTACCTCACGAAGCTTGCCCCGTCGGCGAAGATGAAAGCGCCAATCCCGAGGTTCGGACTTGGGGAGAGAAACCTACTTTTGACTTCGAACCCAAAGACCATGTGCAACTAGGTGAAGATCTAAATCTTTTTAGCTTCGAGTTAGCCACCAAGATCAGCAGTAGCGGATTTATCACCTTTACCGGGGCCGGAGCCAAACTGCAGCGCGCCTTGATTCAATTTTTGCTCGATCTGCAGACCAAGGAACATGGTTACACAGAGGTCGCCCCCCCCTGTATCATCAATCGGGATGCCATGTTCGGCACCGGGCAACTACCAAAGTTCGAATTCGACATGTATGGCCTCGAGGACAACGCCTTCTTCCTCGCACCGACGGCTGAAGTTCCCGTCACCAACCTTTACCGCGAAGAAATCCTAAAACAGGATCGGCTCCCAATTAAGTTGACCGCACACACACCGTGCTTTCGGCGTGAAGCCGGTTCGGCTGGGCGGGAAAGTCGGGGCATGATCCGGATGCACCAGTTTGACAAAGTGGAGTTGGTCAACATTGCTCACCCTGATGAGTCTTTCGAGATGCTCGAGACTTTGACGAAAGAAGCGGAAACAGTTCTTCAGAAGCTCGGCCTTCACTATCGCACCATCGAGTTATGCACGGGCGATTTGGGATTCAGCTCTGCTAAAACCTATGATATCGAGGTCTGGGCCCCCGGGCATGGTGGTTACCTTGAAGTATCGAGTTGCTCCAATTTTGTCGACTATCAGGCACGTCGCATGCGCCTTCGCTTTAAGGATTCGGAGGGCAAGAATCGCTTCTGCCATACCCTTAACGGTTCAGGAACCGCACTTCCACGACTTTACGTCGCCTTAATCGAAACTTACCAGCAGGTCGACGGAAGCATCCTCGTGCCGGAGGCTCTCCGGCCATATATCGGCTCTGATCATATTTCCTGATTCTGCAGAAGTAACTCAGGAAACAAAAAACCCGGCAACGCAGAGCGAGGCCGGGTCATTGACTTGCTGCTTGGGTGGGATCACTCAGCGGATACGGCGATGGCGTCGTCTCCGCGCTCACCAGTTCGGATACGCACTGCATCTTCGACGGTAGAGACGAATACTTTTCCGTCACCAATCTTATTGGTAGAAGCGGCTTTCACTACGGTTTCGACGACAGAACCAGCGTCGCCGTCTTCTACAACAATTTCGAGCTTCACTTTCGGAAGAAAATCTACGGTATATTCCGATCCTCGGTAAATTTCGGTGTGTCCCTTCTGGCGGCCAAAGCCCTTTACTTCGCTGACGGTCATGCCGTGCACTCCGGCTTCGGTGAGGGCTTCTTTGACTTCTTCGAGTTTGAAAGGCTTAATGATGGCTTCGATTTTTTTCATGGGTTGATGTAATTTTATTTTATCAGATTCTTTTCGCTAAATAGCATCTAGCGTGCCAAGTCTCTTTTTTTGTCCTAAAACCCCCGATCTGTGGGGCTAGTTACACTTCTCAAGTTTTCTTAGGCTTGGATGTTCCACACTATATGGTAATTAAATTACCAGTAATTGTTAAATTACTTACCACTTTATGGCCCGCAGCACCTCAATACTCGTCATCGATCCTAACCCTGACGTCACCAGCAGCATTGAGATAGCCCTTAAAGAAAATGATATTAACATCACATCAACCGCGAATGAGCAAAGCGCTATCG
>DCQY01000041.1 GCA_002323995.1 Akkermansiaceae bacterium UBA1506 | reverse complement strand
ATCAGTAGGATAGGTGCCATCCATTCTCTGCGAGGTTCCATTGTGAGAAATGGTGGCTTTCATTCTTGAGCCCTTTTCGTACATCCAGCACTCATCAAACCCGCGATTCTCGGGACGGTAAGGCCCTTTGTTGCCATTGTGCCACTTGCCAAACATCCCCGTGGCATACCCGGCTGTTTTGAGGGCTTGCGGCAGCGTGATCGTATCCAGGCTCAAGCGCTCGCGCCCCTGGATGGTATGGGTTACCCCGCCCAAAAACTCATGGCGGCCACTCAGGAGTTTAGCACGACTGGGAGAACACCGTGCACTACTGTGATACTGTGTCAGGAGCAAGCTTTGCTTCTTTAAGTCATCGATATGGGGGGTCTTGATGATGGGATTGCCTAAGCAGGAATAATTCCCATAGCTGGAATCATCCGGCATGATCACGATGATGTTTGGGGGTCCGCCTTCGGGTTTCGATCCCGCGAGTTCGGAATCCGCTTGTCGGGAATCCGATTCTGCGGAAGCGACCGTAGCGTTCGCGATGATGGCTGCCGTGATCAGCAGAAGAGGTAAGAATGGGGATTTCATGTGCGTGAAATGGGGTCGGATTTGATGAGATGATTGCATCGCGTCACAGAAGGACTTCCGGCGGGGCTTCGACCTGCCACATTTTGTTGGGCAATTTCTTCAGAGCCCATCAGATTTGTGTCCATCTGTGTTCATCCGTGAAAATCTGAGTTCCAAAAATCCCTTAACACGAATCCGCTTCGCTCGACACAAAGGAGCACAACCGGAGCGCAGCGGAGATAGCCGGAGGCAAATTAACACGAATGGGCAGGGCAGCGATGCGCGACTTCAGTCCGAGCATCGGTAAACTTACTTCGCGCGCGGCTGGTAAGCATCCTCGTTCACCAGGCCCGGCTGAATCCTGATCCACCATTGATCGTAAACCTTACGCAGTTGATCCACGACTTCGGGATATTGAGCGATCACGTTAGTCGCTTCGCCAGGGTCAGCGCTGAGGTCGTAAAGCTCCTCGTTATTCACCAGGGTGAATCGTTTGTTCTGGATGGCAACTCTGGCGTGTTTCGATTGGGCGGCCTGCCCATGTTCCCAGGCACCCACGTGGTGAACCAAATGCCGATCGTCCTCCCAATCGATCTCGGGGTTCTTGAGCATGGGAACCAGACTGCGCCCCTCGACCTGTTGCTTGAGCTCATCGGTCAACGGGGCACCGGTAATTTCCAGAAGAGTCGGCATCATGTCCATCTGGCTGGTGAGCGCCGAGCATTCTGCATCGGCAGAAATCTTGCCTGCCGGCCACCTGAAAAAGACCGGAACCCGCGTTCCCCCCTGATAGGGCTGCCCCTTATGCCCTGTCATTCCGGCATTGTAGACTCTCCAGCCGGTTGAGTTCCCGTTGTCACTTCCGATGTAGATCAGGAGCGTGTTCTCCGCGATCTGCCATTCCTCAAGCTTGCTGAGCAGCGTGCCGACATGGCGATCGATATTCTCGACCATCCAATAAACTTTCGCGGTGTCTTCCGTGACTTCCGGATGCGTGCCCAGGTACTTTTTGTAGTCGTCACCGGGCACACTATGGAGCCCGGTAAAGGGACCGTGAGGATCGTTCGGGGCGATATAGGCAAAGAAAGGAGCGTCTTCTTTTCGTTTCTCATCGATCCAGTCAAAGGCCTTTTCAAAAAATAGATCGGTCGCGTAACCGTCTCTTTTCTTCTGGCGGACACCATTGTGATAGATCGTCGGAGAGAGTTTCGGCGTGCCGCCGCCTTCGATGCCATAGCTCTCATCAAATCCACGATTCTCGGGGCGATAGGGTTCTTCCCTGCCAATGTGCCATTTTCCAAAATGCCCGGTGGCGTAACCGGCACTTTTGAGGCCCTGCGGCAGCGTGACGGTGTCCAGGCTCAGGCGTTCGCGCCCGTGCTGAGTATGGGTCACCCCGCTCATGAATTCATGACGCCCTCCCATGAGAACTGCCCGACTCGGAGAACACCGGGGGCTGACGTGATATTGAGTGAACAACAAGCTCTCCCGTTTCAGGGAATCGATATTAGGCGTCTGAACGACGGGATTGCCGAGGCTGGCGATGTCGCCATAGCCAATATCATCGGGCATGATCACGATGATGTTTGGCTTGGAAGCTTTTAAAGGTTCGGCTTCAACGTCGACGTTGTTCCCGAATATCAAACCCACTACGAGAATTTGAAAAAAGGGAAACGTCTTTCCGATCCTCCCGAGTTTTATCCTGTTCGCACTCATACACAGTTAGACTTCCGGAGGAGCTTCGACCTGCCTGATTTTTTTCAGAGGGTCTCTCCTTCTTGCTGAGGATTCCGAATCTAATTCAGGTGGCTGCTCTTACTCTTACTCGTAATCGTAATCTTACTCCCGCGCTGCCTGGGTTACTCGGAGTATGAGTAATATTAGGAGTAAGAGTAAGACCTTCGGATGTGAATCGCTCCCGGAATCCTCAGTAATCTTCAGGTCATGCGCCTGCGATCATCGCGATTAAGCACCTCTCGCCCAACCTCCGGCCATTTGCATGACAGCGATCCACAGTTCGTTCCGGTTCCGCTTCATCCTGTTTCTGGCGACAATCTGAGTTTCAAGTTCTTGTTTGATGCCGTAGAATTGATAGGTTCACCCCTGCCGCCCCTTGTGCTTTTGGACGTGCCTTGATGAAGTCTTCTGCTGCCAAATATTGCCTGTGCTTGGTGTTGGCTTTCAGCGCCACCCAGCCCGAGGCAACCGCCTTGGACATTCACGAGTGGATCCTCCCGGAAGTCCGGGAAATTCGTGCCGAGAAGGATCGGCTTCGGTCGGAACTGGCCCTCCTACCCGACGCTCCCAACTGGCGCCAGCATCACACTGAACGCTTTGGGTATCACAGCGGCTTCTCCTCGAGGGCAGACACCGTCGAGTGGGTCGATATCGATCTCGGCCAGGAACGAACGGTCGATAGCGTCGCTTTGCTGGTTCCGGCTCAGGAGAGTGAGGCGACTTCCATGCCGGGCTATGGATTCCCGCTTCGTTTCCGGGTGGAACTGCAACCGGAATCACCCGAGTCGGAATCCGTAATCATTGCAGACTATACTTCCGAAGATTTCCCCAATCCCGGGGCTTTGCCCGTGTGGGTGGACGGCAATGGGACCAGCGCGCGTTCGGTTCGGATCGTGGCGACGCGTCTGCGCCAGGAAGGGAATGAGTTCTGCTTCGCTTTGGGCGAAGTCATGGTCTTCAGTGGAGGAGTCAATATTGCCGCTGGACTCGGTCGAGGGCAGTTTGACGGCAGCCGACGTTCCCTGGGTGCCGTTCCCCGATGGGGATTCGCTAATCTGGTCGACGGTCATAGCGTGTGTGGTCCCCCCCGTGGAAAAATGGAGAGCCCGTCGCTTGGATACCACAGCCAAATGGTCAATCTCAGGAATGAGCCCAAGCCCGTGCCGCGGTGGGTGGAGATTGATCTCGGAGAGGAAGTTCCGGTGGAACAGGTTCGCCTTTTCCCGGCGCATCCACCCGAGTTTACCCATCGTCCCGGTTTCGGATTTCCTACTCGTGCCCACCTCGAACTTTCCACCGACTCCACCCGGGACAGTCCCCATGTCGTACCACTGCGGGTGGAGACACCGCTCGCGCCGCCACAATCGCTCGTGAATCCCGCCGACAATCCGGTCGGCGTTCCGGCCGGGGGCCGATCAGCACGCTACATAAAACTCGTCGCTACCTCGCTGCACAACGCCAACGGGCTCTACAATCTTGCTCTGGCAGAGATGGAGGTCTGGTCGAACGGCCGGAATGTAGCCACCAAAGGCAGCGTCAGGGCCTTTGACTCGCTGGAGTCAGAGGGCTGGTCGAAGGCGGCTTTGATCGATGGATATACGAGCCGTCACCAGATTGTCGACTCTGCATCGTGGATTAAAGGTCTCGACCGCCGGCGCCAGATCGTCGAATCGCTGGAGCGGCTCGATCAAAAGGAAGTCCGCCTGGTCGCCACCTTGAAGCGGCGGACCACCCTGGCCGGAGTCACAATCGCAGGGCTTTTTCTCGCCCTTTTACCCATACTCGCGCTCCGCCGGCGCATCCGACAAAAGGCTGAGATTATCCGGTTGCGTGACCGCATCGCCCAAGATCTGCATGATGATATCGGCAGTAGTCTCGGATCCATTGTTCTCGCAGCTGACGATGCCCTTGTGGCCTCGGGCTCCGCGCAGAAGGAGGACCTGCTCGACATTCGCTCGACCGCCCGGGCCACGATCGACTCCATGCAGGACATGCTGCGACTTTTGCAGCGGGGCGGATATGACAGCGGAGATCTGGGCACTCACCTCGAAGAAATCGCCGCAAGGCAACTCCGAGGCGTCCCATACGAAGTCAAAATTTCATCAAAAAAAGCGGTTTCCGATCTTCCCATCAACTGTCGTCGCGATCTTATCCTCCTTTTCAAAGAGGCCTTGCACAATCTCGCCCGACACTCACAGGCTACCGAGGCGACAATTGTTATTGAACGCAATCCGTCTCACCTCGCGATGACGATTCGGGACGACGGGATCGGTTTCGATCCCGCGATCGCCCACTCCGGCATGGGATTGGGGAACATGCGAAGACGCACGGAAAGACATGGCGGCACACTTCAGATCGAATCTCAGCCCGGCGAAGGCACCAAGCTCCGAATCACATTGCCCTATCATGGATGAATCGAAACCTACCATCGACATCTGGTTGATCGAAGATCATCACAGCTATGGCGAACGACTGAAACGATCTCTGGGAAGAGAGAAGGATCTCACCTGCTCACGCCTTTTCTCATCCTGTGAAGATGCGATTCTCGGGATGAAGAAAGAAACACCACCCAACCTGCTCCTTGTCGACATTGAGCTTCCCGGAATGAGTGGGATCGAAGGGATTCCTCAGTTCCGCGAGCATGCTCCCGATACCGATGTCGTCATTCTAACCGTGTTCGAAGATGAGGAAAAGATTTTCAATGCGATCTGCGCTGGTGCATGCGGATACCTTCTCAAGACATCCAGTCAGAGAGAAATAGCGGCCGCGATCCGATCCACCGTGGCGGGCGGATCCTCGATCAACCCGATAATCGCCCGCCGGGTCCTGGACAGGTTCGCGACCACCCAATCCCAAAAAAACGACTACCAACTTACGGACCGAGAGAAGGAGACTCTCTCATTCCTTGTTGAGGGATTGACTATTAAGGAGACCGCTAGCCGCCTCGAAATCAGCTACCATACCGCCGACGACTATATTCGCTCGATCTACCGCAAGCTTCAGGTCAACAGCCGCGGCGGCGCCGTCGCCAAAGCACTCAAGGAGAAGCTAGTCTGAGGTGCCCTGAGGCGGAGGCCTCTTGCATCGGGCAAAATTCACCGCCCGTCATTGCGCCCACGAATCCTCGGGGGTTGTCAGACCGTTGTAGTCTCTTAGGGTTCAGTCACCGCTCTCTTGCGGTGCATGAGGACACCGCCCCCTATTCAAAATTGACTCCATTCAATAATGACCCTCAGGAATACTTTTCTCGTCTTCCCGCTTTGCGCGGTAGCCCTGACTGTGGCTTCGGCCGACGAACCCTTCGAGGCCTTTCTCGAGACGCACTGCGTCAGCTGCCACGGCCCGGATAAGGAAAAGGGCGACCTGCGCGTCGATGAGCTTTCCCGGGATTTCAAGCTCGGTGACGACAGTCATCTGTGGGCGGAGGTCATTGATCGAATCAACTCCGGCGAGATGCCTCCTGAGGATGAGCCTCAGCCTTCTCAGGCCGAAATAACGGCTTTTATCTCTGAACTGGATTCTAATCTAAAACTAGGAAAAGCAGCCCGCATGGCTACTCGGCCGCCGGTGGCGCACTATCGGCTTAGTCGAAAGGAATATCAAAATACAGTCTACGATCTACTCGGCGTGCGTTACGATCCGGCTAGACCGGGAGAGCTGAACGAGGACACGCTTTGGCATGGTTACGAGCGCATCGGGGCGCAGCTTTCCCTCTCGGCGTCGCACATGAATCGCTATTACCGCGCGGCGAACATCGTGCTCGACCGCGCTTTCCCCACCACGCCGGTCGAGACTCATAAGGTCCGCAAAACGGCGATCGATCTACGTTACACCAAGCGTTATAGTGGCGGGGAGAAAGTGCTGGAACAGGAAGCGTTAGAACGATTCGGTATCAAGCGACCGCTGCGATACCTGATGCTCCCTAACATGCCGCAGCCCCAGGAAGAGTTCGGTCGCGCCTTCGCGCCGGACTGGTTCGGGAAGGATGTCACGCCACAGAGCGGTCTTTACCGAATGCGTCTCCAGGCCAGTGGGGCGCGTCCACCCGGAGGTCGGTTTCCCACTTTGCGAATCGGGAAGAAGACTTCGTCAAACGCACTCGAAGACACGATTCAATTCGATATTACCGCACCCGAAGACGAACCTAAGATCTATGAAGTCGAGGTGTTTCTGGAGGAGCCCACCCATTTCAGCTTCGATGTGATCGC
>DCQY01000132.1 GCA_002323995.1 Akkermansiaceae bacterium UBA1506 | reverse complement strand
CGTTCCGGGCAAAGGCCACGGCATCGGTGAATCACCGCATCTACGGAGAAAGCGAATTGAGTTCTTTCAGCGGAGTCTGGGCGGACCTACAACTCAGAAATAGGGCGCAGCTAGAGACACCCGAAAGACTCACGTCTTTCGCTACCGCCCATCCGTCGCCGTAGCGAAGCTCGTAAGAGCTTCGTCAAATCTCGGCTACCACCCCAACTCTTCCGCCAGCTTGGCACTCAGTTCAGCGACCACTTCGGGATTGGCCTCGGCAACGTTCTTCGTCTCGTTCGGATCCGTTTCGTGGTCGAACAGCTCCACAAAAAGAGCCTCCCTCGACAGGTCGCGATAATCCTTCCAAACAATGAGGCGATAACGCTCGCTCCGGGCGGTGTAGCCCATGAGGTGCTGCTCGAACAGCTCACGCTCCCAGATATCTTCGTGGTGCTCAATGATGCGAGCTTCCACATCCTTGATCAGCGGACCGAAAAAGGTCTCGCGCATCTCGGGCGAAAGCGGGTTGGCGGCCCACTCGCGCAGCGCCGGACTCGGGAACTGGCTGATCGCAATCTCGCGCCAGGCCTGATCGGGATCATCCAGCAGCGGCTTCAGGCTGCGACCGGGGAGTTCTTTTGCTACGGACAATCCGGCGAGGTCACAGAGCGTGGGATAGATATCGATCAGTTCCACGAGCGCATCAGTTCCCTTGCCTCGAACCTTCTGGTCCGGCGTCCACAGGATCATTGGCACGCGCGTTCCGATTTCGTAATTGGTAGCCTTGCCCCAGATGCCCATTTCACCTAGGTGCCAGCCGTGATCACTCCAAACGATGATGATGGTGTTCTCGCGAATCCCGAGTTCTTCCAGGGCTTTGATTGCCAGCCCAATCTGGGCGTCCACGTAACTGATGCAGGCGTAATAGGCGTGAAGCAGGGTGCGGGAGAGGTCATCGCTGATGGGTCCATATTTCGGAATGCCCGCCCGGACGCGCAGTTCGAAGGAAGCGTGCAGTCCCATCTGGGCGCCGCCTTCGGGCCCCTCAGTTTGAGTGGCCAATTTGATGTCGGCCGGGTCGTACAGATCCCAGTATTTCTTTGGGGCAGTCCAGTTGAGGTGAGGCTTCTTGAAACCGAGCCCCATGAAAAATGGCTTTTCCCCCTTCGCGACGACCCGCTTCATCGTTTCGATGGCGAGCGCGGTATCAAACCCGTCCCCGTAGCCGGTGTCCGGCACGTCCGCCCCCTCGTAGGCAGGACCGCTACCGAGACCGCGCTTAGCTGACTCGCCATACTTGGCCGTCATCTCCGCCATCCGATCCATCTTTAACTTGAGATTGACCGGATCAGCAAATTCCGCCGGTCTCGGCACATCGAGCCACTTGGGATCCGGCTTCAGGCTCCAGGAATTTTTCTCCCCGTCACCCCGATGGAATATTTTGCCGGTGTAGAAGGTTTCGTAGCCGTTCTCTTTGAAGTACTGAGGCAGAGTCAACGCATCCGGCATGGTTTCCTCGAGACGTACGTAGTTGTGCGTCAGCCCGGTCACGTCCGGTCGGAAACCTGTCAGCAGGCTGGCCCGCGAGGGCGCGCAGATAGCCTCCTGGCAGTAGGCCCGATTGAATTGCAAGCCCTCAGCCGCGAGCCGGTCCATGTGGGGCGACTTGGCGATGGGCGACCCATAACACCCCAGTTCAGGGCGCAGGTCATCGATGGAGATGAAGATAACATTGGGACGTTCCTGCGCTCCCAGGGGCAGGAGCGTTCCAACAAGGCTGAAGAGGAGAAAAAAGCGTTTCACGGGGTTTTCGAACTCGGCTTTACTTGAATACTACCTGAGCCAGGAAATCCTAACACACTCGATCACTTTTTCTTCTTACCTGACTTCCAGGAGAAGAACTCACTCTCTGTCGCCGCCTCTAGAGCGAGCTGGTTGAACTGCTTCTGCATCTCAGGTTTCTGTGCGGCGAGGTTATTCTCTTCGCTGGGATCCTTTTCCAGATCATAGATCTCCCAGGCTCCTTCGGGACCGATCTTGGTGCGATCGAGGCGAACCGCTTTCCACTTGCCCTGGCGGATAGCCTGCTTGCCACCCTTTTCATAGAACTCCCAGTAGAGATAGTCATGCTGATCCTGGTTGTCGGCATCCCCTTTTAAGGTAGGCGCGAAAGAAACGCCGACCTGTTCTTTTGGCAGGGTTGCTCCGGACACTTCGGCGAGCGTGGCCATGACATCCCAGTGAGCCGAGACATGGTCACTCTTAGAACCCGCTTCAATCGTTCCCGGCCAGCGGGCAATCATGGGCGCACGAATGCCACCTTCGTAGACGTCCCGCTTGATGCCCTGGTAGATTCCGTTGCCGTTGAAGTATTCGGGATCAGCACCGCCGGCTGAAGTCGGGCCATTGTCGCTTGAAAAGAGCACCAGCGTGTTCTCGGAAATTCCGAGTCCATCGAGCTTATCAAGCAGGTAACCGATGTCGCGATCGAGACGCGTCGTCATCCCGGCAAAGCAAGCACGAGGTGTCGGATGATTGCGATAGCCTTTAGGCAGGTTCGGGTTCACAAAGGGGCGCGCCTCCTCAATGATATCATAGTAGGGCTCCATCGAATCCTCAGGGACGTCGAGGTCCACATGAGATAGGGTGTAAGCCATGTAAAGAAAGAAGGGCTCATTTGTCTTACTTTGTTCTTCGATAAACTTGAGCCCTTCCTCGGTGAAGCTGTCGTGAATGTAGACCTCGCGGTTCGTCGGATTATCCGGGTATTCCTCCTTTTGATCATTTCGCCAGATCCAATCCGGATAGTAACGGTGAGCGCGGCTCTGGTTGAGGTAACCGAAAAAGAAGTCGAACCCCTGAGCCCACGGCACGCCGGTCGACCCTTCCTCGCCCAGCCCCCACTTGCCGATCAAACCGGTCGTGTAACCCACTTCCTTCAGCATTTCCGGGATGGTCACATCTTCGGGCAACAATTGGGCGCCCCCATTTCCACGAACTCTGGTCTGCCCCGTGTGCTGACCAGTCATGAGGCAGGACCTGGTGGGGGCACATACCGTACTGCCGGAGTAGTGATTAAAAAACTGCATGCCCTCCGCTGCCATCTGATCGACCCGAGGCGTTTTCATGATCTCTTGCCCGTAACAACCAAAGTCATTAATGCCTAGGTCGTCAGCTAGAATGTAGATAATGTTGGGCTTAGCGACCGCGGTGACGATACCGACGGAGAAACTGAGAACAGCGAGGGTGAATCTGACCATATCTCCACCTAAACAACCCGCTCGCGATTCGCAAGAACTCAATCCACAACAATCACGCTGAGAAATCCCACAAAATCACAATAATTTCACTGCGAGCAATGCGGCCGCTATCAAACTTCCTGCTTCAGCTTTTCCCTGCCAGGCGATATTGAGGGCAGTACCATGGTCTGCTGATGTCCTCGGAAAGGGAAGGCCAAGGGTGGTATTCACAGCCCGATCAAACGCCAACGCTTTCATCGGGATGTGTCCCTGATCGTGATACATGCAAATCACGGCATCGGTTTGTTCACGACGCCAATCGAGAAACACGGTGTCTGGAGGCAGCGGCCCTTCAATATCAGCTCCGGCGGCCCTCGCTTTTTCAATGGCAGGAATAATGACGCGCTCTTCCTCCGAGTTTCCGAAGAGTCCGTTTTCACCGGCATGAGGATTGAGGCCGCAGACGATCATTTTCGGTTCGCAATCTCTAATGCGTTTCATCGCCTCCCGCGTCAGGTCGATGACTTCACCGATTCTCTCTTCGGTCAGCAAATCCGGAACCTCGTGGTAGCCCGCATGCACCGTCACGAAGCTGCAGGTCAGAATATCCGCCGTCAGCATCATGCACGACTTCTCTGCTTCAGTTCGCTCCGCAAAGATCTCGGTGTGACCCGGCTGTGGATACCCTGCGGCACGCAGCGCCTCCTTGTTAATCGGTGCCGTTGCCACGCCATCAATGACACCAGCAAGTGCCAACTGAATCGCCTGATCAATGTAAGCGTATGCCGCTTCGCCGGTAGCCGCATTGACCGCCCCCGGTTCGAAGTCCGAGAGAGAGATTGAAGGCACGGAAAAAACCGCAGGTCTGTCGCAGTCAACAAGTCCTGATCCGTCGATATGTCGCTCAGCTTTGGGCCTACCGGTCACCTCAGCACACCGATCCAATACCTCGCGATCGCCAAAAACAATGGGGACGCAATTCGACGCCACCTCTTCGTTCGCAAGAAGCTCAAGGCAGACTTCCGGGCCGACACCAGCCGGGTCGCCCATGGTCACAGCTATTTTGGGGAGGTTTACCATCAGTAAGCTTACGAACTCATCCTCATGCCCGTGATCCTGTGAGTCAACCGATTCGCTTCGGCTCCGATCTAGTCGGATTCCCCGACCAGATTGGTATCTAAGCCGCCTTGAGATTTTTGACCAATGCTTCGAGACATGACCGCTCCGGTTTTTCTCGGGGCGGCTGAGTTGACACCAGTCGGCAGTGGTTTCTTCATTGCATTAAACACAACGCCGAGATTGGCCAATTGGAACACGCCCGGATAATGTTTCCCCCTCCGGCCGCATTTCGGTTCATTTACGGGTTGTTTCGTATGAGAATGCCGTCGAAGCTCCCGATCCCGGCCTACCGACTAGCGTGGAGCCTTTCAAGATTATGATTATGAAATCCTCACTCCTACAACGAGGCCTCTTCGCAACGCTCGCATTGATTTTCGGTGCTGCTAACGCTCAAGAACAACCCTCTGTCCCGGCTCAGGACGCTTCAAAAGAAATCGCTCCGACCGAAAACCCTGTGATCCTGACTGTCGACGGCACCCCAATCATGGCTGAAGACGTCCGTGAAATGATGATGGCTCGCTACGGGCAACAACTCGCTCAAATGGCGCAGCAAGCTCCTGAACAACTCGCCATGATTCAGCAGCAGGTTCAAGGCGTCATTATTCAGGACCTGGTTCGCAAGACGTTGCTTCTAAACGCCGCTGAAGCAGAAGGTTTCAAGGCCTCCGAGGAAGCCGTTAACAAAAGCCTTGCTGAGATTGAAGATAGGCTCCCTGAGGGGTCTTCGCTCGAAGAGTTCGCCGCCTCTGGCGGTGTCCCCATCACCCGTATCAAAAAGCAGATCCAAGAGGATACCAAGATCCGTCAATTGGTCGATCAAGTGACGGCTGACGTGGGTCAACCTGCCAAAGCCGAAGTGAAGAAATATTACGATGAGAATCCCGACGAATTTGCGAAGCAGGAGTCGGTTGCCGCTTCTCACATCCTCGTGTCCACCCAAGGCATTAACGATGACACCGAACTTGCTGCCAAGCTCGAGTCGGCGCAAAATATCAAAAAGCAACTCGACGAAGGCGCCACCTTTGAAGAACTCGCTGCCCAACACTCTGACTGCCCCAGCAAACAGAATGGTGGCAGCCTCGGTGATTTTGGTCGCGGCCAGATGGTCCCCGAATTTGAAAAAGCCGCCTTTGAACAGGAAGTCGGCAAGGTGGGCGACCTCGTCAAGACCGACTTCGGCTACCACATTATCAAAGTGACGCAGAAACAAGAGTCGAAAGAAATGGCCTTTGTTGACGTGCAGAAAGAACTCACCTCCAGCCTTTTTGAGCAAGCCAAGGCTAAGAAAGTTGAGGAATACATCACCGAACTAGAGGGAAAGGCTAAGATCGAGCAAAGCGGTGCACCCGAGGCTCCCAAAGCTTCTGGAAAGGAAGAAATTGATGCTGCCAAGAAAGGCTGATCGCTCTGAGTTAATTCATTTCTCAAAAAAGCAGGGTCCACTAGGATCCTGCTTTTTTTGTGGCGTATTTGCACCGAATTGCCGCTGGGCTGACAGCCTCAAACTGCTAATCTAGTCGTCATGTACACCGGCCGCACTGTCAGTCTTCTACTGACTTCAATCATCACTGCGGAAAGATTGCCTGCAACCGATGAACCGACGCCCGTGCCTCGAATCGACGCCTACGATTCCTGGAAAATGGCAAAGACCGATGGGGAAAACCCAATAACCCCAGCCACTACAATTCAGGCGCCAGAGGGCTTTACCGTTGAGCTGATTCGAGCTGCCACCGCCGAAGACGGATCCTGGGTCGGAATGACTTTCGACGACAAGGGACGCCTCTACCTCGGGATCGAAGAAAAAGGAATCCTTCGCCTCACCCTAACCAGCGATCGAGGCTCCGAGCGATGGCAAGTTAGTAAGCGTGAATTCGTCGACGACAGCCTCGAAGAATGTCGTGGCTTACTCTGGGCTCACGATGCGCTCTATGCCAACGCCAACGATTCGAAAGGTTTCTTTCGGCTGAGGGACACCACCGGCGATGATCACTTCGACGAAAAGAGGATCTTGCTCGCCACATCGGGAGGAGTGGGACATGGTCGCAACCATCTGCGCCTCGGGCCCAACGGCCATATCTACCTGATCCACGGTAACAATCCCTGGCTCAACGAAAGCGACGAATCCCCCTATTCTCCTTACATAAACTGGGAGGAAGATCAGCTAATCCCCAATCCCTGGGATGACAGCTGGAACCAGCTTCCTGCTCCCGCCGGCTATGTTCTTAAAACTGACAAAGACGGCAGTTTCTTCGAGCGGATCTGTGGTGGCCTGCGCAACCCAATCGACATGGATTTCAACAAGGACGGCGAGATGTTTGTCTATGACGCCGACAGCGAATGGGATGCCGGGCTCGCCTGGTATAAACCCACCCGGGTGCTGCACATTGTCAGCGGAGGCGAATATGGCTGGCGCCGCGGGACTGGAAAATGGCCGGACTATTATGCTGACTCGCTCCCCGCAGCCTGCGACATCGGCCTGGGTTCTCCCACCGGAGTCGGTTTTGGCTACCAATCCAACTTCCCAAAGAAATGGCGCGAGTCCTTCTTTATCGCGGACTGGTCCTATGGGCGTCTGCTCTCTGTTCACCTCAATCCTGACGGCGCTACTTATATGGGAAATGTGGAGACCTTTCTCTCGGGCCGCCCACTCAATGTGACAGACTTCGTATTTCACGAAGGAGACCTCTGGTTTATTACCGGAGGCCGAAGAACTCAGTCCGCGCTTTACCGGGTAAGTTGGGAGGGAGGAGCTGAAAAACCGGACACCCTTAACTACACGGGATGGGGCGACGGCAGCTTGCAAGAACTCCGTCGCCAGTTGGAAACTTTTCATAAAGAAGTTAGCACCGAGGGCAGGCAACTGGCTCTCGCAAATCTCGATCACTCAGATCGCTTCATTCGGTTTGCCGCGAGAGTGGCACTGGAGAAGCAGGCTCTTTTCGAATGGGAGTCGGAAGTTTTGAAATTAAAATCTCCCGAAGGCCTTCTTGCCCTGGCTCGCGTTGCCCCCCCGGCTTCTCAGGGTGATCTCGTCCGAGCTGTTTGTGACGTTATCAAAGAGGGCCAAGTCGATGACACAACCCTGCTGACTTTACTCCGGGTTCTCCAGATCAGTTTTATCCGCCAGGGTGAGCCAAAGAAAGACACGCTCATCATTGTCAACGAGACACTTAATCGCCTTTACCCTGCCCTGTCAGGCAAAGCCAATCACGAACTCTGCGAACTGCTCGTTTACCTCGAAACACCGCATATTATTGATCGAACCCTGACACTACTCGAAGAGTCTGACGATACCCGGGACTGGTCACACTACCTTGTTTACCTGCGCTACATCAAAAAAGGCTGGAACACCGAACGTCGACGGCGCTATCTCGAAGCTCTGCGGCGCTTCGAATCCTTTCCGGGAGGCCGGTGGTATGTCCGCACCGCGCAGGACCTGCGCCGCGAGGCCACCGCCGCTCTTTCCGATGCAGAACGCAGTAGCCTGTCCGAGTTCCTGGAGCCCGCCATACCCAAAACGGCCCCGCCTCCAGTGACCGTCGATCCCGCCAACTACATTAAGGACTGGAGACTGGAAGACTTTACGGATGAGTTGGGAACTGCCCTCGCTGAACGGGATCAGGAAGCCGGACGTAAGGCGTTTCACCTGGGCGCCTGCGCGGCCTGTCACCGGATTGCTTCTGATCCCGCTACCACCAACGCAATTCTTGGGCCCGATCTCAGTGGAGTCGGTTCGCGCTTTGATTCTCGCGCCCTGCTTGAGTCAATCATCCATCCTTCGCTCGTTATTGGAGAGAAATATCGCAACCCGGCCGGTCCCAATGTCTCGACGATGCCTTCAGGACTGATCAATGGCCTTGAAAAAGAACAGGTGCTCGATTTGATCGCCTACCTGGCAGGACAAACCATTGATTAACCCTGGGTATTCCCATCAAAACGGAATGGCAACTCATTATCATCGGGCTGTCGTTTGCTCACGAGTTCCTAGTGCAGGGCAAGGCCCGCAGCGATTGAGCTGATGTTTTCAGAACAAACGATTTCAGTGCTACTGCCGATCAGAAAGAATTTCCCTGCGACCCTCGAGTGACTCAGATTTGATCAACCACTTCACCGTTCTTGATCAGGCGACAAAACTCTTTTTTTGAAACAGAATAGTGATCCCCCTTATCCGGATCCTTCGGATCGAGTTCCTTGTAGTCAACCGCCAGTCGCTCAAGTCGGACGATACGGTAAAACTTATTCTCTTTCCGCCAGAGCTGATTTTGAGAGAGCTTCATCCTCGGAAGCTACCCTGTTTCGAGGCAAATTGCGACCAGTGAGTCAGCGCGGTTTCACTCCTACGTAGACTCGATGAGTCGCTTTCTTAGCTCGCTCGTGGGCCTTAATCTTATGTCGCTCGGTATCGCGAAACCCGAACTTGCGAAGGCGTTTCTCAAATCCCGGCTCTTCATCTGCCGCCCAAAACGCCACCCGTGCACCGGGAGCAAGAGAATCGAAGATCATCCCGAAGCCACGACGGTCATACATCTGCTTATTCTGCGGTTGTATCAATGAAGTGGGTCCGTTATCGGTATCAAGCAAGATCGCATCCCACTTTTTTCTCTTGCCCTTCGCCGCTTCCAGAATGGTTTGGTAAACGTCACCCTGATAGATCTCCACGCGTGGATCTTTCATTAGCTGACCGTTCAAATGGGCAAGGTGCTCCCGGTTCCAGTCCACGACTTCGGGCAGCAATTCCGCTACGACGACTTCCGCCTCAGGGCCGGTGATCTCCAGCGCACGCTTCATGCTGTAGCCTAGCCCCAACCCTCCGATCAGGATTCGCTTAGCCTCCACGGGCGCTTCGCCGGGGCAACCAATGTCAGCTAGAAACCGTTCAGACAAGGTCCACGTCGAACTCATCAGTTGTTCGCCGTTAATCTTGAGAAAGTAGTCCCCGTCGTGCTCGTGCAGGGAGAACCGCGACCCGTCAGGCGTTGTTGTCTCTCCTAATTTAGAGGTCGGCTTCATCAATCCTCCCTCATTCGAATACGGCGGTATTCCATCTGCCCACGGTCGCCTTCAAGTCCGATAGGGCCAACCGCCGGAACGGGCCACTCTTCTTCGAGCAGTTCACCATTGCACGTCGCTCGCGCCATACCACCGGTCACAACCACCTCAAGCTCATTCCAATCCTGCGGACTATAGGCCTCCAGTTCGGTATATGGACCCGCGAGAGCATAATCACGACACTGCAGCTGTGGCTGCCGGATAAAGACACCACTATCAGCATTGGGTGTGGCTCTAAATTCGAGCCGAAGCGTGAAGTCATTGGGAAACTCTCTCTGTGTCCACAGCTGTTGAATCCTCCGTCCTTCCGCAGGGGTCGTCACAACGAGTCGCTCGTTAATGACCTGATAGCGGCCATCACTGCTTGCGACTTTACCGTCGAAATTTTCCGGTTCAGATATTTCCACCCACACTGGCGCGTTGGGCCGCGGCTTCTTGGGTTGCTTTCGCGGAGGCGTGATTCGGAATCCCCAGCCCGTTAGATCTTTGCCATTAAAGAGGCTTTCGAATCCTTCCTCGATTTCAAATTTATCCGCCTCCGTATCGACATAGCCAAAAGTGGCGAGGAGTGGCCGCAAGGACGCCGCCCAAGCCGCATAGCCCTCTTCATTGAGGTGAAGCCGATCCGGAAATAATTCAGCTTTTGAATCTCCATTCCCGTCAGCAAAGAGAGTGAAGGTATCTAGTAAGGTCACCTGAGGATCACCTTTCACAGCCTCGGCCACGAGACGATTAACCTCCTGAATCGTCTGGCTTGGGCGCCGCTTGGCTTCCGAACTGGGAAACATCGAATTGATGATGATCGGCATCTCGGCGGAATGTTTTTTTAGCTCCGAAACAATCACTTCCATGTCACTGGCAATCACCTCGGGAGCAGCGCCACCGCCCAGCTCATTGGTTCCGATTAGAATAACCACACCGGAAGGATCCAGCGAAAGCACGTCGCGCTGGAGTCGATAAATCACGCCTCGAGAGGTATCGCCCCCGATACCCCGGTTCGCTATTTTGACACCGTCAAAATAGCCCCTGAAATCATCACCCCATCCCTGAGTGATCGAGTCCCCGACGAAGAAAAGCGCCCCACGATCTTGTTCACGACGGGATTCGAAATGAGTTCGACGTTCATTCCAGCGGGCCTTGAACCGGTCTCCGCCCGGAGAGAACATTCCCGTCCCCGGAATGCCATCATCGCTTACGGGCAAGGCGATCGAATACTCCTCTGCTATCGAAGAAACAGGATCGGCAGCAAAAAAAAAGGCGGCTAGCGCCAAGTGGACAGGCGAGTTCTTTATCATCGCTCCACCCTTAAGGTGAACGCTCTGAGAATCAACTGATTGGTTCAGTCACTTTCCCCTCAAGGATTGCTCTGGTCCTGCCGCTAACCTCTTGAATCCATCATGCATCTCGTCGGAGCCGACCCAAGGGCCGTGAGAATCAAGTAAACCCAGTCGACAACCTCAACGGCGCAAATCGGGAGTAGCTCATCTTGTCGATTCAAATGACGATTCAACCATGCGAATGGGTCTCTCTTTATTTGTATTGCTGCTCTCTTTCGGACTGTCCGCGGAAGAGAAGCCGAATATTATTGTCTTCCTGACCGATGATCAGGGTTGGGGCGATCTCAGCAGCAACGGCAACACCAACCTCTCTACCCCGAACATAGACTCAATCGGCGCGAAGGGTGCTACCCTCGACAATTTTTATGTTTGTGCGGTCTGTGCCCCCACAAGGGCTGAATTTCTCACTGGCCGTTACCATCCGCGCACCGGAGTTAGTGGGGTCAGTCAAGGCGAGGGTCGCATCAATACCAATGAAGTCCTCATGCCTGAGGTCTTCAAGGCACACGGCTATGCCACCGGTGCATTTGGCAAATGGCATAACGGCACTCAATCTCCCTATCACCCCAACGACCGTGGTTTCGATGAATTCTACGGTTTCACCTCAGGCCACTGGGGCGCTTACTTCAGCCCACCGCTGGACCACAACAAAAAAAAGATCAAAGGCAATGGCTATGTCATCGATGACTTCACCGATCGTGCCATCGAATTCATCAAATCAACCAACGGACAGCCCTTCTTCTGTTACATTCCCTACAACACTCCCCACTCACCCATGATCATTGATGATCAGTGGTTCGATAAATTCGCTGATGCTGATCCTGAAATGAAGTTTCACGAAGAAAATCGTGAGGACATCAACATGACTCGTGCGGCTCTCGCCATGGTGGAAAATATCGACTGGAATGTAGGCCGCATCCTAAAGACACTGGAGGAATTCAACATTGAGGAAGATACGATTGTTGTCTTCTTCTCCGACAACGGCCCCAACTCATACCGCTGGAATGGGGGCATGAAAGGACGCAAGGGCAGCATCGAAGAAGGCGGATTGCGTTCTCCTTTTGTGATCCAATGGCCCGGAAAAATTGCGCCCGGTTCCAAGATCGCACCTGTCACCTCGGTTCTTGACCTCCTTCCTACCCTCAGCGCCCTGGCCGACATCTCCCTTGAAAACGCCGTAACCGAAATCAACAAGAGGAGATCTGTCGAACCCCATCCCATCGATGGTCGCAGTTTCGCAGGCATCCTCACGGGAGAAAAAAACAACTTACCCGAGCGCGTGATCTTCAACACATGGCGCAATAAGATTAGCGTTCGCACCAGTCGTTTTCGACTCGACAACGAAGGGGCCCTTTTTGATATCGAGATTGACCGCGGTCAAACCAATGACGTGGCGGAACAGTTCCCCGAACTGGCAGAGGAACTCCGTAATGCGGCGTTTGGCTTTCAGGCTGAGATGGAAGCATACCGCGATCAGTTCGCCAAACGACCCTACGCCGTCGGCTACGACCTATCAACTACCCTGCCGGCTCGCGACGGCGTTGAGCAAGGGCCCAGTATCACAAGAAGTTCAAAAGCTCCCAACAATTCGTTCTTCGAGAACTGGAAAAGCCCCGATGACTCAATCATGTTCTCGGTGGAACTTAACGAAGGTGGAACCTTTCACGCTATTGTTTACTATACGTGCCGAGAAAGTGATGTCGGCGCGACCCTGCGACTTACCGAACTCGGCGGAGACAGTACTGAGGCAAAAGTTACTAGAGCATTCGACCCACCCTTCTACGACAACTCCAAAGAACGCACCAAAAACTCTCACTACATCGTGAAAGATTTTATCCCGCTTGAACTCGGAATTTTAGAGCTGAAACGTGGCGTTCAATTACTCCAACTGAGCGCCCCGGAGATACCTGGAGAGGAAGCCATCGATGTGCACTCAATCGAACTGATTCGATCGGGCAGCTAATGCGGCAAACTCAGAAAGGATTTGCTTTCGACAAGTTAGCTGCGAATTTTCGGGCTCGTTTACCGGGTTTCGGCACCCTTCGTGCACCTCGGTTCGCCCAAGCGGTTTCATCGGTGAGGATTGATTCTGGGCTACCTGATTCACCGACATCATCCCGAAAAATCGCAGCGAGGATCTGTTTTCCTCCCTTTGATTTAATATTTCCGATTTTGTCGGTTCGCTCTTTCACGCCCTGCTTCCAACCTAATTTCTCTTATGTCTATTACTTTCAATTCACTATCCCTTGGTGAGCCCATTCAACGAGCCCTTCGGGAGCGCCAATACACAACTCCATCCCCTATTCAGGAACAAACCATTCCTTATGTCCTTGAAGGGCACGACGTTATGGGCTGCGCCCAAACGGGAACGGGCAAAACAGCCGCTTTCGCCCTACCTATCCTCGAGCACCTTTCCCAAAACCCTAAGAGGCGGACTCCAAAGTCACCACGTGTTCTCGTTATTGCTCCAACGCGTGAGCTTGCTATCCAGATTGAGGAAAGCTTTGCAGCCTATGGGACTCACATTCGTTTTCAATCAGAGGTTATCTTCGGGGGAGTCGGCCAGAACCCACAGGTTCGAGCCCTTCAAAAAGGCCCCGAAGTCCTAGTCGCCACACCGGGACGACTACTCGACCTCATTGGCCAGGGTCATATCAATCTGAGGCAACTTGAAGTTTTCGTTATCGACGAAGCGGATCGCATGCTCGACATGGGATTCATCCATGACGTCCGCAAAATCATCGCAGGATTGCCTACCAAACGGCAGTCGCTCTTCTTCTCTGCGACGATGCCAGATTCCATCATTGAACTCGCCAGCACGATTCTGACCCAGCCGAAACATGTCGAGGTCACCCCACCCGCGACTACCGTTGAGAAAATCGATCAACGCGTCTGCCACGTCGCCAAATCAGACAAGCAAGGACTGCTCACTCATTTTCTCGAAAATCATGACGAAGGTCTCACTCTCGTCTTCGCCGGCATGAAACACGCGGCCAACCGTATTTCCGAGAATCTCTCTAAAAAAGGGATACCCGCAGCAGCCATCCACGGGAACAAATCTCAAGCGGCTCGCGTGCGGGCGCTCGAAGATTTCAGATCTGGCAAAATCCGAGTGCTGGTTGCAACCGACATTGCCGCCCGCGGTATCGACGTGAAAGGAATTGATCTGGTCGTTAATTTTGACCTACCCAATGAGCCTGACTCATACGTGCACCGAATTGGGCGCACGGCGAGGGCTGGCGCCGAAGGTCGCGCCATCTCATTCTGCGACGAACTGAGTCAGGGACTCCTGCGCCAGATCGAAAAGAATATCCGTATGAGCGTTCCGGTGGATGACAGCCACCCATTCCATCGTGAACCTCAAGCAGGAGACAAAGACGAAAGCCTTCAGAAACAAAGTCGTCGCGAGCGGAGAAGCAACCCGCGTCGCGGGAATCGAAATGGTCGCAATCGAAATGGAAACCGTGAAAAGAATTCGAGTGGCAGCCGGGGCGGGCAGTCCTCAAACACCTCACAAAATCGAAACCGCCGACGTCGTCGCCAGCAGTCTGGAAAGCCGTAGCGAGAAGGCACGGCGAAGAAGATATCCTCAACCTACACCCTTCGAGAAGGCCAATCTTAGGACGCCCTTCTTATTCACTCAAACAGCTGTGCCTCGTCCGGACCAACGGTTGCGTAGTCGGGATCTTTCGCCCGAATGTAAAGTTCACCGTTCTCCTTCAGCTTCACCTCTAACGGCACCAAGGTAGTACCCCTCTGGTTAATGGTTTGGGCCGTATCGCTTAGATCGCGATCCTGTATTCCAACCCGACTCACCGGTGGCACATTCCCATTGTAGAAGGCAGTGCACCACCAACGGCCTTCATTATCCTGAAAAGGCGTACCATGGCCAAGGAATCGCCCGGCAAATTTTCGTTCGCTATAGGGGCCTGTGATCTGATCAGCCGTAGCATAGTAGAGATTGTAGCTGCCACGCCGCCCCATATGGGTCGACCACCCCGTTCCAAACAACACGTATTTGCCTTCAATTTTCATGATGAGGCATCCCTCATGTCCCATCTTTTCTGTGTTCCCTTCAGGGTGAATATTGACTGGCTCTGAAGCAAAATCAGTGAACCCCGGCTTCAATGGCGCGATCGTCGTCGCCCCCCAGATCAGCCACCAGGTATTGTCGTCGTCTTTAAACAATGAAGGATCGTGCCTGCGCTCAATCGCTGTCCCCATTGGGTTTTCCCAAGGGCCCGAGATCTTGTCCGAACTACTAATCGCGAGATTGGCTTTCTTCAATGGATACGGACTGGTATGAACTAGTGCCCAACGATTCATCTCCCCAACCCAGTGCAATTCCGGTGCCCACAATCTCCACTGTTTCAAATCAGAATCGTCAAAGGCAGCCCGGTCGGCTTCGTACCAGATGCCGTCCTTCAGAGAAAAGGGAGTCCCGATCGATTCCCAATCGATGAGATCACGACTGCGAAACACTTGTGCTTTCCATCCGACGAGGGACTGCTTGCCTAAGCCAGTGTTGTAGGGATCACTTTGTTCTCTTGGATCACCTGGATTAGGAGTTGTTCCAGTGAGATAAAACCAATCATCTCTACCGCGACTGATGTAAGGATCACGGATCCATCCTTCCTTCACAAACAACGCTCGATCGTGAGATTTGAAGCCGGCTTCAAGCTGAACACGGTCCATCACCGTAGCCACGGCTGGCGGTTCTCCACCCGCTGAAATTCGCGTCGACAAAACAGTGCCATTGAACCGATTAGGTGCCTCGTAATCTCCCGCTGAAGAACGCGCGTCCAACCCCACTGAGACGCCATCCTTAGGTTGCGCCGGAATCAGTCCGGGCGAGGGCATTGCCAGTTTCTTTCCACTATTTACGACAAGTCTCATGTTTTTCGGCCCGAGATAAGCCTCAATTCGAACGGGCCCCTTCCCAATTTCATCGCCCTGCAAGCGGGTCACTTTGCCGTTTACCCGAACATCAAAAGTCGGCTTTCCGTCCACAATATGAATTGCATAGCCGTGCTCTCTCCCTCCCTGAGCCAGAATAACACCGCTTGCGTTCGGGTCAGGCTTCGCCTCCACTACGATCAAAATCGGCTTTTTTTGAATGTCTGGCGTGCCGGATTGATCATTTGAACCGCCTTCCTCTGCCGTTTTCTTTAAATCTCCTTCCAGCTCCTGCTTACCTCCTTTTGATTTTCCTGATGACTTGGATTTTGCCTCGGGATATCTCGCCAGCATCTTCTTCAATTCTCTCACGACTTCGCTTCGTTCCGACGCCAGGTTTCTTGTCTCCAACGGGTCACTGATGTAATCATACAGCTCCAGTTCAGCTGTCGCCTCATCCGCACCCGGCTTCTTCCATTCCACGAGACGAAACCGCTCTGTGCGAATCGCCCTTCCCATTTTCCCTTTTGGATAGGCATGAAACGTGTGATCACGCACTCTCACTTCTGGATCCTTTAGAACCGGCACTAAACTGACCCCATCGACAGGTTGGGGACCTTTAGGTGCCGGCAGTCCGGCCAATTCCGCAAGAGTGGGATAAATGTCAACACTACCTGCCGGCTGTTCAGTAGACGAACCCGGCTCAGTGACACCCGGCGCCCGTATCAGCATCGGAATGCGATTCGCCTGCTCATAGTTGGTGTGCTTGGTCCAAATACCGAGATCTCCCAGATGAAACCCGTGATCTCCCCACAGCACGACGATAGTGTTTTCATCGAGCCCAAGCTCTTCCAACCCATTCATTACCCGACCAATCTGAGCATCAACATAACTCGTGCTGGCATAATATCCGTGAATCAATGTTCGCTTCACATGCTCTGGAATTTCTGCCGGATCATTTTTGTCCGGAACCGGAAAGTAATTGCGAATCTCACCTCCACGTTTGTGAGCCACTGTGGGGGATTCTTCGGGCAAAGCCTCGTACTCCGGCCAGGGCAGTTGCTCGGGATCATAAAGATCCCAATATTTCTTCGGGGCAGAGAAAGGCAGATGAGGACGCGCAAATCCCGCGACGATGAAAAAGGGAGTTCCTTCCTTTGCTCGCTCCTTGGCGGCCTCTAATCGGCGAAGAGTTTCGGCAGCGACGCGTCCATCCGCGTAAGCGTCGTCATCAACATCCGGCGATTCGTATGCTGCGCCACGAGGAAGTTGGTTCATCCCCCCAGGGGGAGCCGGCACGTTCTGGAACATAGCCTCCTCTCGAGTCAGCTTACCATCAGGCTTACTGGCAGGGTCGAGATACTCGATGACCTTCTCTTTGAAATGCGGCACCGAGAAAGAAGCTGGATCACCCTGGTTGCCATGTCCAATATGAAACACTTTGCCGAGTGACTCCGTACGGTAGCCATGCTTCGCAAAGTGCTGAGGAATCGTCACCGCGTCCGGAATTGTTTGTCTCAAGTTACCCCCGAGACTGTAAAGACCGGTCGATGTGGAATGTGATCCCAACATGAGCGTGTAGCGTGACGGAGCACAAACTGCCTGATTGCAATAGGCCAAGTCGAAGCGCATCCCACTCTGTGCCAAGGCATCGAGGTGAGGCGTAATCGCCGCCTCGTCTCCATATTCTCGGACGGCGGGCTTAAGATCGTCCACCAGCAAAAGAAGAACGTTAGGCCTTTCTGCCCGGACACTGGCTACCAGGAAAAAAACAAAAACTAGAAAAAAAGTAAGACGTTTCATAAATAAGCCCTCTGTCGAAGAAATCCTAATTTTGCCCTATTTTTCGGGTTCCGGAAAAGGATAGGTCTGCTGAAATGTTCTCTTAATTTGTCGAAATTCGACTCAGATTTGTATGAATCCGGTATCGCGACTGTTTCACTGTAAAATTCTCACTGTCCCGTCAGGTCCTCAAGAGCAGCCAGTCCCCGCAGCACTTTTAACTTCCCCCGATTCTGTCTGGTCAGATTACGAAAATGATCCTCGTGATTACCAGTATCCTGCCCTTCCCCAAGGAACAGGACCATGTGGACACTCGGTTCATCTCGCCCGTCTTCTTTATAGCCGTATCTTACCAGTTGCTTGAAATGTTCCTCAACATCCTCCGGGGTGATACGTGGAAGTTCGAAAGGATTACTTTGCGGACTACCCCCTCTGCGACGCGGCGGTGTCTTGCCAGTTATCTCCCTAACAAGCGTAGTAAAATTCGTCACCACTTTCGGATCGATTCCTTTCTCGCGACGCGCTGCGTTCTCTTTTTCTAACCACGCTCTCGTCTCAGCGACCGCATTTTTCCATCGCTCCCGATCCTGTTCGTTCAGTTTACCGGGAGTCCCTGGTTCCGGAGGGTTCTCCTTCATCTCCTCGAGCATCTCCTGAGTTGGTGACCGCCCCATTCCTCGCCAACCACTTGTGATACAAAATATAGCGCTGGCATTCCACTCCATCGCCTTTTGGATCGCCTTAGTATAGTGTGCCACATCAGTTGCCTGCAGCGGCAGCTCCTCGGCATCCTTCAGCGTCTGCGACGGCCCATACTGCTTGCTAAGGCCAAGTTGATCGTAGCTACGGTTGAGCGGCTCCATCCAAGCAATCGCGGTGCGCAGGTTTGATGGCAGGCTTGAGACCATCTCATTGCGAAACGCTACCAACTTTTTACCTTCATAAAGCAGGATATTAAATTGGGTTCCTCGCTTTAAATTGGCCAGCATGATGGAAACCTCTTCCTTCACGTTGTTGTATGCCGTCATACCTCCCTTCTCATCCACCAGCATGTAGGGAGTGGCATCAATGATAAACACAATCTTCTTACCGCTGCCGGAGATACCAAAGAAGTTCACATCCGACTCAGCATCCGAGTTGGTTGAAAAACTCATCCCCTGCCCGAAGTCCTGGAGCCCCATGACTAGAGAAGACATCTCAAAATTGTCCGAATCATCCAACTCAGGCACCGTGAACGCCGAGGGGCTAACCGAACTCAAAACATCTACCGGTTGGGCCGCTGCCGCTGACGGCTTCACTTCTGGCGTTGGGCGGGTGATTCGCGTCACTGTGAGCTCTGATTCTCTCTCGTGGGGTACTGAGACGACCAACTGCGGTGGCTTGGGCATCGGAACGTTAATGACGACAAGCCCGATAAGAATAAAAATCACAAGGTGCACCAACAGCGCCATGGAGAATGAAGAAATTCGATCCGCCGAGGTAGCGAAACGTCCCTGCGCTTGAGGCAGTGCTCCACCGACCAGTTCTAGGTCGCCGTCGTAGTCTTCCCACTTTGCCCGGACCTCATTCCAGTCCACCGTCGGCGCCGCCTTTCTTCCGCGTGGCTTCTCAACCTGAAAATCGAATTCAAACGCGCCGGCATCATCCCGCTCGATCAACGCGCCGAGGCCGCCATCTAAGTCTTCGTCAAACGCACACGCCTTCGGTTGCTCCATGACCACAAAATTCGGCTCCGAGCGGATCGGCCCGGGCTCTTCGTCGCGGCGGACCTCCTTCATAGTTTCTTTGACTGGCTCAGACTCAGGCTCTTTATCTGGCTCCGTTTTCTCCGCGACTTCTTCGGTTTCCGACACTCCAAGCGCCACAGGCCCACCGGTCAGCAGGGCGTGTAACCTCACCTTGATCTCGTCTTCGGGAATGATGTCATCCGGCGACTCCCTGACGAGGCGACGAGCCTCGTTCATGTCGTTTCCCCGAACGGCATTCTCGATCACTCGGATACGCAAATCCCAGTTTCCGGGATCTTGCTCCAGCTGTCGGAGGATGGATTCATTGCTGCTCATTCGGTTTGCCCGCTTCAACCATTCATTTACGACATCAAAAATGTGACGGAAATTTGGCACCCCCAGCAATCACCGACTGACCTGATTTAGGCTAGTAGGGATTACCATCAGACTTTCATCAATCGGAGAGCCGATTCAAATTCCCATCCATCAGGTCAATGATCACCGCATCTCCATTCGGGCCGACTCGAAGTTCGGCGTACTCGGCATCTTCGTAGATCTCTGCCATTCCCTCCTGAAAAAAGAACGATTCAATTCCGAAACGATAGCCGCGACGCCACTTGCGATAGTTGAGGAAAACGTCTCCCTCTTCGACATTAGCAAAGGTGCCCACCTCTTTCTTATTTCGCTTCAGATAAACCCGTCCCCGCGCTTCTGTAGCCGCGCTGCTAAACTTTTCGTTCCTTCCTAAGGCATAGGACAGGATCATGTAGTCGCCCTGCATCAGGGAACGCGGATCGACCGGGGCAAGTTTCAGCACCACTCGCTCCCCGCTTTCCACAACGGCCTGTTTCTTGAGAATGGCCCCATTAACGACAGCGAGAACGAGGAGCAGGTTGGCTGCGATGATACCAATGTAGAAAGGACGATTCATGCAGCTGAATTTATTTTGTGATCCTTGTATTTATCACTTCTCCAGATCAAAAAACTAAGCAAGAGCGTGGCCACCCCGGCTCCCATCAGTGAAAGCGACTTCGTCATTAGGGAAACACCGAGGTGATAGTAAAACAAAATCATGAATCCCGTCAGGGCAAACACTGCAATCGATCCAAGCCAGTAATCGCGCCTCGCGTGAGCCACCGCCATCAGACCAAGTGCAACCCCGACTCCCGGACCACCAAAATATCCGATCGCTCCACCAACTAGAGCAAACACCGCAAGTGCCAGAATCGACTTCAGGCCCTGGCCACGTTGCAACCACCAAAGCGGGCAGACGAAGCCTAAACCCATGACCATTCCAATGACTGGGTAAGCTTCTCGATAAAACGGCACACGATAGCTGTTTTCAAAAAAATCCCCAGACATGATCCACATGGCTGCGAAGATCCCTAACAAAGTCGCAATTAAGGCCGGTCGCCACGTTCTCATTTGGGCTCGACCCGACAGAATCAGAAAGACAAAAGCCAGCCCTAACGCTAGACTGATGAGAAGAACCGAAAGCGACTCCTCGGAACTTGCCAGACTCAATGCCGCAATCCAGGTCCAACCCACCGACATAAAACGCAACACGATATGGCTGGCAAGCCCGTAAACGAGCGGACAAAGAAACAAGGAGACTAACAGGCTTCCCAAAAAATCCTCATATCCCCTCCACACTTGCTCCGCGCCGATCGAAGCCATGCCATAACCGGCAAATGAGAGGACGAGAGCAAACTGGTCGAGAAACACATGTTTCTTCAGTCGAATCATCCTGATTCCCGAGCCGAGCAAGGTAAGCCCGAGGACGATAAACCCAACGCCTCCCACACTGCCAAACTCACTAAAAAGCAGTGCGAGAAAACCGATCGCGAAAAGGCCAGCAAACCAAGCACCCAAACCCATCGAAAAACGCGCCACCCACGGCAGGCGGTTTTCTTCCTCACGACCCTGGCAAAGCCACTCCCTAGCTTCATCCACTCGATCAACAGTAAGCCACCCTGCCTTCTGGAGATCACGAAAGGTCATGTCTCCTCTCCCTGTCCAGTTTCTTCATCACCAGCCGATCCCTTTGCCAACCGAAGGATCACCAAGGTCGCTCCACCAAAAATTCCAATCGCAAAGACCGCGCCAATAAGCCAGCCTCCCGGTTCGTCCCAGGTGTCTTCAAGGACAACCCGCGCGACCATCAAAGAAAAGATTACCGCGGCATCAAGAACACAAAGACTCATACCAAGCACCGAAGGCCGTAGCCGGGTAAAGAAACAGATGCCTCCAATCACCGCGACCAACCAGAAAAGCAGACCGGCCCACCTCGACCATTCCGGGCGATCGCTCTGATAACCAAGATCAAACATCCAGCGCCAAAGTATGGCTGAGAGCCAGAAAAGTCCGGCCGCAAGCAGCAGGAAACGGATCCAGTTCTGCCGAAACGTGGAGAACCGCTCCTTCGGATGAAGCCATTCCCACAGGGCGAGAAATCCGAATGTCACTAAGCCCATCCCGATAAAGACCTGAGACCAGTCCGCAATCCGATCCGGAACCAGCACCTGCCCCGCAAAGAGCATCATCGCTGTCTCAACAATCACGAGCCAGAAGACCCACAGCGGCGCAAACTTCGCCATCACGACCCAGGCCAACATCAGGGCCGACCACAACGCGAAGACCTCAAAGGCATCTGCCCCGGTTTGATAGACCTGCCCATACACCGCGATGAGAACGCCGGTCAATACACTTGCCGCGACCAGTAGCCATTGCCCCACTGTCGCCCGGACGTTGAAACAAACCGCACCAATCACCGTGAGGACAAGACCGACCTCCAGCACCCCGAAGCGCGTCAGCGGTGACAAGCCCTTCCAATTGTGAGCAAAAAAGAACATTACCCCGGCCAAGAGGAAGATTGCACCGATCGTTCCAGTCCAAAGTCGAAGCCAGAGAAGCCAGTCTATAGAGTCACGGAACGAGGCAAACGCCTTGTCGCGGCAAGCCTCACGGATGAGCCCCGACCGACAGAAATGCTCCAACTCCGCACGATTCAAGGGCCGATCCAGCTCAGCTGAATCCTGCGCACCACTCCTTTCGGACCCTATCATCATCAAAAGGTTGTCAGATTTTGCTCATCAATGCACGTCCAAAGATCTAGTACAGCAACATCATCCAGATTGATAGTAAACCCCTTTCCCAGCCATTTGAACCAAATCGCCCGACTTAGCAACGCCCAACCCCACAGATTTGGAATTGTTATTTCGAATCTTCCGACAGAGAGAGTAGATTCCGATTCCACGAGACCGAAACAGCAGGCCAAGAACCGCCTAGGTTCTCGGTCGTAGGTGACTTAACTTTGACCTAAGCCAAAGAATATGCTGAGACTTACCTTGCGAATACCAAATTTAAATGTCTTTGAAAACTTGGATAAAACGTATCTTGCAGCAGATCAAGGGAGCCAATCCATTCGATGGAGATTGTCTTCCGACTCGAGTCTCCCTATTCAGTCCAGGGCGACCCACCTCACCGGTACCCCTTCCCTGGAATTACAAGGAGCCAATCCAGATTTTTGAAGCGTTTTATACAGGAACGGAAAACCAGCAAGGCTGGGGAGCCCATAACCGCTATCTTTACGCTGGTGGCTTCCCGCCGGTTCTGGTCACTCGCGACCCGGGAATCATCAAGGCAATCCAAGCGGACACGGGAGATAAGCCAGGGCAGTTTGATCGGGACACCAGCCCGACCGCCGGAATAGCCCGCGCTACCGGCAAAGACTCTTTGCTCTATGCCAATGGAGCTATCTGGCGCCGCCAGAAAAGATTGGTCGCCAAACCGTTCAGCCGGTCAAACCTATTTCAGCCGCAGAAGTTTCATGGTTTCGAGAAAACCTTCAGAAATACAGTCCGGAAACGATTGGAACTTTTGCAGGCACTTCAGGAGGAGAGCGGGGAGCAGAAAACCCGCATCGAACTCGATCCCGAGATAAAGGTGGTCATGTTAGAAATGCTGGTTAACAACTTCTTCGGCGGCAACGTGTCTTACAAAGAGTTGAGAGATCGATACGTGCCTGCGCTGGTTTACATGATCGATTTCATGGTTCGCGATACTGTGGCGCCAAAGGGGCAAGCCATTGCGTTAACGCTTACAGGGAGGAGTAAAATCTTGCGTGAGCACCGGATGGCTTTTGAGGAATTGACCGATATTGCTCTTGCGGGGAGGGCAGAAAATCTCGGTTTATGGAAAGACTTTCAATCTGATGCGTCCGATGAAGCACTGCGCAGCAATATACGCGTCTTCCTGGCCGGGGCGATGGAAGCGACGACGTCATTTGCCACCTGGGCGATAAGCCATTTATCCCATCATCCGAAATGGCAGGAAAAAGTGCATGAAGAGGTGAAGGAGATGGATGTTTATGATCCCGACGACTTCACCAGCGCGCCAAACTTAAATCTGGTGCTTGAGGAGACATTGCGATTAACACCGGCGCTTTACTTTTTTCCGCGGAGAGCCACCCAAGACACCTGGGTGGAGACCTCCGATCATCGGAAAATGATGATTCCAGCAGGTACCCATATCCGGCTGGATGTCTGGCATTCGAATCGATGCGAAGAATTTTGGGGTGAAGCGGTGACGGGCTATCCTGCGGATGTTTTTGCGCCTGAACGGTGGGCCGTGATCAATGAGAAAGGGATCTCTCCTAAGGAAATGCTTCATTTCGGGTTTGGACATGGTCCGCGGTTTTGCCCCGGGAGATCACTCGGGTTGCTTGAAGTGGGCCTGGTCGTCGGCGCTATGGTCAAACTATTCAAATTTGAGGCAGTCCATGAACATACCTCAGCTAGTGCAGGGGTTTCCACCAAACCGGCTGACGGTGTGATGGTGGATTTGGAACTTAGATGAAATATCAGCCAGCGCAGGACAAGAGTTTGATCTCCACAACTGACCCACAACGACTCGCAAGCGTTGTCGATTTTATTCGATGCGCATCGCAGGAAGTTGTAAAATATTCATCGGGATTTTATAATGAAGACGAGAGATATCAATCTGGACATAATTGCTAAGGTGCTGATTCGCTCCTTTTGGGTAGGAATCACTATTCTGATTATTTCGTCTTTCCTCTCCATTCTAGGTGCCGAACGCAATTACGAATTTCACAAAGGCCTATGGTCTGGTTTGACTCGCCACGAACACGATCTCATCGCTCTCTGCTCGTTGGCATTCTTTAAATCCCTCGTCTTTGCTCTATTCCTACTTCCTTATCTCGGCATCAGGATGGTTCTTCGCCAATCATCTGAATCAAACGAAGAGTCTGACTAACGAGCGCTGGACAAACCGCGGCAGGTCATTCACCTAGCTACGCAAATGAATTCGCCCTTGGGACTTCTATCATTACTCCTCGCAGTGATGACCACTTCGTGCACCAACGATTCAAAATTGCACCGTTGGCGATTTTCAGGCCCCATAGAAGTTCGCGCTTTTCGGATGAACTGGGAGAACAAGGTTTCTTTTGATCCTATCCTCAGTCCGGATGAAGTCTTAAACCCAACTCGGATACCTGAAGCGGGCATTATCTTGACTGACAAGCAGGTCGCCAAACTGGAAACTGCGGTCACCGGAACTCATCCAGAGCGGCCTGAAGCCGATTGTTTCTGGCCGCACCACGCCTTCGTCTTCTACAACGGGTCCGGAGAGATTGTCGGACAGATCAATATTTGTTTTCTCTGCTCAAATCACTCTCACTCCGGCGAACCGAGTGGCCTCGCAGGCAGTTGGGATTTCGATGAACTTGCAAAACTTGTAACTGATATCGGATTACCAATCCAAAATTCAAACTGGAAGTGAAAGGCCTTTCAGGAGAAGACAGTGAACCCGCTTCAGTTTTGGATAATTTGCTTCAATTACTAGCCATGACCCGCATTAGCATGAGATAGAGCAAGATTTCAGCTAGAAACTGTGTCGGCAGCTAAGAAACGTGAATAACTCGGCCATTGAAAAAATGGATAGAGCCCCTAGCCTACTTTACCCTGAGCTTTCCGAAGCCGGCGTGGCTTTTCTTAGGACGATAAATATAAGACGATATGAAGAAGTGGATCACTGTATTGATTGTCGGAATTATTCTGGCCCTTGGGCCGCTCTGGGGTCTAGCTGGCACCGTTTTCGGAATGATCATGGCATTCAACACCATGGGGCTAAGTGGAGGCTCCGATCCGGGTGCCCTCGCAGCTGATATCAGCCACGCTCTATACACCACAGCGGCAGGTTTTGTGGCCCTCCCCATTGGGGTCGCTCTGGTTATCGTGGCCAGCATTAAAGTCGCGAAAGGGAAGCAACAAGCCGAGACGGTTGAGGCAACCTGAAAAGGTAATCCTCGCTGAGGTCGCGAATGCTTGCCTCATTTTCATGATTTCTTACCTCTGGTTCCTCATTGCAGCCATCGCTGAAATTGCGGGCTGCTTCACTTTCTGGATGTGGCTTCGCGAATCAAGGTCCGGCTTCTGGATTATTCCAGGACTTCTTTCTCTGGCGATATTTGCCGTGGCTTTGACTCGCGTGGACAGTTCTGTCGCTGGACGATCCTACGCTGCTTATGGAGGGGTTTACATCCTCGCCTCGCTTCTTTGGATGATCATTGTAGAGAAACAAAAGCCAGACCTATGGGACTTCTGTGGTGTTGCCCTCTGTATCGCTGGTTCGATGCTAATCGTCCTGCCTTCACGAACGTGAGGGTAGGATTCACTGGAAAGCAGTTACCGCTGATCGAATTCCTGTAAAAAAGAGGAAGCGGCCCACAAATAATAAGTTGCCTGCCCATCCGCAAGCCCGAGACACGACAGTATCTCGAGCCTCAGGAAGAGACTGAGCCTGATTCTAGGTCAGCCCTTGGCCAGTGCAATGTAGAGAACAAGGACGGTCACAATGAGAGCACCACCAACCATAGGAGCTGGCTTCCAAGGTGTCAGATCGACCACTTTGGCGTCCTGCTGAACATAAGGCTCCTCACGCTTCATTTTGCTACCGAGGACCAATTGGAGAATGACCACTCCAAGAAAGACGGCTCCCATGAAATGGTAGCCCGATCCAAAGACCGCACCAATGGTGTCACCACCCAAGAAAGTGCCCCACATCATGACTGCGAGACCCACAAGGATGGAAACAACAGCAGACTGTCCGCTCACCCTTTTGTTGAACATACCTACCAGAATCACTGCCAGTAACGGGATGAAGTAAACGCCGTTCAACTTCTGAAAATAGCCAAAGATTCCGTCACGCCCCATAAAAATAAGCGGTGCCCCAATGGCAGCAAACACCGCCACAAGCGCGCTGCACCAGCGACCGGATTTCACGACCTGTTCCGTGGTAGCATCCTTGTTGATTGCCTTCTTATAGACTCCCAGCGAGAAAAGCGTCGCGCTCGAATTCAGCACCGAGTTAAACGTCGAAAGAATTGAGCCTACCACAACTGCTGCGAAAAACCCGGTCAGGGCCGGAGGCAGAACCGTACGCACCAACGATCCGTAAACTTTAGAGTCGTCGCGTTCTCCGGCGTCATTGAGCAGTAACTGATTAAATTCGGCATCTTGGTTGGCAACGTAAAGTGCGACGATTCCCGGCAAAACGAGAATGATCGGAGCAAGAATCTTGAAGAAGGCGGCAAGCAAGACACCTTTCTGACCTTCCGCGAGATTTTTGGCTCCGAAGGTGCGCTGAATGATCTGCTGGTTGGTGCACCAGTAAAAGAAGTTGAGTAACAAAACCCCGGTGAACAGCGTTGGCCAATGCACATCCTCCCCTTCTCTGCCGAGGGAAGCAAAGGCATCAGGATTATCTGCTTTGATATCGGCGATAACGGTGGAGAAAGTACCGTCTGCGCCGGCGGCATACTTAAAGGAAAAATAGGTAATCATGAGGCCACCAATAAGAAGGCCGAGCCCATTGAAGGTGTCCGATACCGCGACCGCACGCAGACCACCAAATATCGCGTAGGCCGAACCGACGATGGCGATGAAGGCCACCACCGTCCAGATCGTTCCCTTGGCACTCATGTCCAGCTGCGTCGGCAGGTCGAGCATGTAAGCGAGAGCGCTGGCCCCACTGAAGAGAACAAACGGAAGCAGGATCAGCATGTAGGCCACAATGAAAATACCAGTCGTCAGGGCACGGGTTCCGCTACCGTAGCGTTCCTCCAGAAATTGGGGGATCGTTGCGATTCCAGATTTTAGATAACGAGGAAGGAAGAACAGAGCGAGCACGACGAGCGACATACCGGCAATGACTTCCCATGCCATCACAGAAAGGCCTTCCTTGAAAGCGCCGCCATTAAGGCCAACGAGTTGTTCGGTTGATAGATTGGTGAGAAGCAGGGAGCCGGCAATCACCAGTCCAGTGAGGCTGCGACCGGCCAGAAAGAAGCCGTCCTCAGTGTTAGTTGTCTTCCCCCGGGTGATCCACCACGTCAGGAAGGCCACGAGGCCGGTAAATAGAATGAAAGTCACGATCGTCATAGCAAGATCTCAATCAGATGAAGCGGTTCACTCCGCGGAAAAAGCGTGCACCATCTTATGGTAATAGGTTTCCCCAGCCCTGAGCACGGCAGAGGGTGCCTCCGGATTATTGGGCGCATCAGGATAGTTCTCAGTCTCGAGACACAGCGCGGTGCGATGCTCGTAAACCACTCCTCCTTTGCCCGTCACAGTCCCGTCGAGGAAGTTTCCACCGTAAAACTGGATGGCCGGTTGATTCGTTGAAATGGTCATGACCCGCCCCGTTTCAGGGTCCTTGAGACGAGCCGCTTTGTTGAGTTCGCCATCTTTTTCGCCGCTCAATACCCAGGCGTGATCATATCCGGCTCCCAGTTTGAGTGCTTCGAAAGCTGCTTCAACGCGCTCACCGATGACATGGGCGGATCTAAAATCCATTGGTGTCTCGGCGACAGAGGCGACTTGTCCGGTTGGAATCAATCCAGCATCCGTGGGTAGATAATGCTCTGCATAGAGAGTCAGTTCATGATCATTGATTGAGGTCGTGGCGTCACCGCTCAGGTTCCAGTAGGAGTGGTGCACAACATTCAGAACCGTAGGAGCGTCGCTGGTAGCGCGCGCTTCCCAGATGAGTTCGTTTTTATCAGTCAGGGTGTAAGTGACCACAGTCGTAAGGGTGCCAGGATAACCTTCTTCGCCGTCAGGACTCACATAAGTAAGATTCACCCCTCGAGCTCCTTCGCCCTCAAAGCTCTCCCCTTTCCAGAGAACCTTGTCGAATCCCTTGATCCCTCCATGAAGATGGCAGGGGATACCGCCGGGATCGTTGTTGGTTGCCAACGTGTATTCTTTGCCGTCGAGCGTGAACTTACCGTCAGCGATGCGATTGCCAAACCGCCCTACCGTCGCGCCAAAGTACGATGTATTGGTGAGCCAACCTTCAAGCGTGTCGTAGCCGTGCGTCACGTCAGCGAGGGTGCCATTTTTGTCCGGAGTCGTCAGAGAAACAAGGATCGCGCCATACTCGGTTATCTTCGCCTCCATGCCGTTGGCATTGGCCAGGGTGAATATCTTAGCATCAGCACCATCTGGCATCTGCCCAAAAATCGCTTCAGAAACTGATTGGGCACCCTTAACGGGTTCAGTCTTAGGCTCACCGCCAGTAGATTCGCCTCCATTATCACAGGAACTCAGCAGCACGCTCATGGCTACAAGGGGTAAAACAAGGGTCAGGGATTTCATTGTGTTAGGGTTTTGTTTAATAAATTGATTCTAGGCAAGCTCACAAAGACTCGCAGTGGGCCCCGTTATCTGGGGATGTTATAAAACAATTGAGGTCGCGGCCAAACTTTTCCTGAAAAGATTTTTCGAGGTGATCCTTAAGCGCATCCGCAGCCTCGCCTTTGACGAGGGAAACAGTGGACCCACCAAAACCACCGCCAGTCATTCGTGAACCGATCAGGCCCTCATCGATGCCAAATTCATAGGCAGCGTCCACGAGCACGTCCAATTCCTCGCAACTGACCTCAAAGTCGTCCCGAAGCGATTCATGACTTTTTAACATCAAGTTGGCAATGCGATCAACTTGATCATTTCTCAGAGCATCTGCAAAGCTATCAACGCGATGCATCTCACTCACGACATGACGCGCCCGTCGATACAAAAGTTCGCCCAACCGTTCCCGGGCAGCTTCAACCTGTTCAATCGTGGCATCGCGAAAGGACTGGATCCCCAGAATCTCAGCCGCCTGCTCGCAGCTCTCGCGGCGCTGAAGATACTCGCCATCACTGAGAGCATGCTTCACCTGAGTATCGGCTGTTAAAACAGAAATGCACTCTGGCAAGGTAACATAGTCATAAGACAAATTGCGGCAGTCGAGGTGCAGCACCTGACCGACTTTCCCGGCACCACTGGCGAACTGGTCCATGATCCCACAGGGCACCCCAGCCCATTCGTGCTCCGCTTTCTGACAGATGAGGGCGCGCTCAACCACATTCTTCTGACATCCTGACAACTGCTCAATCAACATGGCCACTGCCATTTCTAATGCTGCGCTTGAACTTAGGCCGGCTCCGGCGGGCAGGTCCGAAGTGATCAACGCATCGAAGGTCGGTATAACAAGGCCCTCATTCTGATAACCGGCCATGACACCAAACACGTAATTTAACCACCGAGCTTCTTCAGGTCCCTCACGGAAATAATTATTGGGATCGAAACTTACCGGTTCATCTAGCCCATAGCCGTCCGGCAAGATCCGACTCCTACTGCTGCGGGAGCGGGCGAAATGAATAGTGATCGCTTTTTCGATCGCAATAGGCATGACACATCCATCCAAGTAATCGACGTGTTCGCCGATTAGATTGATCCTACCCGGAGCGCGAGAGACAAACTCTGGCGCTCTCCCAAAGACAGATTTGAACGATCCTCCGGCCGGCATAAGAAACCAGCATAAGAAGACTCTCACCACTTTTTCAATACTGACCCTGCCCGTATTTGGCAGTTTTTGGCTCGTTTTTGCAAAAAATCGACTTTCTACTCTTACGGGGCGCCGAAGGTCAGCTAATCACGCCAGATACAAAACCGGTCAACGATTATATCATTTTAAGAGAAACTTGGTGACATGTATCAGACTATCACAAAGCTTCCTCCCCTTCTGGCTATCTTGTTGATAGTGAAAGGGAGCGTTATTGCCGCTCTGTCAGATCAGACCCAGCAACTCAAGTTCTTCGAAAACAAGATTCGCCCGCTCCTCTCCGCAGAGTGCTACGAATGCCACGGAGAGGACAAGGCCAAGGGAGGGCTGCGTCTCGATCACATTGACCTCATTCTCAAAGGGGGCGACACCGGCCCCGCCCTGATTTCGGGCAAGCCGGAGGAATCACTGCTCATCCAAGCGATTCACCGAACCGATCCTGAATTCGAAATGCCACCCAAGAAGGCCCTGACCGGTGCCCAGGTGGCTTTGCTGGAAACCTGGATCGCCTCCGGAGCCACCTGGCCGGAGGAGTCCTTCACCGCCGTGGAACGGGATGAAAACGGCTTCACGGAAGATGACAGAAACTGGTGGGCAATACAGCCGCTCGCTGAAGTCAGTCCTCCCGAAGCCGGTGACGGATGGGCCAGGAACGATATCGATCGCTTCATCGCCCGCAAGCTGGGTGAGAATCATCTCGAGCCCGCAGCTGCCGCCGGCCCACGCGAACTAATTAGACGCATCTACTTTGATCTCCACGGACTTCCACCCTCCCCCCAAGACGTCGCGGATTTCGTGAGCGCTTTTGAAGAGAACCCCGATGCCGCGGTCGCCGCCCTGACCGACGAATTGCTCGCCAGTCCACGCTATGGCGAGCGCTGGGGACAACACTGGCTCGATGTGGTACGCTATGCAGAAAGTGACGGCTATCGTGCCGACGGCTACCGCCCCGAAACTTGGCGCTACCGCGACTACGTCATTCGCTCGTTCAACGAAGACAAACCCTACGACCAGTTTGTCAGGGAACAGTTGGCAGCCGATGAATTCGCCCCCCACGATCCAGAAACGCTGATCGGCACCGCTTTCCTTCGGCTCGGCATTTACGAATGGAACCAACGCAATGCCCGCATGCAATGGGATCTTATCATGACCGAGATGACAAACGTCACTGGCGAAGTGTTCCTCGGACTCGGAATCGGTTGCGCTCAGTGCCACGACCACAAGTTTGATCCCATCCTGCAACGCGATCACTTCGCTCTACAGGCATTTCTCAACTCGACCTGGTGGCCGGAAAACCATCCTCTCGCTACGGAAGAGGAACTCAAAGATTACCAGCGCCGTCTCGGCGAATGGAAAAAGGCCACCGCTGATATTCGTGACGAGATTCACGAGATCCAGAAAGCGAAGCTTGATGGAGATTCCAACAACACCGTTAAGCAGTTCCCGGAGGACATTCAGGCCGTCTTTAAGAAACCGGCCGAACAGCGAACCGCCTATGAAGAGCAACTCGCCCAACTCGTCCAGCGCCAGGTCGATAATAAGTGGCAGAAGATCAACTGGGAAAAGGAATTCGCAAAGAAGGACGAAACCCTGGCCAGCTACAAAGCGCTCCAGGCGAGGTTGGCCAAGTTCGATCACCTCAAGCCGGACGAACTCCCCCACGCTTTCATCTCGACTGATGTGGGTCCTTACGCAGCGGCCACGAAGATGAAGACTCGCGACGGAGATCAAGTGGTCGAACCGGCTTTTCTCACCCTACTCAATCAGTCACCCCCTGACATATCACCCACCAAAAATACCACCGGGCGCCGCTCTGCTCTCGCCGACTGGATTGCACGCAGCGACAACCCGCTCTCGACTCGCGTCATCACCAACCGGATCTGGCAATACCATTTTGGCTCCGGCATTGTTCCCACCTCGAATGACTTCGGCCGGCTGGGCGAAGCTCCCAGCCATCCTGAACTGCTTGACTGGCTCACCCGCAAGTTCATCGACGGGGGTTGGAAGATGAAAGACATCCACCGGCTCATCATCACCAGCGCGACCTATCGCCAGACCGCAAGACGTGAGCCCACCTCCGACGAGTCCATCACCGATCCGCTCAATCGCCTGCTCTGGCGCTTTCCTCCCCGCCGACTTGATGCTGAACAGATTCGCGATGCCATGCTCGCCATCTCGGGCGAACTGTCTAACAAGAGCGACGGCCCGGCCGCCGACGGTTCGGCCGGAACCCGGGGCGTCTTCATGAAGAAGCGGCGTAACACTCGCGATGCCCTCATCGGCGGCTTTGACGCCCCGCTCCGTTTTGCCTCCGCCCCCACCCGTCTCGCCACCACTTCGCCGACGCAGTCACTTTTCTTAGTCAACAGCGACTGGGCCATCCAGAGGTCAATCGCTCTCGCCAAACAGCTGCTCCAGACTAGGGACAAGGTGGACGCCGAAGTCATCACAAAAGCATTCGAGGTGATCTACGGCCGGCAACCTTCAACCCGTGAGATAGAGATGGCCCTGGGCTTCATCAACACCCAAGGCCAGCTGCTGCCACCGAATGAAGGCACTCCAGACAAGTATCCCAATGAAACGGGACGCCGTCCCGTCGATCAACATTTCAAGGATCTGCACGGGCTCGCCAACGGTTCCCGCACTCTCTGGCTACAACCGGGCAGCCGGTTTCAGCAACTTCAGTTGAACGGTATCCACTGGCCCGAGAATGCCTTCACGATCGAGGCGGTCGCCCGTCTCGATTCCATTCACAAGGACGCCAAGGTCAACACCCTGTTGAGCCGCTGGAATGGATCCCACTCCGAAACGGGGTGGGCCTTCGGCATTACCAGCGAAAAATCCGCCTATCAGCCGCGCAATTTCATCCTGCAACTTGTCGGCAACGACTTTCAGGACAACCGCATCTACGAAGTCGCCGCTTCCAATTTGCGCTTGCCTCTGCTCAAGCCGGTTTACCTCGCCGCTTCGATTCGAGCCGTGCCCGGAAAAGACGATGTTACAAAGGGAGAGATCACCTTTTTCCTCAAGGACCTCTCCGATCCCGGCGCCCCCTTGCAGACCCAAACCGCTTCGCATCAGATCGTCGGCGGACTGAAAATCGAAGAGGATGTCCTCGCGCTCATCGGAGGGCGCCACACCCATTCGCATCTCTGGGACGGTCAACTTGCCCGCCTCGTCATCAGCCCTAAGGCGCTCAAGCCCGATCAACTTCTCGTCAATGGAGGTAGTGCTCCGCGACTGATTGACTGGAATTTCTCCGGCCCGGAAGACAATCCTCCGGTCGCCAATACCCACTGGCGCACTCCGCCATCTACCAAGAGCAAGCACCCATCGCCACAGCTAGCTGCCTTGACTGACTTCTGTCAGGCGCTCTTCAATTCAAACGAATTCCTTTACCTGCACTGATCATGTCCTGTTCCAACATCGACATTCCTCGCAGCCGCCGCGAGTTTCTGAGCCGCGCCGGTTCCGGCTTTGGTGCTGTTGCACTCTCTGCACTCGCGGGAGAAAACCTGCTGGCATCATCAGCACCGCCCAGCCCGGTGGCTGCCAAGATCCCCCACCACTTCGGAAGAGCCAAAAACGTAATCTGGCTCTTCATGGAAGGCGGCCCGAGTCACTTGGACCTTTTCGATCCTAAACCCCTACTTAATGAGCTCGCCGGGCAGTCACTACCCGACAGCTTTGAGCGTCCTGTCACCGCTATGGGTGAGGTCAACTCTCCTCTCCTGCCATCTCAACGCAAGTGGGCTCAACATGGTGAAAGTGGCCTCTGGATTTCTGACTGGTTGCCGCAACATTCGCAGATCGCGGATGAGCTCTGCGTGATCCGTTCCTGCGTCTCCGACGGTATTAATCACGCAGGCGGCGTCTGCCAGATGAACACAGGCTCCGTCTTTGGCGGTCGCCCCTCTCTCGGTTCCTGGATTTCCTACGGACTTGGATCCGAGAACCAGAGCCTGCCTGGCTTCGTCGTCATCAAAGATTCCAACGCCATGGTCGTCAACGGTGCCCGCACCTGGGGATCGGGGTTCATTCCGGCCGTCCACCAGGGAACCCTCCTCGAGAACGGCTCCGAGCCGATCAGCAACCTCAATAATCCTGACGGAATCACCAACGAGCGCCAGGCCGGAAAGATCGACTTTCTAAATCAACTCAACCGGGAGCACCACGCCTCGCGCGAATCCAACACCGACCTCGAAGCCCGAATTCGCAGCTACGAGCTGGCATTTTCCATGCAGGCGGAAGCCCCCGAAGCGATTGATCTCGATAGCGAACCCGAGCACATTAAGTCCCTTTACGGTCTTGACCAAGACGACACTGCCGTTTACGGGCGGCAGTGCCTCATGGCACGCCGCCTCGTCGAGCGGGGCGTGCGCTTCATTCAACTTTTTCACGGAGCTGGAAGCAAGTGGGACAGCCATTCCAAGATGGAGGACAACCACAGCCGATTGTGTCGCAACGTTGATGTCCCCATTGTCGGCTTGATCCGTGATCTCAAGCAACGCGGTCTACTTGATGAAACTCTGGTCATCTGGGGTGGCGAGTTCGGACGCACTCCCATGAGCGAAAAAGGTGACGGCCGCGATCACAATCCCACCGGCTTCACCATGTGGATGGCCGGCGGTGGAGCGCGAGGAGGACAAACCATCGGCTCCACCGATGAACTCGGTCTCCACGCCACCGAAGACAAGCTGCACGTCCATGATATCCATTCCACGATCATGGCGATGCTTGGTCTCGATCATACCGAGGTCGTCTACATGCACAAGGGAAGGCCCGAGCGGGTCGACTTGAACGAAGGCCACGTCCACGAACCGATCTTTCGCTCCTGATGAATTTTTAGATTTCTTCCAGTGCCTCTTCACACCAGAGGAGCGCCTTGTCGAAGCTGCAGTTTTCGAGGAAATGATTCAGCCGAATCGGGATGCTACCACGATGATCTTCATGGAAGGCCATGATCGATTCGGAGACTTCCTGAAGCTGAGCCAGCTGGGTCTCTGGGTTATTTTCCCGCAAGTCGGCGTCAGCAATAACAGCTAAGCGCCGCTCCAGCATTTCGATGAGTTGCTGCAAATGGGCTTCGGATAATTCCATGACGATAATTAAAAACCGGATAGGTCGTACTAGTCTCCTACGATGTGAACCGTCTCCGCGTTCGGAGAATATTTCAATGCTTCAAATTTGCCAAAAGCCTAATTTCGTTACCGAAAAGGCCAGAATACCGGTATCAATAGAGAGGCCACCACCCAGAGAATCAGATTCAGCGGAACGCCCACTCTGGGGAAATCGGTGAACTTATAGCCCCCTGCCCCATAGACGTAGGTATTAGTCTGATAACCAATTGGCGTGGCAAAACTGGCGCTGCAGCCAAACATCATGGCAACGATGAATGGCCTCGGATCGACGCCGACTTCCCCGTCATAGGAAATCTTCGCAGCAATGCCCACCACGATCGGCGTCAAAAGACCGGCTACCGCAACATTGCTGATTAACTCGGTCAGGATTGAACTCAGAAGATAAACCACCGCCAGAATCACAAAGGGAGTGAAACCTCCAAAGACCGCCATGATTCCATTTACCAGTAACCCAACCGCCCCGCTCTGATCCATCGCCAAACCGAGGGCTAGCATGCCGTAGATCAAAAATACAATATTCCACTGCACTGACTCATACGCCTGCTGGGGCGACACGCAGCGGAACAGGATCATGCCTACGGCAGCAAGAATCGCCAGGGCTGGAATAGTCAGAATCTTGAGGGAGGCTCCAAGCACAAATGCGGCTGCAATACCGACACCGATCCAGACCTTCTTTGGATTCACCTTCATCTCCGGTGCTTCCGACAGGCTGACAAAGTCCTTCTGTTTCTTAAGCCTGTTAAACGCGTCGGGCGGGCCCTCCATAAACAAGGTGTCACCAAAGGCAAGCTTGACCGAATTGAAGTCCGCTTTCAGGTTCACTCCCTGCCGGTGAATCGCCAGCACATTGATACCGAAGTTCCGACGAAAGCCAACCTGCTTGAGTGTCTTGCCAACCATGTTCGACCGGGGTCCTACAATGCCTTCCAGCATTTTTAACTCTCGAGTCTCCATATGGGTCAGACTCATATCCTGCTGGCCCTCGAATCGAATTCCTCCCTCTTCTTTCAATTGGCGGAAGGATTTTCCGTGCATTGTCACAAGGAGTCGATCTTTCTCGTGAATGATCAAATCGTTGAGTGGTGTTTCCTGAGTGCGGCCTCGGCGACGAACCTCCAATACATTGGCCTTTGGAAATTCGACTAGAAAAGTTTCTACGAGCGTCTTACCTACGAGAGTTGAACCCGGTTCCACCTGAAACTGAGTGAGAACTTCACGTGTCGTTTCGCTATCAATCAGCTCAGAAAGGGAACTGCGTTTTGGAAGCAGTTTACGCCCAATAAACAACAGGTAAATAAAGCCGACGATCAGGTAGATGATGCCCAACTTAGTCAGCTCGAACATACCAAACGCTTCGAGGCCCAGGTCCTGCGATACGTCATCAATAATAAGATTCGTCGACGTACCCGTGAGAGTGCAGGTCCCGCCGAGGATAGAGGCAAACGACAAAGGAATTAGTAGTTTGGACGCTTTCAGGCCAGTGGCCCTGGCATGAGCAAGAACGATGGGAAGAAATACCACTACGATCGGAGTGTTGTTCACAAAAGCGGAAAGGACCGCCACCATCGTCATCATCACCAGCATAACCCGCAACTCGCTGGTTCCCGCGACCTTGGAGAAAAACCGTCCCATCACCGCAATCACACCGGTTCGCTCCAACCCGGCGCTCAACACAAACATGCTCGCGATGGTTATGGGTGCGCCGTTGCTGAAAATTGAAAATACCCCTCGCTCCAGAAGAACACCGCCTTCAATCACATCCTTTACCGGCAGAATTCCGAGGACAAGAATCGCCCCCATCGCAGAGAGCGCCACAACATCCGGCGATCCCCACTCTCGAAAAAAAGCTAATACCACGAACACAAGAATCAGAAACACGCTGATGATGGCGAGATTGATTTCGGCGGGAAGGAAGGGTTGGAGCCAGTCGATGAGCACTACTTATGTTCCGAAGTCATGCACCGAAACTCAAGTCAGCATTTGCGCCGAATCGTTCAATTCGCTAATCTGTTCCTATGGAGCTAGAGAGGCCACCAACGGAATTTGAGCGCAAGGTCTTTGATGCTCTGCACCTCATTCCACGTGGCATGGTGACTACCTACGGCATGCTTGGGCACTACCTATCCTGCTCCTCCGCTCAGGCCATCGGACAGGCGTTACGGCGTAACCGTTTTGCCCCCGATACTCCCTGTCATCGTGTCGTCAAAAGCGATCTATCAATCGGAGGGTTTGCCGGACAGAATGGAGGCGATCCCATCGAAAGAAAGCGCCGTCTCCTCGAAGCTGAAGGAATTACTTTTCTCGAAAACGGCTCAATCGATCCTGCCTGTTGTTTCCATTTTGATGAGTGATCCAGAGGGTGAATCGATTGATCCGGGGGAGGCTATGAAGCGAGAACTCGCTGAGAACCTTGCTGATCTAGAAGTCTATCGCATGCCCTTCGGCCGCTATCAAAATCGGAAGCTTCATAACCTCCCCTACGAGTACCTCAATTGGTTTATCGAGCGCGGCGGCGGCTTCCCTGATGGACGCCTCGGCGAACTGATGGAATTCGTTTACCACACCAAGGCGGCTGGAGCCGAAATCATCTTCTCAAAAATGGGAAGACCCTAACCATGTCAGCGAGTGGTTGGGTCCGTCACTTTGGCGATACCCTCCACCGCCTTGAGGAGACGCTCGATACGAATTGGCTTACTAACCACAGCTTTGACTCTAACATCCCGTTCCAATTCATCGGAGATTTTGGGATCGTCTTTTTCACGAATAAACACAACGGCCGGTGCCAGTTTCCTCACACTCTTGCCGCAAGCGTAGACCCTAGAAATCATTTCATAGAGCAGGGAGCCATCAAGATCCCCAATGCTCGTGCCGAAAAAGAACATTTCATATCGTTTCTGCAGGGCCAACTCGAAGGCCCGCAGAAAATTTGAGGTCGTTTCTACTTCCAAGTCCGTAAAGCTCTCCAAAGTCTCGCGAATCAGTCGGGACGTCGAACTAACCGGATGCGCCACCAGAACCTTTATGGAATCCCTACTCGTGCCAACCTCATCGACAGTCTCTGGCTTTTCTACCCCCACCAAAGCATTCGTATGGCAGGCTGAGAGCTCAGTTCTGACAATTTCTTCTTCGTTCGCGGGCAAAGCCACCTCAGACTCCTCTTGCGGGGAGCTGATCTTCCTTAATGTTTTCCACGTTTTCTGGGAACCACTTTCCATAAATGGGTGACCAAGCAATAATAAAAATCCAAGGTGCGCGACAGCATAACCTCAAAAACCTCGATTTGGAAATACCGAGGAACCGCTTTGTTGTGATTACAGGGGTATCCGGTTCCGGCAAATCCTCGCTTGCCTTCGATACACTCTATGCTGAAGGACAACGCCGTTACGTCGAATCGCTCTCTGCTTACGCTCGCCAGTTTCTGGATCAGTTAGAAAAACCCGATGTGGATTTTATCGAAGGGCTCACTCCTGCGATTGCGATTGAACAACGCACCTCACAGCCAAACCCTCGATCAACGATTGCGACGGCCACCGAGATCTATGATTACCTGCGGATTCTTTTCGCGGCATTGGGACAACCTCATGATCCCGAAACCGGGACGCCTCTTGTTCGCCATACGGTTAAAGACATTGTCGATGAATTGACCACCCATCCTGAACGCTCCCGCCTCATTCTCCTTGCTCCCGTCACGTTGGATAAAGGAGAAAAACTCAAAGATGTCCTCGACCGCTATCGTGCTCAGGGATTTCTTCGCGCCCGCCTCGACGGAGAAATAGTCGAACTCGAAAATATCAGCGAAAAATTCAAAGCCAAGTCGATCGACATTGTCATTGACCGCCTCGTCATCCGAGAAGACATCCGAAGCCGGCTGGCTGACTCTCTCGAGACAGCACAAAAGCTCTCTGATAATCGCATCACCGTACTCATCCAGCCACCCGATGCCAAAGACTACGAGCCCTACGACTTCACCTTTCGATTTACCAATCCGGAAACTGGCTTTTCCCTCCCGAGACTGACGCCGAAACACTTTTCCTTCAACAGCCACCTCGGAGCCTGCCCCACCTGCCATGGGCTCGGAACCATGCTTATTCCCGATGGAGAACTCATCGTGCCTGACCCATCCAAGTCGATTCGTGAAGGAGCCATCAAGACCTGGTGGACGGGTTCCAAAAAGCGAAAAGGATTTCACCAGCGTGCGATTGAAGATCTCGCCAAGACCTACAGCACGGATCTCGACGCGCCGATCAGCGATCTCTCTCGCGATTTCAAGAAGGCACTCCTTTATGGTAACGAGGATTTCGAAGGACTCTCCAACCAAGCCAATCGACTTCTCAAAACGACCAAGAGTGAAGTAACCAAACGTAATGTGCGTCGCTTCATGTCACCGAAATCCTGTCCGGACTGCGAGGGCAAGCGCCTCAAGGATGAAATCCTTGCCATCACCTTGAATCATCGCGAAAAACCCCATTCCATCGAGGCCTTTACCAATCTCAGTATTGCTAATGCACTCGCCTGGCTCGACGGTGTTGAGCTAACTCATCTCGAAGCGACCTACGCCACTGAGGTGCTCAATGAGATTCAAAAGCGCCTGACTTTCCTCACTACGGTCGGGCTCGGCTATCTATCGCTCGATCGTCAGAGCGGAACTCTTTCCGGTGGCGAAAGTCAGCGCATCCGACTCGCCACTCAACTCGGTGCTGGACTGGCGGGAGTTCTCTATGTGCTCGACGAACCGAGCATTGGTCTTCACCAGGCCGACAACGAGAAGTTGATCGAAACGCTCAAGGATCTCCGTGATGTCGGAAACACCGTCGTTGTCGTCGAGCACGACGAAGACACCATCCGCGCTGCCGATCACCTCATCGATCTTGGGCCAGGTGCTGGTGAAAACGGCGGAAAACTTCTTTCGCAGGGCACACCTGAAGCGGTGCTCGCCGATAAGAACTCCATCACCGGAGCCTACCTGTCGGGATCGAAATTGATTCAAATCCCACCCCATGATCCCGTCGATAGTGACACGCTCACTCTCACGGTTCGCGGCGCGAAGGAGCACAACCTGAAAAATATTGATGTCACCTTCCCACTCGGGAAATTCACCTGCGTCACCGGATTGTCTGGCAGCGGGAAGTCTACCCTTGTCGATCGCGTCCTGAGGCGGGCTCTCTTTCGGCACTTTCACCAGAACAAGGATAAGCCGGGCGAACATGAAGGAATCGATGGCACCGAACACATCGATAAGGTCATCGTGATTGATCAGGCCCCAATTGGACGCAGCCCCCGCTCAAATCCAGCCACTTACATCGGGGTCTTTGGTCCAATTCGTGATCTCTTTTCCCAATTACCTGCCTCAAGGGCTCGTGGCTACAGTCCGGGCCGTTTCAGCTTCAATGTATCAGGCGGCCGCTGCGAAACCTGCGCGGGGGACGGCATGATAAAGATCGATATGCACTTCCTCAGCGACGTCTACGTCACCTGCGAATCCTGCAACGGACGTCGTTACAACCGTGAAACACTCGACGTGACCTACCGCGGTAAATCGATCGCCGATGTCCTGGAAATGACAGTTGACGAAGCCCTTTCCTTCTTTCAGAAAATACCCAAAATCAGTCAGCAGCTTCGGGCCCTTAAAGATGTCGGACTCGGCTACGTTCGCCTCGGCCAATCCGCCACCACACTTTCTGGCGGAGAAGCTCAACGGATTAAGCTAGCCGCCGAACTGGGCAAGACAGCGACAGGCAAAACCCTCTATCTGCTCGATGAGCCGACTACCGGCCTACACTTTGAAGATATCGCCACTCTTCTCCATGTATTTTACCGACTAAGGGACCAAGGAAATTCGCTCATTGTCATCGAACACAATCTCGATGTCATCAAATGCGCGGACTGGATTATCGACATGGGACCAGGTGGAGGTGAGACCGGAGGCTCTATCGTGGCCGAAGGCACTCCCACAGAAATCACGAAAGAAAAAAAGTCTCTTACCGGAAAATATCTGAGGCGGTATCTTTAAATCTACACCCACCAGGAATCGAACCTGGACTTTCGGCTCCGGAAACCGACGTAATATCCATTTTACTATGGGTGCTTTTCAGGCTGTTTCAGTCGAAGATGACCGCGAGCAGCCGACGGCCGGTAAGGTGTCGCTTCTCGTCAACCTTCGCAACCCCAAACCGGTTATTTTGCCATGGAAACTGGCGCTTTACACCCCCGCGACACGGCCATATCGTCCCGCCCGTCATCGAATTGCAACCCGTTCACGGAAAAAACGGATATGGCAGCTGAAAACACAGGCAAAAGAGTGGTCATCAAGATCGGTACCGGCGTTCTAACGCGCGGCTCCGGAGGCGAAATCAATCACTCCGTCCTCGCTGGTCTAACTCAGGCCATCTCCGACCTGAATCGTGCCGACAACGAAGTCGTCATGGTCACCTCCGGTGCCGTGGGCGCCGGTCTTTCCACCTTCGGATTCGAGGAACGTCCCTCCGCCACCAACCAGCTCCAAGCCTGCGCCGCCGCGGGGCAAGCCCGACTGATGCACCTCTATGAGAGCCAGTTCAGCCACCACGGTCTCAAGGTCGCTCAACTACTTGTTACTCAAGACGACCTTGAAGATACCCGCCGTCGTAGCAACGTTCTGGCAACGCTGAATGCTATTCTTCCCCACCGTCAGGTGATACCGATTATTAACGAAAACGACTCAGTTTCTGTGGCCGAGCTCAAAGTCGGTGACAACGATGTTCTATCGTCTTTCGTTGCCCGACTGATTGACGCCGACTTGCTGGTGTTACTCACCAGCGTGGATGGTTTATTGGGACCGGACGCGACCTCTGAATCCGATATTATTGAGCAAGTTAAAGATGTCGAATCGGTGATCGATTTCGCCCGCGACGAAAAGGGCGAGCTCTCCGTCGGTGGCATGGCAAGTAAACTACTCGCCGTTCAAACCTCTGTCTCAGCGGGGATCGAAACGATAATCGCCAGCGGTCTCCGCCCCGACAATCTCGGAGATCTTATCAAAGGTGGCGGCATTGGCACCCGCTTCACTGTTTCCTAAAATCCTTTCCACTCACCCTCAACGATGACTTCTGAAGAAATCCGTGACCAGGTCTGGCAAATGGGCAAGCAAGCAAGAGCCGCTGCCCACGCACTCACCAGATTGTCGACCGATGAGAAGAACTCGATCCTCATCGCCATGGCCGAAGGTATCATGGCCCGCGAAGCAGAGATCACTGCCGCCAACGAAAAAGACCTAGATGGTGCTGACGAACTTGGCCTGACCGAAGCGATGAAAGACCGCCTTCGCCTCGATCATAATCGCATCAAAGCAATGGCCGATGGCATTCGCGAAGTCGCCGAACTCCACGACCCAACCGGCGAAATCATTCGCGAGTGGGACCGCCCCAACGGGATTAAACTCCGAAAAAAACGGACTCCCATCGGTACTATCGGTATCATTTACGAGAGCCGCCCCAACGTCACAGCGGACGCCGCCGTGCTTTGCTTCAAGACTGGTAATGCGACTATTCTTAGAGGCGGGAAAGAAGCCATCCACTCCAATCGCGCCATCGCCGACGCCCTGCAGGCAGGCGGAGCCAAAGCCGGCCTTCCGGATCACAGTATTCAACTCATTCCTTTCACCGATCGCGAGAGCGTTCAGCACCTCTGCGAGATGGACACTTACCTCGATCTCATCATTCCGCGTGGTGGGGCTGGTTTAATTGAGGCTGTTGTAAGCATGGCTCGCATGCCGGTGATCAAACACTACGACGGTATCTGTCATGTCTACGTCGACAAAGACGCCGATCTCGATATGGCCGAAGCGATCGTGGTGAACTCAAAGATCCAGAAGCCTTCGGTATGCAACGCACTCGAAACACTGCTCCTCCACCGGGATATAGCCGAGAAGTTTGCTCCTCAGATCGCTGAAAACCTAAGTGCCAAAAACGTGGAACTGCGAGGTGACGAAGCCTTCCAGAAATTTGCTGGCGTCGAGGTGAAGTCTGCCACGGCTGAAGATTGGACTGCCGAATACCTCGATTACATTCTCTCCGTAAAGGTGGTTGAGAATCTCGATGTGGCTATCGCTCACATCAACGAATTTGGATCTCACCATACCGACAGCATTGTCACTGAAGATGAGGCTGCTGCCGCACAGTTTCACCTCGAAGTGGACTCAGCCTGCGTGTTTTGGAACACCTCAACCCGTTTCGCCGACGGGGCTGAATTTGGCTTCGGAGCCGAAATCGGAATCAGCACTGACAAGCTTCACGCCCGAGGCCCCATGGCTCTGGAAGAGTTGTGCAGCTACAAGTATCTCTCCTTCGGCACCGGTCAGTTGAAGTAATTCAGCTGACCACAATCGGCTAAAAGACAACCCATCCGGCCACACCGGCAAGTATCACGACGAGCCACGACGGCCAGCGCAGGACAAGAAGCGCCGCTGCTACCCCGAGCAGGAAAACGAGGTCGAGAGCACTGTGAATGACACCAGTCCAAACTGGATTATAGAGCGCCGCCCCGAGCAAACCAACCACTGCCGCGTTAGTCCCCGCAAGCGCCGCACCCACTCCAGGACGACGAACCGCCCCTTGCCAGAAAGGCATCACCCCGAGAACGAGGAGCCACGCCGGCAGAAATATACCGAGCAGACAGATTAAAGCCATTCCCCAAGCGCCTCCAGGACCATCAATGAGGGAGCCAAGGAAAGCTGAAAAAGTAAACAACGGGCCCGGCACCGCCTGAGCGGCACCATAGCCGGCGAGGAATTCCTCTTTCGTCACCCAGCCGGGGCCGACCACTTCTTCACTTAACAGTGGAAGCACCACATGCCCACCACCGAACACCAGAGAACCACTTCGATACAACCCCGTGAAAGCCTCCAGAGGTTGCCCTGGAAATAGCTTTGTCAGGATCGGAAGACCGAATAATAACGCAAAAAACAAGGTAAGGCAGACAACACCAAACAGCTGACTAGACCGAACGGAGTTAAGTCCTTCGTTCAATCCTTTTGAATCATTCCGGTTATCTTCTTCTCGAAGAAACAACAACCCTGCGACTGCACCGAGCGTGATGACCACGATTTGCATCCAAGCAGGAGAAGTCGCGAGGACGATTCCCGCCGCTACCAGAGCGATCAGCTTATGCAGTTTTCCAGGGCAAAGTGACGTCCACATCGATGCGACTGCGTTGGCTATGACAACAACCACGGCAATCTGCAAGCCACGCAGCCACCCCGCACCGTTGAGCCCTTCTCCAAAAAAGCTGACCCCGATTCCAAAAGCAGCGAGAGCAATCGCCGATGGCAAGGTGAATCCTGTCCACGCAGCAAGGGCTCCAGCCCAACCAGCCCGTCTCCAGCCAATCGTCAACCCCAACTGGCTGCTCGCCGGCCCCGGGAGGAACTGGCATAGGGCGAGCTGATCCGCGAACTCCGATTCCGTCAGCCACTTTTTCACCCCGACAAAACGATCCCGAAAGAACGCGATATGCGCGGTTGGGCCTCCAAATGACGTCAGCCCAAGCAGGAAGAATTCGCGCAACACTTCGAGAACGTTTTTCATGGTCTTTCATCGAACGGTTTCACCTTCGAAGCAAACTGAGTTTGCAGGCAAAACGAATCCGTCACAATGTTCCAGTACTTGCCAAACGATCAAAATTTGGATTCAGTTTAAGATCCTCCACCCTTCCCCGTTTTAGATTTATGATGAGAGTCATTCCTCGAATCCCCTTCCTATCGGCCCTGCTGGTTTCTTACCTTCCATTTCTAGCTGGCGCTCAGTCAGAATCGGTGCTCGAGGGCGCGGTAGAAGCGCGCCTCATCTCCAGCCACAGCGCGATTGCTCCCGGCCAGATTTTTACCGTCGCTCTCGATTTCCAGATTGATGACACATGGCATACCTACTGGATCAATCCAGGGGAAACCGGAAAAGCAACCACTCTCGAGCTCACACTTCCAGAAGGTTTCAAAGCGAGTCCACTTCAGTTTCCCGTTCCGAAGCGCTTCATCACTGATTATGGTTTCAATATTCTTGAGGCAGGCTTCGGCTACGAAAAGGAAATCCTTCACCCCGTAATCGTGACTGCCCCGGACACGATACAACCCGGCGACACCGTCACCTTCACCGGATTAGCGAACTGGCTCATGTGTGACCCCAGTGAGTGTGTTCCGGGAAAAGGGCAGTTCAGTCTCACACTCAATGTCACAGACACCCCGGTCTTGTCGAATCAGTTCGCCAGAATCGATACCTACAACAACAAGCTACCTAAAAAGGTCGATTGGGCCACCACGATTGCTCTGGAAGGTGACAACCTCGTGTCCACCGTTGTGATCCCGGAGGGCGCCTTCCCCAAGAACGCGGACCTGAAGTTCTATCCCTATGAGGTCTATCAATTCGACCAGCTGGCCGAAACGGAGATCAACGAGATCGAAAACGGTCTCTCATTTACGACCCTCAAGCATGCCGACCTCGAAGCGGTGCCCGAAACATTCGATGCCCTTATCATCGCGGAAGTAGACGGTCACAAAGCCGGCTTCCATGTTAGCACCGAACCACACAGTTCCACCACGCAGACGGAAGTCTCCTCAGGCGCCAGCGAAGCCTCGACGGCAGCCGACGAACGGTCCATGCCCTTCGGAGGAGGCATCTTCGGAATCCTGCTCGCTGCTTTTCTCGGTGGCATGATTCTCAACGTGATGCCCTGTGTCTTTCCTGTAATTTCGCTCAAGGTACTCTCCTTCGTGGGACAAGCCGGAGAAGACCGGAAAAAGGTTTTTGCCCACGCTCTCAGTTTCACCCTCGGCGTCCTCGTCTTTTTCTGGATCCTGACGACCGGACTGCTCATCGTGAGAGCCTCCGTGGGGGAGGTTGGCTGGGGAGAACAACTTCAGCAACCCGCCTTCGTCATTGGTCTCATCTTCGTCATGATTCTCGTGGCACTGAACCTGTTTGGCGTCTTCGAAGTCGGCACCTCTCTCACTGGTGTCGGCGGTAGCCTCACCAGCAAGGAAGGCTATGGTGGCAGTTTCTGGAGTGGCGCCCTTGCCGTATTGCTGGCAACGCCCTGCACCGCTCCGCTGATGGCACCGGCAATCACCTTTGCCCTCTCCCAGCCGGCACCGTTCACAATCATGGTATTCACTTCGCTCGGCCTCGGTATGGCAGCCCCTTATTTCCTCTTTGCCATTTTCCCGAAGCTTCTCGAGGTCCTCCCGGCACCCGGTGCCTGGATGGAAGCGTTTAAACAATTCATGGGCTTCCCTATGCTGGTCGTCGCAGTCTGGCTCATCGGTGTGCTGTCCAAGCAACTCGATGTAGCCGGCTTGCAATGGTCTCTTGCCGCGGTCGTCCTGCTCGCTCTCGCTTGCTGGATCCTTGGACGCTACACCGGGTTCGACAAGGCCGGGTCCACCCGCTCGAAGGGTCGCATCGCCGCCGCCCTCGTTTTCGTTCTCAGCGTTAGCATGGCGTATCAAGCTTCAGGTAAACGTGCCACTCCTTCCCAGATTCAGATACAGGACGTCATCGCCGCCAAACAAGCTGAAGGCAAAAACGTCTTCGTCGACTTCACTGCCGAATGGTGCGTCACTTGCAAAGTGAACGAACGAACCACTGTCAAAACCGAGAAGACCCAGGCATTCTTCGAAAAAAACAACATCGAACTCGTCTTTGCTGACTGGACCAACCAGGACCCCGCCATCACGAAACTGCTCAAAGAGCACGGTCGCGCCGGCGTGCCACTTTACGTGATGTATTCCGAAGATCCTGACAAAGAACCCATTGCTCTTCCAGATGGCCTCATCACTTTCGGGCAGATCGAAAAGGCCTTCGAGAAACTGGGAAAATAGTCGTTTCGCCTTCGCGGCGGTGTTTCACTCCGCTATGGCCGCATCGCTCATCGTGTGACGCTTCTACTAGCGATCCTGCGCTGGTTTGATCCCTTCGACCATATCGTAGGGATTACCTACCCTTAAGCCCAACAATCACCCGGTAGATCAGTAGGATCACCATCACTCCACCTACCGAAACAGCCATACTTCTAACGTCCCAGCCACTTCCGGCCGCCCCAGGATCGATCCCTACTTTTTCGGCAACAAATCGGCCGACGGCAGCACCACCAACTCCAAGAATTGTTGTGATAATACAACCTCGAACGTTTTTGCCAGGCATCAGGAAGCGGCCCAGAGCGCCTGCTACAAATCCAATGGCAATAGTTGCGAACCAATCCATATCATCTATATCTTAAAACTTCCCGCTATCGAGTGCCAAATCCGTTCCAAAATAAGCCAGTATTAGAACTAACGCTTACCACTTCATAACCCGATCGAGGAACTGTGTCACCTTCGGTTCACGTGAGGCCTCAAATAATTCCTCGGCTTTCCCTTCTTCCAAGATTTTCCCCTCCGCGAGAAACACAACATGATCCGCAGACTGACGGGCGAATCCCATTTCATGTGTTGATAACACAATTCTTTGACCGGCATCACAGAGTTCTTTGATCAAGTCGAGCACCCCTGCTTTCATCTCAGGGTCCAAGGCCGAGGTCGGCTCATCGAGCAAAAGAAGAGCGGGCTCGTGAGCGACAGCTCGAGCGAGGGCGACGCGTTGCTGCTGACCCCCGGACAGCTGTTCTGGATGCTTCTCAAGGTGCTTCTCAAGATAAAACCGCTTCACCACTTCGTGCGCCCGCTCCTCAGCTTTGTGACGACTCCAGCCATGGACTTCAGTCAGCGGCAGAATGATGTTATCAAGCGCCGAGAGATGGGGAAACAAGTTAAATGCCTGAAAGAGAAACCCGTTTGATTTGCGATAATCAAGCAACCCCTCCTCTTCCTTCGGCAGCTCCTGATCGTCAACTATGACAGTTCCCGAGGTCGGTGTCTCGATCCCACCAATCAATCGGAGAAAAGTTGATTTACCTCCTCCAGAAGGACCGATCAGGGCCAGCACCTGAGCCGAATCAGGAAGTTTCATACAAACTCCATCGATCGCCCGTGTCTCACCATAATGTTGGTGCAAGTTGTGAACCTCAATGCTCATAGGAAAAACGTTTCTCCAAGTGGCGACTTAGCAACGAGATCGGGAAAGTCAGAATAAAGTAACCCATTACGAGCGGAAGGTATGCCTCAAAAGTCGCGAAACTGTTGGCGTTCGCCTCACGAGCCTGCATCGTGAACTCGTGCACGCTGATGACAAAAAGCAGGGAAGAATCTTTGATTAGGTTAGCAAATTGGCCGGCCGAAGCGGGAAGCACCCGACGAATCGCCTGCGGTATCACCACGAAACGGTATGTTTGTCCTTCCGACAGTCCAATCGCCCGAGCTGAGAGCCATTGAGACTTCGAAATAGATTCGATACCGCCGCGGAAAATCTCGGACAGGTAAGCCCCCGAAAAACAGGAGAGTATTACCAGGCCAACACCAAAACGACTGTCCCAACCGATAGCATCAGCAATCAGGTAATAACCAATGAGTATCTGGGTCAGCAGCGGAGTTCCCCGAACAATTTCTACGTAAGCCCTCGAAAGCACTCGCGGAACCCGATGAGATGACAACTGAGCGACCGTCAGAACGGCCGCCACAACCACGCTCAACGCCAACGCCGCCAGCGAAATTCCCACTGTCACCAACCAGCCCGAGAACAAGTTGCCAGAATAAGGAGCGATCGCGGCCCAGTCATAGTCGTGATCCAAGATCACCCAGAATCCAAAGAAAAACGTCACGGCGAGGATAACCGAAACCAGAGCGTTAATAAAAGACTTCAAGACTCACTCCCCAACAATTCTAGACGTTGTCCGCTGTTACCCGATGAGTTGGCGTCGGCATACCCGGCCGGAAGTGCTCCAAGTGAGTAATGCGGAAGAGGAGTGACGAATCCATCGCAATAGCCTGTTCAAGGCCGGCATCTGCGGCACGTTCCAGCGTGTCGGGGTCAACTTCTGCACGAATATTCAGTAACAATTCCCCTTCATCGAGCGGTTCATAGAGCCGATGCGACAGCTCTGGTTCGGAATCACCCCGCACAAGATTAATGGACGCAATCTCCATTGGGTCGCCTAATGGATTCAACGTCATCTTAAGATGTGCCACCTCAGCCCCAGCTTCTTCGAGCTTTGTTCGCAACGCGGTAGCGATCGACTCGAGAAGCTCGTTACCGTCAAATTCATCGACTCGGCGACCGTCACATTTAATTTCGACAGCTGCGTTGAGCCATCCTAGCAAGGCCTCTCCTTGCCCGTATTTCTCGTAGTCGATATCGAGAAAACGCTTTGAATCAATTTCGGCAGAGAGCACCGCTTCGAACCATTCCTCGCAGCCGTTGCCCTCACGAGCTGACAACTCAAACACCTTGGCTTCCGGAAATTCACGTTCCAATGCCGCCCGGAGGTCTTCAATGCCCTCGGGATGCAACAAATCCAATTTGTTAATCACAATGAACTCCGCTTCCTCAAGCTGCTTGCGATAAATGTAGGTTACATTATCGGAAAACTTTTTCCCCTCAATGAGGCCTAGAATCTGTCCTGCCCGCACTGGATCAACAAGGACACTCAAAGGCGAAACGCGATAGTCATCACCATAGATCTGCTTCAGAGGCAAGCTTACCGTCGCAACGAGGTCGGTGCAGCTCCCCACCGGCTCCGCAAGGAAGACATCAGGTCGGTTTTCTGCCGTCAAAGAGGTCGCAGCATCGATCAGCGAATTAAATCGGCAGCAGAAACACCCTCCCGAAATCTCCTCAACAGGAAACTGGTTGGATCGGCCAATCATAGAATCCACCAGACCCGCCCCTTGATCATTGGTGATCAAGCCAACCTTACGTCCTTTGCCATCGATGTACTTGGCAAATCGTTGGATCAGGGTGGTTTTACCGGCACCAAGAAATCCACCAACCATGATGTAAGAAGAAGGCATCCGATAACATTCAACAATCAACGTCAAAGATTCAACGTCCAAATTTAGCCGCAAACCGGCAGAACCACTAACTTCCATTCAATCTGCATGGTAAGAACCGGGTTCAATAGCCCTCCTGCTGCATTTTCTCGATCAAAACTTCAAGATGCTCCACGTAACCATGCACATCGACGCTACCCTCTTCAGGTTCGCCCTTAACAGAATAGAGCCAGCCGTCGACGTAAGGTGAGCTCTTCACAATACAAGCGTCTTCTTCAAGAATCGGATTACCTCTTTCAAAGGTTCCATCTATGACGCAGAACAAGTCACTCGCAGCTTTGAAACCCTCTACGTATCCGATCTGCTGTCCCGATGAGACGATGCCGCCTTGCTCGACTTCGTAGCGAGCTTCAACCAATTCCCCGAGCATGCGAGTAGCAAACTTGGTAAATCCGACTCGCCAGACATCTTCACTTTCTTCTTCGGGATACATCCAATAATGGCTCAGAGAATAGCGAAAGTCTGCCGGAAGGCGTGCCGAAAAGCGGGCATGTTTGAAACGAACAAAGTCCATGCGAACTAACCAACAAATTTGGCGTGGAGAAATTCCATTATCATGCGGGCTTTGGAGAGGCGGTATCGTTTTTCAAAGACGTGATACCCATCTGCTTCCATGCGATCGAGAATCGCACTATAAATTCTACGCATCAGCTCGGCAGATCGCATCGATTTTCGATCCTGATCGGGCAGGGCACGCCTAGCGGATTCGTAAAAGCGACGAGCAACAAAAGTTTGGTCCTCCATCAGGCGAAGAAATGCCGCCCTATCAGGATTACCAGAAAGCACAGATTCTGTTGTCAGACCAAACTGCTCCATCACGTCCTTTGGCAGAAAAACCCGCCCTTCGCGTGAATCTTCGCCGACGTCTCTGAGGATATTAGTCCATTGCAACGCATAGCCTAGCTGCTCAGCATAGTCTTTGGTGGCGGGGTCCTCGTAACCAAAAATCTCGATACTCACCAGACCCACGGCACTGGCAACGTGGTAACAGTAATGCTTCAGATCTTCATGGGTTTGAAACTCCTGTGGATCAAGATCCATTTCCACTCCGGTAACAATCGCTTCCAGATCATCGACGGGGAGCGCGCGGCGGTGGCAAAGTTCAACAAACTCAGTTTCAACTCCCCGCAAAGGTTGCTCTATCTCCCCGTAGATTAACTTTCTCCAGCGCTCCAGACCCTCTTTTCGATCATTGGTTGAATGATCCAGATCATCAGCAAGGTCATCCACGACTCGACAAAAAGCATAAAAAATGCCCATATCGCGGCGCTTTCTGGCAGGGAGAACCGCAAGCGCGAACGCAAGATTGGAACCGCTGCGGCGAACGATTTCTTCGGCGGTGTCCGTGATGAGTTTCAATGTCTGAGCCTCCTACCAAGTTAATCAATCGGGCCAAAGTGATGCCCAAACGGATAGTAAACGAAGGCTGCCCGCCCCACGATATCCTGCTGCGGTACGGTGCCCCAGTCGCGCGAGTCAGAACTATTAGCACTATTATCCCCAAGTGCCCAAAACTTACCCTCTGGCAGGGTCACCTTGCTCATTCCCCGTCGAACGTAGCCGGTATAATAACCTTCCTGCGCCATTACACGAAGAATACCCGCTTCCGAGGGTGCTTCACCGTTGATCAGGAATCCGGGCCCTAGAATTTCGATAGTGTCTCCAGGTTCTCCGACGAGACGCTTGATGTAGTGCTGCGAACCTTGCCGTGGCTCGGTCGCCCAACTTGGAGAAATACCATTTCGCCTCTCCTCGTTCAGTAAATTGCGCTGGATACCCGGAATCCCCTGCGTGTTAAAAACATAAATATCATCGCGCTTGGGCAGAACCCAGTGGTAAGCAAATTTGTTTACCACAAGTTGGTCACCGGTGTCCACGTAGCCTTTGGCTATCGTCTGCCCCTTCTCGACCGAAAAGACGAGGGAGCGCCCCGGAACCCTCTGAAGGTTGCGGTTTAACAGCATCTCAACCCGTGACTGCGTTCCGGGAGCGCTGAACTTCTGACCATTCTCAGTGACGAGATAGGTTCGCGGAAAAAAGAGGAGGTGCGTTTTGCTGTATAGATTCTCAGGCTTGAGGATCAGGATATCGTCATCGTCAACGACCCAGTCGACGTGACTGCGACCAAACCAGAACTTATCCCAGAGGCGCTGCGGAAAAGACGGGCGCTCGTAACCAGAGGGAGCATGGCGTTCTGACAGGGGGTTCATATCCTCTGTTGGATAGGCAATTATTCCGTTCAGTGTCGGCTGCATCGAACCGGTCGGAATTTTGAACTGTTGGATAAAATAAGCTCGGATCCCCATTGCAATGACGACAGCAACGAAAATGATCTCGATATTTTCTTTCCAAGCGGAAGCCTTGTGGTCCTTGACTGACTTTTTGCAGGTCTCAGTGAGATCTTCGGCCAATTTTTCGAGGTCTTTGCGCTTTGATGAGCGATCGCTCAGGGCCTTGGAAAAGGCAGTCCGTTTCTCGGCGATCGATTCTTTACTCTTATCAGCAATGAGATCGTCGTTATATCGAAGAAATTTTCGAATGCCCTTAATGAGAGCTTTACCTTCCTTGCGACCCTTGCGATCGAGGGGCCTTTCGCCCAGTTCTTCAGCGCTCACCTTCTTGAAAAAAAACATGTTATTAGGGGGGTATTATCCGGATTAATAAACCGTAAAATCAGTCGGTCTTTAGAACCTTAATAAAGGCATCTTGGGGGATATTCACCTTACCGATAGCCTTCATCTTCTTCTTACCTTCTTTCTGCTTTTCGAGGAGTTTGCGCTTTCGCGATATATCACCGCCATAACACTTCGCGGTCACGTTCTTACGCATCGCACTGATTGACTCTCGGGCAATGATTTTACCTCCGATAGTCGCCTGAATCGCCACGACGAAAAGCTGCTGGGGAATGACATCCTTCAATTTGGCCGCCAGTTGCCGCCCACGGGATTCAGCCTTGTCGTGGTGAACGATGACTGAGAAAGCATCGACCGGCTCTCCGGCAATGAGCATATCCATCTTAACCAGCTTGCCGGGTTGATAATCGGAATGCTCGTAATCCATGCTGCCGTAGCCCCGAGTCATGCTCTTGAGGCGGTCGTTAAAGTCTACCAGGATCTCGTTGAGCGGCAAAATGGCTGTGAGGAGCACACGATTGGCATCGAGCGTCTCCGTGTTCACAAGCTGGCCACGCTTTTCGGCAACCAATTTCATCATGTCGCCGATATAATCGTTTGGCACCATGATATATGCTTTCACGGTAGGTTCGAGGATCTCCTCGATCAGTTGCGGCTCTGGAAGGAAAGTTGGGTTGTCGATTTCGATCTCCTCACCATCTGTTTTCTTAACCTTGTAAACAACCCCAGGGTAGGTCGAAATCACATCCATGTTGAACTCACGACGAAGTCGCTCCTGAACAATCTCCATGTGAAGCAGCCCGAGGAATCCACAGCGAAAACCAAAGCCCAGCGCAGTCGAGCTCTCCGCCTGATAACTGAAAGCTGCGTCGTTGATCTGCAGCTTGCCCATAGCGAGCTTGAGCTGTTCGAAATCGTCAGTCGTGACGGGATAAATACCGCTGAAAACCATCGGCTGAATATCCTTGAACCCGGGAAGTGGTTCAGATGAAGGGTTGCGGGACTCAGTTATGGTATCGCCAATCTTGACCTCGGATGAAGTCTTCATATTGGCGATGAGGTAGCCCACGTCTCCCGCTTTAAGCGAATCGCGAGCAGTTTGCTTTGGAGTAAACACGCCCACCTCTTTGACCTCATAAGTCTTACCAGTAGCCATCGTTTTGATGCCCGTGCCACGTTTGACCTCACCACTTATGACGCGGACATAACTGACCACACCGCGATAGGTGTCGAAGACGGAGTCAAAAACTGAAGCCCGAAGTAGCTCATCTTCCGGTTCGCAGGGAGCGGGGATGCGCTCGACCACGGCCTCGAGGATATCTTCGATACCAAGCCCCATCTTCGCGCTGGCTTCGATAGCCTCTTCTGCCGGAATTGCGAGGATGTCCTCAAGCTGCTTCTTAACCGCCGGGACATCCGCGTTGGGCAGATCAATCTTGTTGATCACAGGAATGACATGAAGCTTAGCCTCGTGAGCGAGATGAACGTTGGCAACGGTCTGAGCCTCGACTCCTTGAGCTGCGTCTACCAGCAGCAAGGCACCTTCGCAGGCAGCGAGGCTACGGCTCACTTCGTAGGAAAAGTCAACATGACCGGGGGTATCCAGCAGATTGAGCTGGTAAACTTTGCCTTCATTCGCAGCGTAGCTCATTGTCACCGGATGCGACTTGATCGTAATCCCGCGCTCCCTTTCAAGCTCCATGGAATCGAGGAGTTGATCTTGCGCCTCACGCTGAGAAATAGTCTGCGTCGACTCAAGGAGACGATCCGAAAGGGTCGTTTTCCCGTGGTCAATGTGGGCAATTATTGAAAAATTTCGTGTCAGTTCAACAGACATCGGGAGAATCGGAAACCGAAGACCGGCAACCTAGATGGATCCTGTCGAAAGTAAACGCCTTTCCGCCCCGCTCGGGACTAGCTACCAACAAATTAAACCGACGCCTCGGTCGGCTCGTTCTCAGTAGCGGATGCCCTCGTGGGTTAGGACTTTTGCGAGCGCTTTCTCCATGTCGAAACGGCACTGAGCAGTTGTCAGGTGAAGGAAACCGTGCAATTCAGCGTCTTCAACATTTTTGCTCTCACACTTTCTGCTATACTCCTCAAACGCGATCAGGCTCCGAAGAATTGTGGCAAGATGCCGCGGACACTCGCATTGCAAGGAGGGTGAAATCTTGGAAAATCGCATCAAATCCTCTGAAGAAAACATACGAGGGGGAATGTTTTCGTCGACGTGAAACGATATCTCACGCGTCTCTCCAGATGATACAGGTTGCAGTTGAACCCCAAGGGCTAGCTTGACGCCGGCCGTCTCTATGGGAGCCCGAAGGGCTGTGATTCCACTACCCGGCGTAGATTCGAGAACCTTTCCCTCGGCAAAGCGATAGATCACAATGGCTCGCCCAGCACCGACGGATTCGATCGAGTGACGGATCATGGGCAGATCCTCCATGAAAAGTGTGTCTTTTTCGTAAAAGATGATTTCGATCGAACCTGGTTGGAGACTTTTTTCGAGATCATCTAGATCTTCAAACTCTCCAACGATCCTAAGATTTTCGTCCGCATCGGCCGCTTCGCGGACGGATTGTCGGATAGAAGTCCCGATTAGACCGATTCGCTGTACAGCGTTTGTCGAATTTATCCCGATTTGTCCATGGTCAGGACCAGACTCTTCCAATTTCTCGATTCGCTCCTCCAGTTGGTCCATGCCGAGCCGGGCGATGCTTCCGATGGCGTGGCCACTGTCGACGAGGCGTTTCAGAAGAATTAAACGATCCACGTCCGTCTGGGAATATTGACGGCGTTGATTATCGCTCCGCCTTGGTTCTACAACGCTGTAGCGCCTCTCCCAGACCCGCAGAACATGTGAAGAAAGCCTCGTCATGCGGGCCACGGCACTAATTTCGTAGTATTGCTCTTTCGTAGGCATCTTAGCTGGAATTGCGCTTCTTCCTAACTCTACGCACCACTGGAGGGTAAGCGTTCCGAAATTTTCTAAACTTTTTTCTTGTCTATGGTTTGTTTATGGACAACTATTCGTCAAACAATCGAAAACTGTATCATGTCTAACTCAGAAAAAACTCTCGAACGCGAAGCCGAAGCAGAATTGATGCGCCGGGTTGCTAACAAAGAACAAGACGCCTTTAGCGAACTTACCCAGAAGTATTCGGCCTTGATCTTCTCGACAGCTTTCAAAGTCCTAAACCACTACGAGGACACTGAGGATGTGATGAATGAGGTGCTGGCTACGATTTGGAAAAAGGCTGATACCTATCACTCTCAAAAGGGCAGCCTTGTGACCTGGATCTGCACGACATCGCGCAACCGGGCCATAGATAGAGTTCGCAGCGTTCAACGTCGCAGCGCTCTCTACGACAAGTTTGAGGCCAAATTGGAAGGTGAAAAGCCGGATGGGCGCACCACGGGGCGTGAAGTTCTCTACCGATCAGACGCCCGTCAGGTGCTGCGTTCGGCCGTAGTCTCACTCTCTCCCGATCAGCGCGAGGTCATCGAACTGGCCTATTTTGAGGGCTTAACTCAAAAGCAAATCGCAGAGCGAATCGACAGCCCCCTTGGCACTGTAAAAGCACGCATCCGTCGAGGTGTGGAGCGATTGCGGTCGTCCATCAACGACAGGTTGAAAGGCGAAGGTCAGTTGTTACTCAGCAGCGTCACTGACTGAGCCGATATTAACCGGTTTTGTAAGTGCGGACAGAACACCATGCAGCATCTTTACCTCCGAATCGTTGAGTCGAGCCTTGGAAAAGATGGAACGCAAGGTTTTCGCGCTATGAGGCTTCATGTCGCTGGTCAGGAAAAAGCCCTTACTCTCCAATTCTGACTCTAACCGCAAAAGGAAAGCTTCCAACTGACCTCGGTTTATTGCTTCTGTCTGAGGAAAACTCTCCACATCCTGTGAACTTCTTCGCCATTCCCATCCCAACAGTAAAACGGCTTGAGCGAGATTGAGGGAGCTGAACTCGGGATTGGTTGGGAACTTCAGCAGCCGATCTGCCCGGGCAATCGCCTCATTGGCGAGGCCGGAGGCTTCTGGTCCAAATAGAAATGCGACTTGCTGCCCTTTGCCGATACCTTTTTTCGCATCAACGACTGCATCGCCCACCGGCATAAAAGGTATGTTCAAAGAACGGTCTCTAGCTGTCGTAGCAAAAACGCAGTGACAGTCATTCAATGCTTGGTCAAGCGTTTCGAAGACCTCTAGGTCCCGCAACACCAAGTCCGCATCGGCAGCTGTCGCCTTAGCGGCCTCATTAGGCCAACTCTGCCGAGGATTAACGAG